>JAAWDX010000001.1 GCA_022794035.1 Lachnospiraceae bacterium | reverse complement strand
GGTATGGGCAGTACCGCTATTGCCCGCAGGCTGAACAGTGAGGGCGTCCTGACCCCCGGCGCCTACTTTCGGCAGAAAAATCCGGGGAGCGGACGGTTCCGCAAAGCCTCCGAAAAGAATGGCTGGACGGCGGCCACGGTGCTGAACATCCTCCACCAGTATGAGTACACCGGGGCGCTGGTGGGGCGCAAGCGGTATAAGGCCAGCCTCCATGAAAAGCGGACCGTCCCGCAGGATAAGCCCGACTGGATCATCTATGAGGGGGCGCATGACGCCATCATCAGCAGGGCGGACTTCGACCGGGCGCAGGAGATCATCCGGCAGAGGAACGCTCCCACTAGAAGGACGCCCAACAGTTACCCCTTAAAAGGGCTTCTCAAATGCGGCAACTGTCATCGGACACTGAGCCGTATCCACAGTTCTGCCGGATACTACTACCGCTGCACCAAGAGCAGGGCGGACAAGAACAGCGATTGCCCGAAGGGAAAACTGTTTTCCGAGAAGGAGATCGAGGGCATCATCTTTCGGGCGGTCATGCAGATGCTGGCGATATGCCAGGAACAGAAAAAGCAGAAGTCCTCCCTGATGCTGACCCGCAAGGATCGTATCGCCGCCTGTGTTGCGGAACTTCAAAAGCTGGAACAACAGCAGGAACGGTACAGGCAGGAGAAGTTCCGGGCCTATGAGGATTTCAGCGGTGGGACACTAACAAAGGATGCCTACCTGAGACAGCGGGCGGAGATCGACAGCAAGCTCGCCGCCGCCAAAGCCGAACAGGAGGCACAGGAACAGCTTTTGTCTGAACTGGAGCATCTGGCCTTTCAGGACAAGGCTCAGGAGGATGATGGGTTCACGTCTTTTGCCGGAGCAACACCACTGACGGCGGACCTGGCGCAGACATTCATCAAGGAAGTGCTGGTGTCCTCTCCCACCGAGATCGAGATCGTCTGGAAGTTCCGGGATGTGTTTGGATGCCATTCTAATACCAAAGAGGAGGAAGTACACAATGGATAAACCGAGAAAAGTCGCAATCTATATGCGGTTCGCAAGAGCGCCCAGGGTGTGGATATACTGCCGGACGGCGGAACCGAACGCCTTTGCGCTGAGGACCCAGCAGGAAGAACTTACGGCCTTTGCCAAGGATAACCACTATGAGGTCGTGGGCTGCACCGCCAAGCAGGAAACCGGCACAACAATGGTCCGCCCTGGGTTGGCGGAGATCACCAATGCCGCCCTCCGGGGTGAGATGGATATTTTGCTTGTCCTGAACGTCACAAGGCTGGGGCGCGACATCTGGAGAACGCTCGAATATGTTGGCTGGCTGGGAAAACATAATGTGGAGGTCGTCTGCCTGAACGGTGAGCTTTCCAACCAGGAAGTGGGGCGGCTACTGCGGACAAAGCAGGCTATGCAAGACGGGGCAATTTGACAAGTGAGTTTCCCCTTTCGCATAAAGCGGATGCCGGAGGCAGTCTTTCAGAAGAAGGACCAACAACCACCTCCGGCATCCGTAAAAAATTTGGTGTTTAGTTGACACAAAGAGATTTATCCAGGTTCGGAAGAAATTCGGCACTGACTGGGATGTATATCAACATCACCTTCGCCCAATACGATATGCGCTTCATCGCCATCAATGACAACTACGATACCATTGACCCCAACAGCGTGGACAACGATTTTGCAGGTCTGAAAAACTGGTTTAATAAGTTCTACGCCCGCGATTGCAACCGAAAAATTCGGGCGGTCAACAAGGCCAAATGCGAGCGCGGCGAGCCGCTGACCTCTATGGTTCCATATGGATATCAGAAGGACCCGGAGAGGCCCGGACACTGAATTGTGGACGGGGAGGCGGCGCAGACCGTCCGGCGCATTTTCGCCCTCTGCATGGAAGGACGGGGGCCGTCCCAGATTGCCAAGCAGCTGACGCAGGACCGGGTGCTGACTCCCACCGCCTATTAGTTCAGTATGGGCCGCAAATGCGCCCACAAGCCGCCGGAGGCCCCCTGCAAGCGGCAGTCCTCATCCATCGTCAAAATGCTGGAGTGCAGGGAGTACACAGGATGTACGGTCAACTTCAAGACCTACACCAACTCCATTCTGGACAAAAAGACGCGGAAAAATCCGGCTGAAAAACAGGCTGTGTTCTATGGAACCCATGAGGCCATCATTGAGCAGGAAGTATCCGACAAGGTGCAGGAGATACGCCAGCAGCGCCACCGCATGACGAAAGCGGGGCGGAGCAGTATATTTTCCGGGATGGTGTTCTGCGCTGACTGCGGAAAACGGCTCTACTTATACGCCTGCAAGAGTTTCGAACGCCGCCAGGACTGTTTCATCTGCTCTACTCACCGGATGTACGGCGAAAAGTGAGGAGCGCATTTTATCTGGGCCGTTGTTCTGGAGGAGTTGGTCTGGGCGCACATTAAGATGATAATTTCTTATGTCACCTGCCATGAGGCTCACTTCCGGACGGTGATGGAGCGGCGGATGAAGCTGAACTCGGAGGACGCTGTGCATCTGCGGAAAAAGCGTTTGAAAAAGGCAGAGAAGCGCATCAAGGAGTTAGACCAGATGTTTATCCGCCTCTATGAGGACAATGCGAAGGGCCGCATTTCGGATGAGTGTTTTTCCCTGATGAGTAAGACCTATGAGGATAAGCAGGCACAGTTGAAAACCGAGGCGGAAACCTTGTGGCAGGAGATCAAGGTTCAGGCGCAGAGTGAGGTTGATTTGAACGCTTTTGTGGAGAAGGTGCGAAAATACTCAGAATTGCGGGAATTGACTCCCTATGCCCTGCGGGAACTGGTGAAAGGCTTCTACATTGAAGCGCCGGTTAAAATCGGCGGGAAACGGCACCAGAATATCCGCATTGAGTATGATTTCATCGGATTTATCCCGCTGGAAGAATTGAGCGGGCAGGATGTGGTATGACCGAAGGTTATGCCGTACCCCCGGAAAATAGGCTTACTGTTTTATGAACATTGGCCTATACCGGGCCATTGCTTGCTACAATGGTGACAGCCCCAAAAACGGGGGCGAAGACCACCCTATGCAGCGGCGGGCGCCGGTTGAAACCATTTTTGATTTGGGAGGCTTGCAAATGGAAGATAGAACGATCACCGCGGCCGGCATTGACGTATCCAAAGGGAAAAGCACCGTTGCCGTGCGCAGACCAGGCGGCGACGTGGTGCTGACACCGTTCCAGGTGGAGCATGATGCCGCCGGACTGTCCGAGCTGGTGAAAACATTGCGGAGCATCAGCGGGGACATTCGCATCGTCATGGAACACACCGGGATGTACTGGCGGCCCATCACCTTGGCACTAAAGGAGGCTGGCTTCTTCGTCAGTGTGGTCAACGCCACGCTCATCCACGATTTCAGCGACAACTCCCTGCGCAAGGTCAAAACAGACAAGGCAGACTCCATGAAGATCGCTAACTATGCCCTGTCCTTCCGGGCCGAGCTGCGGGACTGCTCGCCGGAGGACGAGACCCAGCAGATGCTGAAAATGCAGAACCGCCTGTACCTGCGCACCAAGAAATCCAGCGTGGTCCTCCGCAGCGGTTTGATCTCCCTGCTGGATCAGACCTTTCCCGGCGTCAACACCCCTTTTGACACCCAGCCAAAGCGGTCCAACGGGCATTTCAAGTGGGTGGATTTTGTAAAACGATTCTGGCACAAGGACTGCGTGGCGGGCATTTCCCTCGCTGCTTTCTCGGACGCTTACCGCAAATGGTGCGCCAAGTCCGGTTATCGGTTTTCCCAGTCTCACGCTGAAAAGCTCCACGCCACTGCCAGAAACGCCGTGGCTACATTTCCCAAAAGCGACAGCACCAAACTGCTGATTGCTCAGGCTGTGGACAGTCTGAACGCCGTCTATGACGCGTTGTTTATCCTGCAAGGCGAGATGCTCCGTCTGGCCTCTCTGCTACCGGAGTTCGATGTGGTCATGGCCATGCAGGGCGCAGGCGAGGTCACCGGACCGCAGCCCATAGCGGAGATCGGCGATGTGCGGCGGTTTACCCACAAGGGCGCTCTGGTGGCCTTCGCGGAAATGGACGCGCCGCCCTTCCAGTCGGGTACATTCGATTCCAAGTCTCGCCGCATCTCCAAACGAGGTTCCCCCCATCTGCGCAGAACCTTGTTCCAGATCGCCAGTGTCATCCTCCAGCACTCCGACTCGGCCAATCCAATCTTTCAGTTCATGGACAAAAAGTGGGCCTAGGGCAAGCACTTTTATGTCTACACCGTGGCCGGTGCTGCCAAATTCCTGAGCATCTACTATGCCAGAGTGAAGACACATCTGGCGGCGCTGGATGCTGAGGCAAATACCGCCGCTTAACCAAAAACGATGATTATTTTCAGCCGGTTCGCAAAAATCCCTCGCTGACCGGCTTGTTTTGTTATTCCCTTTTTCGACTGCTAAATTTCTTCAAAATTTTTTCTCTTTAGGGCTTGACATGTATTTGCAGGTTTGCCACTACTACCGCAACCGTCCTTCGTCTTTACGCCTCAACAGATTTCCTGCTCCAGAGCATCAAATTCCGGAGCGTAAAAGAACTCTCCCAGTGTGATTTCAAAACCATCGCACAACTTTTTGATGGTAACTGTTCCAGGATTTTGACTTTCCCCGTTGAGAATACTTTTAATTGTTGCTTGGGGAACAGCTGAAATATTGCTCAGACCATTGGGGGTAATACCGCTTACCAGGGCTGTCAAGAATGAATAGGCGGAAACCTTTGTGCAAAACGTAGAAATTACATGAACGGTCGAAAACGTGCATGAGCGGTAAGGCGGCGATATTGCGCTCTTTTGGAGGATAGGATAAAATATACCCAAAGAGGACTGATGACCGCTGCACATGCAGCGGTCATGTGCGTATATACGCACATGAAACCCCCTAATTACTTTTTTTAGAGAGGTAAGACTATGCTGATTGCCATTTGTGACGATGAACAGCGGGAGTTGGAGGCCATAGAAGCGGCGTTGACCGCGGCGGCGTTGGAGTTATCCGCCGATATAGAAATCGCCGCATACCCCTCCGGCGCGGCGTTGGTCGAAGCGGTGGAGGGCGGAGCGCGGCCCGCCCTGGCTGTTCTGGATATTTACATGGGCGAGGAAAACGGGGTAAAAACGGCTGGCGTTCTGCGCGGTTTGATACCCGGACTTCCCTGCGCGTTTCTGACCACCAGCCGGGATTTTGCCGTTGAAGCCTTTTCCCTGGACGCTCTGCACTACATGATGAAGCCCGTGACGGTGGAAAAACTCAAAGAACTGTTGGAACGGTTTTTCACCCACGTTGAGCGCCCTCCGCGCTACCTGGCTCTGCCAGGCCAGCAGGGAGAGCGGCAAGTCCCTCTGGAACGGATATGCTGCTTATTGAGCCAGGATAGGGGCATAGAGGTACATCTGCAAACCGGGCGCGAGTGGTTCCCCTGCCTGTTCCGTCAGGCGGCGGAGCAGTTAGCGGACGAAGCCGACTTTGTGCAAATCTCCCGAAGCTGTATTGTCAATCTGAATGAGGTGCTGCACCTGGGCAGCGCCAACTGCCATTTGAGAAACGGCGAGGCCCTGCCCATCAGCCGGAGGGAGCGGCAGACGGTACAAACCCGCTACAATGATTTTGCGTTCCGGGGAATGAACCGGGCAAAGGAGGCGGGCCTGTGATTAAACCTGTTTTCCTTCTTATGCGCTGGCTGCAGACGATCCCCATAGCCCTGCTGATGCTTACCCCCTTTTCAGATTTGGAGCTGCGGAGAGAACGGCGGCGCTGTCTTTTATGCTCCGTGATCTATCTGATTTTTGGCTGTGCGGCACTGGCGCTGTTGAGCGCCGCTGTCAGTACGGGGGGACAGCGGAATATCGTTGCGCGGGATATAAGCCTCGCGGCAGTGCTTGCGGTCTACCTCTCCGGGTGGGCCAGCGTCCTCCGCGTCCCGACTGTCCGAAAGCTCCTGATCGGCGGCATGATGCTTCACTACGCCGCTATGCTCAACGCTATGAGCAACGTGTTCGCGGCGTTTGTGCTGGGCGAGAACTATGTGGCAAACGTCAATGCGGAAAGCGGGAGTATGATACTCTGCCTGTGCCTTTTGGCGTCAACGGTACTGACATGGCCGCTGGTCTGGTATTTTCTCCGGCGCGTTTTGCGGGAGAGCCTGCCCGTTCTGGAGGAACGGGAGGCCAGACGGGGACTAGTCTATCTATGTATCATGTTCGTGCTGTTCTGTCTGGCAACCTACAATCCCCACTATGAATCAATGCCGGATACGCCGCTTTTCGTTACCGCCCTGGTAGTGACGAATATGGCTGCTTACTTTATCTTCTTTCGGGAGATCGGCACAGTACGCAAGCAGGCGGAGACAGCCCGTGAGCTGGCGGTCTGGCAGACGCAGTACCAGCACCTCATCCGGAGAATGGAGGAAGCCCGCCGCCTGCGCCACGATCTGCGCCACCACCTCAACACCCTGGGGGCGCTGAACGCCCAGGGCAGGCAGGAGGAGATTGCGGACTACCTCAAACAGTACGGCACCGTCTACGACCGGCTGGAGGAACAGAAATTCAGCGGCGACCCGGTGGTGGACAGTGTATTGGAATACTACCTGGCCCAGGCCGGAGAGGAAGGAATACCCGTCAAGTGCCGGGTGTCCCTGGAGGGCGGCGGCAGCGGCGTGGACGCCATGGACATGACGGTGCTGCTGGGCAACTGCCTGGAAAACGCATTGGAGGCCCTGCGGCCCCTCCCAGCCGAAGCGCGGCGGCTGTCCGTCGAGATCGCCCCCATGGGCGTCATGCTGCTGGTGCGGATCGTCAACACCTGCGGTAATTTGGAGGACGGCAGGGACTTTGCCGGGTGGGAGGCGTTCCCCTCCTGCAAGGGCAAGGGGCGCAAGGGCGTGGGCCTGCGGAGCGTGGCCGCTATCGCGGAAAAGTACGGCGGCAGCGCACAATTCCAGCGGAAGAACGAGGAGTTTACCGCAAGGATTTCCCTGTGTATGTGCTGGTAGAATGACATTGGATAGGGGGGTAAGCCCCCCTGTCCCGCAGGGGGTTCCCCCTGCGGGATGATACTTCCTGTTCTACTTCTCTCACGGAGGTTTTGATGATGAAGAAAAGACTATTAGCCGGTTTTCTGACGCTTGCTATACTGGTGAGCCTGTTCCCCATCCCCGCGCTGGCGGCGGAGGATGTTACGATCTCGACCCTTGGGGAGCTGGAGGCGTTCCGGGACGCGGTGAACAACGGCGATACTTATGCGGGCAAAACCGTTATTTTGGTGAATGATATTGATATGTCGGAAAAATACGGCGAGGGCGAGGGCAAGGAGTCCTGGACGCCAATTGGAACCAGCAGCAAAAAGTTTAGCGGCACCTTTGACGGTAGCGGCCACGAGATCACAGGTCTGTATATCAACGCGCCCAACGATAGAGAGCAGGGACTGTTTGGCTGTATCGAATACGCCGAAGTCAAAAATCTTGGCGTGTCAGGTACGGTCATAGGAGAGTGGGATGTTGGCGGTGTGGCCGGTTACAGCGGCTACAGTTCCATTACAAATTGTTATAACACCGGCACAATCACAGGAAAAGAAGGAAAGGACTATCTGGAACTGGCGGAAAAAAATTGGCGCGTTTGACTTTGCCGCCTGGAAAAAGCCGAGGGAAAAATCCGTCATATCGGTTTCTCCTTCCACGATACAGCGGACGTGCTGGACGAAATCCTGACTCGACACCCGGAAATGGAGTATGTGCAGCTGCAAATCAACTACGCCGATTGGGAGAATCCGGAAGTACAGTCTCGGAAGTGCTATCAGGTTGCTGTAGCGCACAACAAGCCGGTGCTGGTCATGGAGCCAGTCAAGGGCGGCTTGCTGTCTAATGTTCCGCCCGAAGCGGAGGAACTGCTCAAGAAAGCTCAGCCGGATCTGTCGGCTGCGTCCTGGGCGGTGCGGTTCGCCGCCAGTCTGCCCAACGTGGCGATGGTCCTGTCCGGCATGACCACCCCAGAGCAGCTGGAGGATAATCTTTCCTACATGGACAACTTCCAGCCGCTCACAGAGGAGGAAAAATAGCTTGTAGAAAAAGTCGCCGGGATCATTACCTCGAAAGAAACCATTGCCTGCACCGGCTGCCGGTACTGTGTGGATGGATGCCCCCAGAAAATTGGTATTCCTGACTTTTTCAAGTTAGTAAATGAGGTGGATAAATTTGGTGAACGGCAAATCCCCCTCGCCAAAAGCTATTACACGCATTACACGACCTCGTTGGGGATGGGAAAAGCCTCGTCCTGTGTCGGATGTAAACAGTGTGAGCAGCATTGTCCCCAGCATTTGCCGATTATTAGAAATCTCAAAAGGGTCAGCGGCCTGTTTGAAGTTTAAACGCAATATAGAACTCTAACCTGCCAACAAAAAGCAAGGACTGCTTTTGAAAGGCATTTTGCATCTTATTTACCGATTTCTATGACAGCGGTTTAGAAATAAGCCGCTGTCTTTTTTCGATTCGGAGGGCAGCGCACATTGGGAAAGAAGTGATTTGCATGGAACATAATGCGCTGGCAATCGGTTTGCCCAATAAAGTATTAGCTGAACTAAAGGATCGGATTTTTCGGTATCATTACAGGCTGCATTTCACGGAATCCTTTACAGTGCAAGAAGCGGGCCGGTTATTGGGGCAGCATACATTTCACCTTTTGATTGCGGACCTGGACTATCTTCGGAGTATGCAGCAATCAGACTGGCTGGCAAGAATCCGGAAAATCAGTTTTGTTTCGATTATCATTCTCTCTGACACGCCAGAAGAAGATATAACCAGCATGGTACAGCTTGGAGTGGAAGTTTCGGCTTGTTGAACTGCGGGTAAGACACCGTTAGCATGCAGCCCTTACACCCTCTGCCCTGAGAGTCATAGTCTCTCTCCGAAATCCATCTGTCCATGTCCTTCAGGATGTGCCTGGGGCAGGTATTTCTCTGCTGTCCGCCTCGTACGAACTTCTTCCGCATGTACCGCTTCTCACTGCTGCAGCTGCCCCAGCAGCCCTGCTCCTCCACCAAGCGGTGGTAGTGCCGCCGTTTCCGCGGCAGCTTCCGGTCCGCCTCCATCCACTCATCTATGCCGGGGGATGTACTGCTACCTCCTAGACAAACTATGGACAGCTGCTTTTTACGGTGTTGACAATGGTTCTTTTTTTCCTCACCTACTGCTTACTTTTTCGCGCCTTTTGCTCGCTTTAGCTGAAAGCAATGAAGATACTTATGAGATAGGATACACAGGCCGAAGTCAGCAGTCAAGAGCTTTGCAGAGGGCTTTCGGACTTGGCATCCTGTCCCTGGGGCCATGGAGGTGCGCCATAAAATGCGCGTCAGGACTTTCCATTTCCCCGCGGGCTTGCTTGATTTTGGGAGACGAATATGGTAATATGTTGAAAAATCTACAGGCGCGGAGTATATACAAAGGAGAAACCAGGATGGGAACGATACTTCTAGGCGTCGGAGCGGCCAGCTTCATTGGATATCTGATTTGGCTGATCATCTGTGTGGTCAACTGGGACTCGAAAATTCCACCGATTATCGGCATAATATTGAGCCTGGTCATGATCGCAGGCGGCTTGTCTATGACGCCGCGGTTTATGGACGCAATGGATGGCCTTCTGAGCAAAACACCCCTTGACGGCATCCTCGCCAAGATCGGCGTCGGAGAAAAAGACACCGACAAGACACCCGAAGACGACGAGCCCAGCACAGCTGAGGCATCTGGTACGCAGACTACTATCTGGACGACTCCCAGCAGCCCACCGACAGGTGGTATATCACCGTGAAGACGCCCTTTACCGGCACCTTCAACGACATCGCTTCTTCCGACGGGGAACTGACTGCGGAGCTTCAGGCGGATCAGGAGGGCGGGATTGCTTTCTCCCTGTACAGATACGGCAACAGCAAACTTATAAACACCTTCCCGGACCAAACGCTTGCATACAACATCACCATGCGGACCCCCGACGGCGCGGACCACAGCCTGACAGGCGCCATACAGGCGAGCGAAGACCGCCTTGCCGTCAGTGAAGAGGATTGCCCCGCGGTTCTGGAGGCCCTGCAAGGGGAGGGGACGGTTAGCTTCTACATTGAGGAATCAGGAGCGCCAATGAGGAATTTTCTGTTCTCTGTACCAGCGGACAATTTTTCCAGCGTGTACCAGGCTCAGCTTGGTTAAGGAGCTGTATTACGCAGCGTTGTTTTGTATTTTGAGCCGATGTTCAGTAAAGTAAAAATATGTGGGTCCTTCCATTACAATGGAAGGACCCACTTGCTATTACTGCGTTACCATGCGGAAGGCTTCAACACCCACCAGATTCGCGTCGAGTTAAAAAGTTCTTTTTTTGCTTACTTTTTTTCTTTCAAGAAAAAAAGTAAGTCACTCCCGGAAATGCTCATGGTTGGTAATATGGTCCTGGCAGAAGCAGTGGTACCCGGCGCAGCGGGAGCAGTAGCGGAACTCCAGGTTCGGGTACTCCGTGTCCGTGCGGCCGCAGATGCAGCATTTGTGGCGGTAGCCACGCTCCGCCTCCTTCTTCCGCTGCTGGCGCACCGCCGCCTTGAACTGGATCGTCTGATGGGAATTCCGGTGGCGGGCGCAGCCGCGGCTGCGGTCTATGGCGTCGGAGATATCGTACCAGAAATAAATCAGGAAATTCAGCAGCGCGGCAATCGGGAGCAGGGCGGAGAGGTAATTCCCCCGGAGAAGCGCCTTTACGATATCCACCCCGAACAGGGCCAGGTCCGCCAGGGCCAGCCACTTCGCCTTGATGGGAATGATGTACATCAGAAGGAGCTGGGCGTCGGGGTAGAGGGCGGCGAAGGCCAGGAACATGGACATGCCGACGTAGTAGGTCCCCAGGACGCTGCTGTAGCCGAAGGCGTAGTGGCTGATGACGGCGGCCAGGATGGTGAGGACGACGCCGGAGAGGTAGTACAGGTTGAAGCGGGGCGTGCCCCACTCCCGCTCCAGCATGGTGCCGATGAAATAGATGAAATAGAGCGAGAGGATGAGCTGGAAGGGCTCTGCGGTCTGGGGGATGAAGATGAAGGTGACGAGACGCCAGATCTGGCCGTGGAGAATGGCGTACCAGTCGAAGCCGAGGTAGAGGACGGCGGCGCCGGTCAGGCGGAGCAGGAAAAAGGCGATCACGTTTCCGAACACGATATAGCGCATCAGGCCCGGGAGGCCGAAGCGGGGGTGCTCCAGGGCGAAGCGGTCTACGGCGCTGCTCAGCTTTTTCAATGGGTTTCCCTCCTGTTTTTCGTTTTTCTGTAAGGTACATTATACCCTGTTCCGCGGGAAAAGTCATCCACTATTTTGTGAATTCCGGGAATTGCGGAAAAAGGGAGTTCCTTTTCACTTCCGTGTTGGCGGCTCTGGCCATTGGCGATTGCACTGACAGCCACTTGAAATGGAAAAAAGTGCGTGATATAATCGGCTCGACAAATCGACGCTTATGATTATGGAGGCTGTCATGAGACTGCTGTTTGAAATGGACAAAAAGGACTACGATCAATGCACCCATTCGTTTGTCCGCAACTCTGCCAGAAGTATCATGATCAAAGGGAAAAGAATCGCCATGATTCATAGCATTAAGTACGACTATTACAAATTTCCGGGTGGCGGAATCGAGGAAGGCGAAACCCCTGTGGATGCGATGATCCGGGAAACTCGGGAGGAATCGGGTTTAGTTGTCCTGCCGGATACCGTCAAAGAATACGGATATGTGCATCGAATTCAAAGAAGCGACCAGGACGAAACGGAGTGTTTTATTCAGGATAACTATTACTATCTTTGTGAAAGTGCAGATGAGGCCGTTTCCCAAGAACTTGACGGCTATGAAGCGGAGGAAGCCTATACGCTAGAGTATGTTGAGCCGGATACTGCGATCAGGAAAAATCGTCATGTGACACAGAGTCCGTATAATCCGATGATGTTTGAACGCGAGGCCCGTGTTCTTGAATTGCTAATCGCAGAAGGGCTATTCAATCAATAAATTCCCATTTGTCGGGCGCTCACCTTGGAGAGGCGACCGCCCGGTTCCGGTATTTTGACAAAGGTTTTTTTAATCGAGCATCAGCAACACCCATCTGAAAAAGGACTTCTTTTCTGTATCATAACATTTATCCTTATCAAGTTTCGACCAAAACAAACCTTTAAAGCCAAGGGCCTCCTTCCGGGCAGCATACCACCGTAGCTGCCCGGAAGGAGGCCCTTGGCAACTCAGATGCTATGACTGTCCGTCACCATTTTTTCATAAATCTCCCTAACTCTTTCCTCGCCGCTCCCATGCAGATATGCATGCCAGCAGGTAAAAGAAGTAATCACATTGGCTGCTCGGATATGTCCATCCATCTCCTCCCATGTAACCCTTTTCCCAGAAAGACGCCTTATCTCCCGCCCGTAGGATTCAACGACCTCCTGCTCTTTCAGCTGTATCCCGTCCCCTCGCAGCCTCCCGAAGAAAAAGCTCAGATCACCCGATGCCGTTCCGGCTTCCACTCCCTGCCAGTCACAGATGAGAATTCTGCCCTCATTGTCCATCAGCAGATTATCCCAATGAAAGTCGCCATGACTCAGCACTGTCTCCTCAGAACTGTGCCAGGAGATAATTGGGTTAATCCTTTCTGCAATACACTCCAGCAGCGCACCGTCAAAAACGCCTGGATGCTCATCCAGTACTGCATGCCAGCCTTCTACGCAGGTGCGAATCTGTTCCTCCGAAAGGGGCTGCGCCGCATGCTGCTTCTGCCTTAAAAATAGCGGAATTTCCGAGACATGTACAGATGCAAGACTTCTCATGATTTTTTCTAGCAGCTCTGTCTTTATTTCCCGCCGCGAAAGCATCCGATACCGTTTCATCAAAATCGAAATCTCCTCTTCCGTGCTTCTCAGGTCAAGCACCTCTGGCAGACAGCCAAGCCCTGAGCCGCCATTGGCATACCACCAGGCTTCCTTTCGATAGGCCTCATACAGCTCATCATTTCCAAGCTCCGCCCTGTATATTTGTTTTAGAACATACTTTCCTTCAATATCGTATACCTTAGCCCCGCTTTTTCCTCCTGCAAATACCTTTTTCTCATTTTTTTCCAAATAAGCTTTCGCACGGTTTATATCCATATTTCTGTCCTTTCGCAACTCCGTTACTTCGCATCTTCATAAATCCAAATTATTTCCACAAAAACCGGTTAATGCAGACAGCATAGCATTTTTTAAAAAAGTGGTGCATAAATAGAAGGTTTAAATTTCCTCCATCTCATCTGCCAGAGCGCAAAGCCGTCCGGCCTTTTCTTTTGCCGCCAGCAATGTTTCCATATATCGATCCGCCCGATAAATCAGATCTTCATTTTCTCCCGGCTCCATGAGCTGCTGTATAGCCAGTTCTCTGCTTCCTCCGTCATATTCTTCCAAAAAACGCCTCACTGCCATCATACTGTATCCATTGTCCAGCAGCAACCTTATCACATACATCCGGCTCAGCTCCTGCTGTGAATAGAGCCTTTTCTCATACTGGGCTCTCTGTCTAAGCAGGCCATTGCGTTCCCAGTTCCGAATGGTCTCGGATGTCGCTCCTGCCAATGCGGCGGCCTGCTTTTTCGTATAGAATAAACCGTCATCTCTGGTTTCCTGCAGCCTGTCCATCACAATATCAACGGCCCGTTTCGTTCTCCCGATGTCCTCCTTCACTGCCTGCAAATACTTATCCGCCGCCTGACGGTAAGCCTCCTGATTCCAATCTCTCGACGCCTGCAAAACTTCCCTGCTTATCCTTCTAAGCCGCCTGTTTACAAAACCGCCAAACACAAGTCTGCAGACTCGAATCTGAAAAATATGCCTTCTGCAAAATATCCTGTACCCGTTAGGCAGACGTTTCACAGGTTCCAGGAAACCACATTTTTCATAAAAGCGGATCGTTCCCGCTTTCACGCCGGTAAGCTGCGACACAGCTCCAATCCTCAATTCTTCCTCCCCAGGAACCCAGTTAGCTTCTTCCTTCCGTGCAAAACCGTATTCTTGTTTATTCATTTTCATTCCCATCTGCAAACCTTTAAAACCAAAGGCCCCCTCTGAGCAGCATACCACCGTAACTGCTCAGAGGGGGCCTTTGGCTCTATACACCTTATCCTAATCTAAGTGCTCCCCAATAATTGCGGGCGTAATAATCTGTAATCGTACTGATCTTAACTACATCGCCGGTATGCGGTGCATGCACAAACTGTCCGCCGCCTACATAGATACCTACATGCTCAATCTCATTTGACCAGTCAGCAGAGAAGAATACCAGATCGCCTACTGCCAGATCCGCGTAAGAAACATAAGTGCCGCCTGCATAGTACTGATCATCCGCACAGCGTGGAAGAGCAATACCATTCACCATCGCACTGTAATACACTAACCCAGAGCAGTCAAAACCTGAAGGAGAGGAGCCGCCGTATACATACGGTACCCCCAAATAATTCAGGGCTGTACTGGCAATTGCTGATCCCACGGAAGAGCTTACATTATTTCCAGTGCTGCCGCTGCTTGTTGCCCCTCCAGAGGATGGCGTCTGCGTTTCATCAGCACCTTGATCATAGGATCCATCGGCATTCTCATCCGCTACTGCCTGCTGCGCCGCACGTTCAGCCGCTTCCTTTTCGCGCTGTTCCTGCTCTTCCTTCTCTTTCAGCTCAAGCTCTGCACGCACACTCTTAATATACCCTTCGGCATCCACCTCAGCCGTCAGCATACGTGCCGGCGTCACGGCATCCTTTTTCACATATCCGGTAGAATCCGCTACGCTTACCTTCAGCCATTCATCCTGTACATCGACAACTGTAAGAATGACTCCGTTTTCAATTATTGCCTGAATCTCTGCATATTCGGAAGGGCCTGCATGCAGCTGAATATCCCCAGAGGCAATCGCAGCAAAGCGGCAGCGATTGATCTCGCTGACCTGTTCGATCTGCTTTTCGCTCAAGATGGACATATCCAGGCCGCTCGCCTCCACATATCCGCGATATGTTTCTTTATATTCAACATAATAGAAATTGCTGTCCTCATAGCGGTATAATACCGTCACGCTATCGCTGCCGTCAAAAGTATGAATCTCGCTGCCGGCCTCGCCGGGCTCAGTCAAAAGCCTTGCCCCTTCCAACGCGCTGACCTTAGGCATCTGCAGCGCCTCAAAATCAGCCGCCGTATAGAACCGCTCACACAGCTCAATCGCTTCCGCCGCATCCCCGTTTAAGATAATCTCTCTGTTTGCCTGCATAATTTTCTGATCTAACAAGGCAACCGTTTCTTTATATTCAAAATCCGTTATGGAGTTGATTTTCATTTGTCCTGCAGCCGCGTCCATCATCAGCGCCTCCGTCTGAAGGCTCCCCGTTTGAATGGAGGCATTTCTCCCGCTCAGCGGCGCCGCGCTTACATTCATAAAAAGCAGCAGCGCGCCCAGCACTGCGCCGGCCTCTAACATCCCCCGTTTTTTCCTATTTCTCTTAGATGTATGCATAAAATGAAAAACTCCTTTAAAATATTCCACACCTGTTTTTAACAAGTGTTGATAATATTATAAAGGAGTTTTACAGATTTGTCAATACCTGTAATAAATTTGTAATAATTAAGTTACATTATATTTCATTCGGATGCCGTTCACGCAGAATCCGGGCTCCTTCCGCACGTCCCGTCGCCTCCAAACGCTCTAAATATTCCTTCAGATGGCCGCGCGCATGCAGCGGCCCTCCCTCGCGCATCACCGTCCAGAGCGGATCCACCTCGCTGTCCGAGCTCAGCATCTGTGCTTCCTGCCAGTCCAGAATCATTTTCGCGCCGCGCGCGCAAACGTCTGGATGCTCAGCCTTGACATCGTGCTGCTCATGCGGATCATCTTTTACATTAAATAACATCTCTCGGTCAAACAGGTGATAGCCGTCGTGAATCGTGCGCACATATACCCAATCGTCGAAGCGGGCGCTGCGCTGGCACACATGGGCGCACTGGGAAATGATCAGATGATCCTGTCCGCAGGTCTCGCCGGTCTGCAGCGTGGGCGCATAGGAGCTGCCATCCCATTTTTCATAATGCGGCACCTCCAGCAAATCCGCCACGGTGGGCACCAGATCGATCTGATAGTGGAAGGCCTCATCGACAATGCCCTTCTGACAGCCGGGCCACTTGATGATCATGGGGATGTGACAGGTGGGGTAATCTGCGGTGGCATGCTCGGCGTACAGCCCCAGCTCGCCCAGATTTTCGCCGTGATCGGAGGAAATGATGATGGCTGTGTCTTCATAAATGCCCTGCTGCTTCAGCTTGTCAAAGATTTGTCCAATCAAATGATCAGCCCAGTACACGCCGCAGTCGTACTGATCGATAAAGTCCTTGAGCTGCTCGGGCGTGTCTACGCGGCCGGGATGGCGCGGATAGCGCGGATTGGGTGCATCGGTATACATGCCGATTTCCTGCGCGCCATGCGGTCCGGTCATCTGTTTGTGCTCCTCCAGCACCTCGTCTGTGAGCCATGGCAGCTGCGGCTCGTCCTTAAAGGGATTGCCGAGCTCGGCAGGCGCACGGTACGGCGTATGCGGATCCCACAGGTGCACATGCATGTACCAGCTATCGCGGTCCTGATTGCGCTCCAGCCAGTCCAGTGCGATCGGCAGCACTTCTTCGCCGGATTCCATACCGCCTTTTCCTACATTATACATCTCGTTAAAGCCTGCATTATACCACCATGAGGAATGACGCTCCGGGAAAGAGCTGATGGACACGGTGTGCATGCCGGCCTTTCGGAAAATATTGTTAAAGTTATTGCTGTCGTTGCGGTCGCGAAAATCGCGCGGTGCTCCCACATAACGCTTGTCACCGGCTGTGCCGCCATGACCTACCGCGCCGTTATGGATGCCGAACATACCGCTGATAAGGGCGGCGCGGCTGGGCAGACAGGGGGCGTCGCTACAGTAATATTCGTCAAAGCGCACACCTTCTTTGGCCACCTCGTCAAAATTGGGGGTTGTGTTGCGGCTGTACCCATAGCAGCCCATATGATCCGGGCGCAGGGTATCGATGTCTACATATAATACTCTCATTTCACTTCTCCATTCCGAAGCGCTTTAACGCTGAGGGGCGCGGTGCAAATATCAAATTTGCTCCTGCGCTAAAAGCTATTTGTGGCGCTTCGTCACAAATAGCCATGTGAAAAATCAGCTATCGAGCTGATTTTTCACATTACTCTCCTTATATGCTTTATTGCGTGCATTTACCGCAGAGCTCGCAGGCCGTCGGCGTTGCGGCCACGCCGCCCAGCGCCGTTTCACGCAGCTCATAGGGAAGGCTGCGGCCGACCTTATACATGGCTTCTACCATCTCATCAAACGGAATCAGATTGCCTACGCCGCTCAGCGTCATCTCTGCGCAGACCAGCGCATTGGAGGCGCCGACTGCATTGCGCTTCTGGCATGGCGCTTCAACCAAACCGCCGATGGGGTCGCAGACAAGTCCTAGCATGGTGCCGATCACAGAGCTGGCGGCGTCTAAGCACTGCTTGGGCGTGCCGCCCATTAGCTGTACGGCTGCTGATGCTGCCATGGCCGCTGCCGCGCCAATCTCTGCCTGACAGCCTCCCTCGGCGCCGGCGACGGTTGCATTATAGGTAATCAGATAGCCTACGGCGCCGGCGTTGAACAGCGCCTCGACCATCTCTTCATCAGAAAAATGATACTCCTCCTGAAGCGCTCTAAAAACGCCCGGGATTACTCCGGAACTGCCGGCTGTCGGCGCTGCTACGATCAGACCCATGGAAGCATTGACCTCTAATACGCCCATGGCATATGACATGGCTTTTGAGATCATACTGCCGCAGATGGGCTCTGTCTCCTTACGATGCGCGGTAATCTTTTTCGCCTCGCCGCCGATCAGGCCGCCCATAGAATGAATCTCCTGCGTCTGCCCTTCCTCCACTGCTTCCTTCATAATATCATAAGAATGCCGCATACGCGCGCGGATGCTCTCCTCATCACTAGAGAAATAACGGATTTCCCGATCAATCATTGCCCGGGAAATGCTGCAATTTTGCTGACGGCAAATTTCCAATAATTCTTTTCCATTTACAAAATTTAGCATGGCTTTTCTATTTCTCCTTATAATTGAATCAGATTCACCTGCTGAATCGCCGGAAAAGCCTTTACCTTTTCTACAAGCGACTCCGGCAGTTCATCATCGGCCTCGATAACGGAAAAGGCAATCTCGCCTTTATTTTCACGATATATATTAAGAAAGGCAATGTTGATCCCCTCCTCAAAAAAGCATTTAGTCACATGGGCTGCCACACCCGGCTCATCCTTCTGCATGATGATCATGGTCTGATAATTGCCAGTGATGCTGATCTCGATGCCGTTGATCCGGCGCAGCAGCGCATTGCCGCCGCCAATGGACTCACCCATGATCTCCATATGCCCGCCCTCGGCATCATCGATCAGAATCTCTACTGTATTGGGGTGCACATCGCGGTTGGTGGTATTGATATCAAACTTATACTCAATCCCGGCTTCTGCGGCATATTGAAAGGAATCACGAATCCGCTTATCCTCTGCGTCGTATCCTAAAATACCGCCGAGCAGCGCCCGGTCTGTGCCATGCCCCTTGTAGGTCCGTGCAAAGGAGCCGTATAAAATGAACCGTACCTTTTTAATCGGCGCCTGCACCATTTTCTTGGCCATCAGCGCAATGCGCAGCGCCCCCGCCGTGTGTGAGCTGGAAGGTCCGATCATATTGGGACCGATTACGTCAAACACACTGATTTCTCTCATGCCTACCTCCCTTTTAAAAATCGGGCGGCCGCCGTCAGAGCGACCACCCGGATTTGATTTCCGCCTGCGGCGGTCAAACAATCGATGATTTGATTTATAGCTGAATTTCTTTGTGTGCTTCAGAAGAATCGTAAATCGCCTGCATCATGCGAGAAGTAATGATATTGACGTCGATATGGGACGGCAATTTTTCACGCGTCTGCGTGCAGTCGAGGAAGGCGCCGATTTCGTTCTCAAAATGATTGGTCATTTTGTAGGTAGGCGTTGTCTCTGTCAGAGCGCCGTCTTTGGTGCTGTACATGGTGAAGCCGCCGCCGTACTGCAGACGAATGCCGGCTTTGGTGCCCATAAAGTCGATATAGGGCTCTGACTTGCCGATGTTCTGCGCCCACGCACCGTTAATGGTGATGACGGGTCCCTCGGTGCGGATGATGCCGACCACGGAGTCTTCTACATCATAGGTACCGTTGACGTCTTTGGTCATTTCGGACCACATATGAGTATACACATAATTTTTCATGTCCTTGCCCAGCTTGCAAAAGGCCTCGCCGCTGACGGTCAGCGGTTTGGGATCTCCGGAGCAGTACATAACGATATCAAGGTAGTGCACGCCCCAGTCGATCAGCGCGCCGCCGCCTGCGATGGCTTTGGTGGTGAAGGGGCCGCCCAGTCCGGGAATCGAACGGTGTGCGCGGAAGCTAACATAGATGCTATACAGCTCGCCCAGTTCGCCGGCGTCGATAATTTTTTTGATGCGGTTGACGCTGTCATTGAAACGGTTGACCACGCCGATGTTTAAAATGCGGCCTGTCTCATGCTGCACCTTCTGCATTTCCAGCGCCTCCTGATAGGTGCGGGCGGCAGGCTTTTCGCAGAGCACATCCTTGCCGGCGCGCATGGCGTCGATAGAAATCTGCGCATGCATGTTGTTGGGCGTGCAAACGGAAATAGCCTGAATCTCCGGATCGGCCAGCGCTTCATGATAGTCAGTAATGGCCGTGCCGCAGCCGTAGGTCTCTACTGCCTTCTCTGCCCGCTCGGGGATGATATCGCAGAAGTATTTGATCTCTGCCTTTTCATTTTTCATGTACGCGGGGATATGCGCTGAATTGGCAATCGTACCGCAGCCGATCACGGCTACCTTGATTTTATCCATAGATAAATCTCCTTTTCGTTGCTCCTCTTTTTTATGAGGATGCTTTATGCCCTTATTGTAAACGCAATGACCTCATTTTTCAATAGTTTTGTGAGGGAAGTTGTAACGCTAGGCCAATCAATCGATCCGTCTGATCCGCCATGAACAGGGGGATATTTAACATATCACCAATCAGAAAATCTACTAAAGCTCTAAAACCTGATCCTCTAATTCATATAGCGTTTTAATCACGGCATCCGGAGCAATCAGCCAGTTTTCATTTACATATCGATTTTTACGGTCAATCAAAACTGCTTTCATCCCAATCGCTTTAGGGCCCACAACGTCTTCTAAATATGAATCCCCCACATATAATGATTCTGCCGCCTTCCAGCCCTGACGCTGCAAAATTTGTTTATAGAATTCTCCCCTAGGCTTATAAACCTGCAGCGACTCCGATGTATACACAGCTTCTATTTCCAGTCCATTCAGAGCCATATTTTCTTTTAATGGCAGCGAATCTGTCGTAGAACCGATTGCAATCCGATACTTCTTTTTGAAATCTGCAATTACCTTTAGCGTATCTTCAAATACACACCTTCCATACAAGGATTCAAGCATAGGCTCTACATCCTTTTCCGCCTCTCCCATAATGCCGTACTCTTCATATATTCGGGCTAAGTCCTTAATAAAAATCTCTTTCTCTGTTACGAATTCAGTCAATGCTTCCATATGCTCCCTATGATATATTTTCCAGACCCTATATACATCATTCGGGTTTAATGTCAGCCCCTTATGATTCAGAATACGTCTTGTTGCTTCTACTGATCCGCTTCCTGTTGAGATCAGAGTGCCATACACGTCAAATATAATATTTTTAATCATGATCTCATCGCTTATAACAGCTTCTCCGCCCACTCCGCTTCTTTAAAGCCAACCAGCACCGCTTCCTCCGTCACCACAAGCGGCCGCTTGACCAGCATCCCGTGACTCGCCAGAAGCTCCAGCTGCTGCTCCTCACTCATGGCCGCCAGCCGATCCTTCAGCTGCATCTCCTTATACATCAGGCCGCTGGTATTAAAAAACCGTTTCAGCGGCAGTCCGCTCCTTTCATGCCACTGCTTCAGCTCCTCATAGGCAGGATTCTCCTCCACGATATGCCGCTCTGTATAGCGTATACCGTGCTCGTCCAGCCATTTTTTAGCCTTCTGGCAGGTAGAACATTTAGGATACCATATCAATATCATCGCAATCTCCTCCTCATTAAAAGTGGTTGAAATTATATCAATAAAATAATATACTGTCAATTGTACCCTTTTCTTTAGAGTAGCATAAATTACGATATATTTTCCAGAAAGGAGCCCCGCTCATGAAACAAGTCGATTTCGGCAGCAGCAAAATCGCACGCGGCATCGCCAAAACCGCCCTCCCCATGCTGGTTGCCCAGATGCTCAGCCTGCTCTACAGCGTCGTAGACAGGATTTACATAGGAAGAATCCCCGGTGAAGGCTCCGCCGCGCTCGGCGCCGTCGGCCTCTGCTTTCCCGTCATCATGCTCATCACCGGCTTCACCAACATGTACGGCATGGGCGGCGCGCCGCTCTTTTCCATGGCCCTTGGCCGCGGTGAAGCGCCAAAGGCGCAAAAACTCATGAACACCGCCTTCCGTCTGCTGTGCCTCACTGCTTTTTTAATTACCCTCTTTGGGGAGCTGTTTGCAGAGCCGCTGCTGCGTCTATTTGGCGCCTCTGCGCTCACCATGCCGGCTGCGCTGAGCTATCTGCGCATCTATCTTTTGGGCACACTGTTCTCGATGATCACCACCGGCATGAACCCTTTCATCAACGCACAGGGCTTTCCTAATATCGGCATGCTCTCTGTGGTGATCGGCGCTGTTTCCAACCTGCTGCTGGATCCTCTGTTCATCTTCGTTATGGATCTCGGCGTGGCGGGCGCCGCGATCGCAACTGTGATTTCTCAGGGGCTTTCGATGCTCTTCGTGCTTTTCCATATCCGCGCGGGCAGGCTGCCGGTCACACTTTCTTTTAAGCGCGAAACCCATGTAAAGGATTATTTTCCATTTGCCAAAGACATCATAGGCCTCGGCAGCGCACTATTTATCATGCAGTGCACCAACAGCCTTGTGCAGATTTCCTGCAACACCATGCTGATGCGTTTTGGCGGCGAGATCTATGTTTCGATCATGACCATCGTCACCTCGGTGCGCCAGATCATGGATACGCCCATCACGGCCATCGTCGAAGGGGCCTCGCCCATCATCAGCTACAACTACGGCGCCCGGCAGGCGCAGCATGTCCGAAAGGCCATCTTTTTGATGACGGGGATCACCATTTTTTACACGCTCATTATGTGGCTGCTGATCGAATGGAATCCGGCGCTCTGGATCTCCATTTTCAGCACCGATGAAGTGCTGCTGCCCAAGGCGGCCCCGGCCCTTCACCTCTATTTCCTGACCTTTGTTTTTCAATCGCTACAGGCCGTGGGCCAGACCGTATTCAAAGCGCTTGGCAAAAAGAAGCAGGCCATCTTTTTCAGCCTCTTCCGCAAGGCCATCATGGTCGTTCCGCTCACCTATCTGCTGCCGCATATTGCCGGCCTTGGCACGAGCGGCGTATTCATGGCCGAGCCCATCTCCAACTTCATCGGCGGCCTCGCCTGCTTCATCAGCATGCTGCTCATCGTGCTGCCCGAGCTAAAGGCCTTTCAAGACGCCTAAACTTCCCCTCCTTCTGATACTATAAATTATTCAAAAACTGACACTTTCAATATGGTCAGTTTGCGATATAATGGGAAATCATTACTACAGAAGGAGGGGGTTTTTTTGTTATCCACCGCGCAAAGCGCTAACCAGACGGCGGCAAAAGCCATGCCCAAGCGGATTGCCGTCATCAATGACTTAACCGGCTTCGGGCGCTGCTCTCTGGCGGTGCAGCTGCCGCTCCTCTCTGTACTTGGGCTGCAGTGCTGCCCTCTGCCCACGGCCATTTTATCCAGCCATTGCGGCTTCGACCGCTTTTTCTTTGATGATTATACCGCCAAGATGCCGGCCTATCTGGCTGAATGGGAGCATCTGCAGCTAACCTTTGACGGCGTGTACACTGGTTTTTTAGGATCAGCCGCGCAGATTGACATTGTACGGAGTTTCATTCAGCGCTTTGCTGAAAATGCATTTGTACTCGTTGACCCTGTGATGGGCGACGACGGCGTGATTCCGCCGCCCTATACCGACGCCCTCTGCGACCAGCTGAGGCGGCTGGCTGCGCTGGCCGATCTCATTACCCCTAATCTGACGGAGGCTGCTAAACTGACTGATATGCCCTATGAGCCTGAGCCGAATGATAAGACCTTATTTTGCATGGCGTCCCGCCTGCTGGCTCTCGGCTGCCAAAGCGCTGTGATTACCGGCATTTTGCGCGGTAGTCAAATGGGCAATCTGATTATCCGGCCTCATGCTGATCCTGAATGGGTTTGGACGGAGCCTACCCCGCAGCGGCGCGTAGGCACAGGCGATCTGTTCAGCTCGCTTCTTTTAGGCCGTCTCCTACAGGGCTATTCGTTAAAGCAGGCTGTTTGTGAGGCTGCCGATTTTGTCGGCAGGGCCATGCATGATTCAGAGCAGCGCCAAATTCCTCTGCAGGAGGGCATTGCCTTTGAACCCTTGCTTTCTTCTTTGTTTTCCGGAAAGGAGCCTCTGCATGCGATCTCCTAAAACTAAAACGCTGGTGCTTTCGGCGTTATTTACCGCCATCATCTTCGTATTTACCGCCTATATCCTACATATTCCGTTTTTAAACGGCTACATTCACTTTGGCGATGCCTTTATATTTTTGGCGGCTTCTCTGCTGCCGCTTCCGTACAGTGCTTTCGCTGCCGCCATCGGCGCCGGGCTTGCTGATCTGCTTACCTTTCCTCTCTGGACGGGGCCTACGCTTCTGATCAAGGCTCTGATCGCACTTTGTTTTTCGGCGCGCACTGAACGCATTATCTGTAAGCGCAATCTCATCGGCCTTGCCGCTGCGCTCTGCATCAACCTAGTCGGCTATTATATTGCCACAGGCCTGCTCTTTGAGGACTGGCTCATCCCCGTTATTCGCTTAGGCACCGATCTTGCCCCGCCTCTTATCAGCGCCTGTCTGTATGTCACTTTGGGGCATTTGCTTGACCGCCTTTCCATCCGCACTCTATTTCAGTAAATCCGGAGGTTTTTTCATGAGCGTTTTATATACCTTTTCTGATAATCTGTATATCAATCTCACCAACCGCTGCACCTGCGCCTGCACCTTCTGCGTACGCAATAAAAAAGACGCTGTTGGCAGCGCCGATTCCTTATGGCTGGAGCATGAGCCTTCTGCTCAGGAAGTCATCGATGAGCTAAAGGGCTGGGATCTGTCCCCCTATCATCAAATCGTATTTTGCGGCTATGGAGAGCCCACTGAGCGCTTAGATGTGCTGCTGGAGGTTGCTCGATACCTAAAGTCCGTCACCGCCACTTCGATTCGCATCAATACCAATGGTCTTTCCGACCTAAGCTATGGAAAGAATACCGCTGCTCTACTGGAGGGCCTGATTGACTCTGTCTCTATCAGCATGAATGCAGGAAATGCAGAGAATTATCTGCAGATCACCCGCAGCAAATTTGGCATCGGCTCTTTTGATGCGCTGCTTCAATTTGCCCAGAACTGTTTGAAATATGTTCCTCATGTGCGCCTAAGCATTGTGGATATTTTGGATCCTGAGGAAATCGAGACCTGCAAGGCCATCAGTCAGCGTATCGGCGTTCCTTTGCTCATCCGCCGGTACGAAGAATAAATTTTATCTATTAAAGGAGTACACCATTATGAAATCCTATTCTACTTCACGCGAGCGCTTAATGAAAATTGTTTTGTGCGGTTTGATTGCTGCGCTCTCCTATGTCGTCTTTACCTTTTTGCAAATCAAGATCTCGCTCCCCGGCGGTGATCAGACCTCGATTCACCTCGGCAACGCTGTGTGCGTGTTAGGCGCACTGCTCCTGGGCGGCCTCTGGGGCGGCATCGGCGGCGCACTTGGCATGACAATTGGCGATCTGTTCGATCCGGTTTATATCCTGTATGCGCCTAAGACCTTTATTTTAAAGCTTTGCATCGGCTTGATTACCGGCCTCGTTGCGCATAAAATCGGCAAGATCTCTGAAACAGAGGATCGGAAGCACATTTTGCTCTATGCGCTGCTTGCCTCCATCGCCGGTCTTTTATTCAATGTAATTTTTGATCCTCTGGTGGGATATTTCTATAAGCTGCTGATCCTTGGAAAGCCAGCTGCCGAACTTACGCTCGCCTGGAATATCGCCTCCACCTCTATCAATGCTATCACCTCCGTAGTCGTATCCACCGCTCTTTATATGGCGCTGCGGCCGGCTATGAAGAAAGCGCATCTGCTGCCGAAAATTAGATGATGTTTCTGCTTTATAGCTCTATGAATCATAAAAGCATCCTTTTCATATAAGGATGCTTTTCTTTTTTGGCAAATACGTTTATTGTATTATTTCATTTTATTGGCCTGATCCTTTTGACATTGCCAATCTGTTTGATCTTTCCATTTTCTACAAGCAGTGCTCCTGCCCCCCGCATGATGGCATATACATCTTTACCCCGTTCTGTAAGTACCCGCCGTATTGCATCGTTTTGCGCCTCTGTTTCCTCATAATGGACCTGAATATAGAAATGATCTAAATATGGAAGGCCATCATAATATCTGAATTCCGGATAATCCTCTTCCGGCGATAAATAATACTCAGAAAATTGAATGACCGCACCGGCACTATAGCCCATGATAACTCCTTTATGCCTCATCAAACTGTCACATAGATCAAATTCTCTAATCCGCTCCATCATCTTATCCGGCAACCCGCCAAGAAAATAAATAATATCGGCATTCTCAATTTTTTGCTTTGCTGATTCCTGCGTATCTGCAAAATAATTGACTATGCTAATATTGCGTTCCGGGATTCCATAAGAAGCAAATGCACTTACGAATCCGTCATAATATTTACCATTTTCTTTGCTGTATAGCAAATTCCAATCTGCTTCGGATTGAACGCGATCATCCCGAAAAGAAAAGGCAACAATCGCAACCAAATCCGTTGGTCTAATATATTTTTTTAATTCATCATAGAGCCAATCAGCATCTATATCATATCCCTCAAGCAAAATGTTAATCATACATCCTGTTCCCTCCTTGTTTAGCATTCACTACTTTAAACTTTCTCAATTCTTCCTTCTTCCTTCAAAAAAACTAATTTTTCATTTTTAAACTTGATATTATTTTTATGTGAAATCATTACTATTGTAACACCCTTTTCATTTTCCATTTCTAGCCATAATTTCAGCTCATTAATTGAATGAGCATCCAAATTAACAAACGGTTCATCTAATATAAGAATTGCCGACTCCTTATATAGAGCCCTAACTATACATATCTTTTTTAATTCTCCGCCCGATACTGTACCGACACTCATTTTCCTTTTAAAATTTTGTAATCCAAAATCACATATTAATTTTTGCAATCTATCTGTGTTAATAGTTTCGCCTTTATTAACAATGTTTTCTTCTAAAGACCACTCTTTTTTTATATACGGATTTTGCGGAACATAACCAATATTCTTTTCCCTATATGATTCAAAACTTTCTTCTGAGTCCATTTTTTTCCACATCACATTCCCGCTTTTTGCCTTTTTAAGCCCCAATAATATATGTAATAAAGTAGACTTTCCGGCTCCATTTTTTCCACATATTCTTATAAAATCTCCCTTGTTCAAATCCAAAAATAGATTTTTTAATATGTATTTCTTGTCATCATTATAATACGATACATCGACCACACTACAAAGTGTATTCATTTCTTCTTTTAAAACTATACTAGATTCTTTTTTAGCGCTTAGTACATCCGCAATGTGATTCGCTGCTGTTATTTTTTCTTGTTGTACCGAAAAGCCCCCACCCAAATAATTTATATTTCCCATAATAATATTGGCAGACTGCAAAGATCCTAAAACTATGCCTAAGGATAATATTTTTTTACTCATGAAGAAAAAACCAATGCCCAAGAAAGATACCTGAAAAAGAAAAAAGACAATTGGAAACACTGCATCAATTTTCGCATAAGTTCCCATTGCATTCTCTCTATTTTTTGCAATTTCTTCATTCATTTTTTTAAAATCCTTAATGAACAAATCATTCTTTGGAAAAGTATATATCAGTTCAAAACATTTAAACATTTTCCTTATTTTCTTATTTATATTATTGTATTTATCCCATAGTTTATTTGCCTTAGCTGATATTCTCCCCGATATAAGTATATTAATTATAAAAATGATTCCACCTAAGACAAAGGATATAAGTAATAATCTCCAGTCTAATATGCCCCCCATTATAATTGAACCAACAATGGCACATAATCCTATAATACTATACCTAAAGTATTCATTATAGATCTGCATTGTTTTTTCAAGTTCATTTATATATATGTCGACCGAAAGGCCTTCAGCTTCACTATCAAATATCTGTTTTAATAGCTTCTCGCGAACTGTTATCTCAGTGCTCCAAAGCAGCCTTTTTCTGAGATACCCTAAACCCAAAATAAGCCCCTGCCAAGCGGTTACATACAAAACAATTACCAAAACTAATATTTTAAATTTTGAAGCATCTCCACAAACAATATCACCCAATACTTTTGTTCCCCAAATACTAATACCTTGCCCCAATAAGTTTAAAATCCCATCAATAACACACAGAATTATAAATCCTTCAAAATGGGACATTTCTCTCTTTAACATCGATAATGTTTTTTTATTCATAATAGTTTTCTCCTATATCAGACTATTATATACCTCGCTTTTTTCCAATAATTCTTTATGCGTTCCTTGTTCTTTGATCATTCCATTTTCCATTATCAAAATATGCTCCACCTTTTTACACACCCGCATATCATGAGTTATAACTATGCAGGTCTCTTCCATACTTGTTAATAAATCTATAAACATATCCACTTTCTTAGCATCTAATCCCTCTGTCGGTTCATCAAAAATTACAATTTTTTTCCGGGCAAGCAAACCTCGTAACACAGATAAGACCTTAGCTTCTCCGCCAGAAATACTAGCTTCTCCTTCCTCCAAAAATCTTTCCTCTTTTCTAATAATTTCTTCAGCAAATAAATTATCTGCTTTTTTTCTAATAACCAAATTTTTAATCGTATCATAACTTTCTTCTTCCTCGAAAACGCTCGCATACTGCATATTCTTTAAAACGGTCTCATTTAAAAATAAAACTTTTTGATCAATATATTGAATATCGCTTTTTCTTCTTTCCCTAACTGTATTATTGTGGACAATAGAAATATCCCCTTCATAATCTTTATATACACCGGATAATATTTTAGCAAGAGTGGACTTCCCCATCCCATTTTTTCCAACAATACATATTTTTTCGCCGCTATTAATACGCAAATTTACATCATTTATGATTTTCTTCTTTTCTTTTAGATAGCTTACATTACTCATAATTATAGCGTCTACTTCTTTATCCGATATTCCTTCTTCATTCAATTCATTTTCTTTTGCTTTAAATATTTTATCAAGATTACTTAGCTCAAGATTACAATCAATATTATTTTCCTGATAAGTGATGATTGAAGAAAATAATACTTTTATTGATTCACTATAAATATTAAATGAAACAAGAGCTCCTATAGAAACTTCTCCTTTTAAAATAAAGTATCCACCAATAATATAGTAAATAACTATATATATCATATTAGAATAATTTTTTAATGTCTCATATAGTTGATTTATTATTTCAATTTTCCATTTATAAGACATTAAACGTTTCTCCTCATCTATCAACTCATTTTCAAATTGTTGTCCGTAGCCTTCGCCAATGAGACATTCTCTGTTATCATTTTTTTCGGCTACATTAAATTCATGGTCTGAAAAAATATCTCTATACATTTTTAATTTTTTCAAGTAATATTTGCCTAATTTAAAAGAAACACCTTGAATAATTAGCAGGCCTAATAAATAAATACACGCTAATTTCCAGTTAATCCAAGCCGCAAATATAATTGCTACAATACCTTCTATAAAAATCAATGGCCATTTCTCAATCAACCATTGTATTTTACTAGATAAATTAAATATCCCTCGCGTAGTGACATCGAAAAAAACTTTTAATTCTTCGTCACTTTTCACTCCGTTTAACTGTAACGCCAATCTATTACGATTATCCCTCTCATAAATAGTCACTACCGTAATTAAACTCTTTTTTCCTATATATATTATTATTACTGATAATATAATAAAAAACACCCCTGCAATAATGGTGGAAACTTTAATGCCAAATTGCAACAAATTGATTACCATAGCTAAACAATAATATTGGACAAAGCTAATAAGGGTGCCTAAAAATAACAATACTTCACCCTTGATTAAAACTTTCTTTAATTTCTCATTATTCCACAAACTTTTCAACAGGCTATTATTTATCATTTTCTCTCTCCTGTATAATATTATCAATATAATTAACTAGTATATTTTTATAGTAATCAAGTTGATAACAAAATTTCATTATTAATATTCCTTATTTTTCTCATTTTCCTCTTACTAATTTTTCTATAACATTTTAAGATTACAATAATGATACCTATGATTTGTCCATTTTGTCAACACTTTCATAAAATATATTTGTTTCTTTTTTCTCAACCTCAGGTTGACTTTTTAATTCCGCACTTAACCTGCCATGTCTTGTAAAGCCCTCCCTTTTCTTTTACAATAAACTATACTGGTACCAGAAGAAAGGAGCTTATCATGCCATACTTTATAAAAGAAACCGAATACCTGCAGAATTATCATCTTCTGACCGCTCTTGTCAAAAAGGAGGTTTTTGGCGAGGTCATTTCCGCCGCGGAAAAACAAAGGGCTGTTGCCAGCTTTTTAACCGGCGTCTGCTGCCCGGAGGATCTCCTAAAATATCAAAAACGCCTGAAAATCCAACCTGACTCCGAGGATCTGTACCCTCATTATTATATTCCGCCCTATCATGAAAATAAAAAGCTGCGGCTGGTGCAGGGCTATTTGCCCAAAACGCATCTGCTCTATGCTAATCATTATGAGCTGGAGATCCTGCGTCTGCTTTTTCTTTTTGATCCTGAAAATCCGGAAGTGAATGCCATGATCCTCCACACACTGCGCCGATTGAAAAACACCTGCTTTGCCAATTCCTGCCTGCAGGGTGAGTGCATCGCGACCGGCATCAGCGTACTTCGTCTTCTTGCTGCCGTGCAGCCAAACGATACGAAGTGGATTGAGGCATTGCTGCAGCCGCTTGGCAGACAGTTTTTGACCTTTGGCCCCGGACAAGCCGCGACGCAAAACGGTATTCCGCTCTCTTATCTGCTGATGGCATTTGCGGACCTGCAAAACGACGCCACCCGCGATTTTATTGCACAAAAAAAGGACTGGCTGTTGGCTCTGCTGCGCAGGCCGTGGATTACCGGCCGCCTGTCAAACGGGAAAATCTCAGAGGGCGATACCTATAACGAAATGGGCAAATACATCCTGAGAAATGCGCTTGGCACTTTGCCGGAATATAAAGACATCCATCGGCACAGAATCTATACCAAAGACGCGGACGGCCGGTGCTATTGTGATATTTAAAAGCAGAAAGGAGATCTCTCATGATTGATTCTAAGAAAATCGCGCAGCAAATCGCATTTTTGCGCAAAGAACGCGGCTACACCGGCGAGGCACTTGCTGAGAAGCTTCATGTAAGTCCGCAGGCCGTTTCCAAATGGGAAAACGCCAAATGCCTCCCCGAAACGGCTATTCTGCCTGCACTGGCTCAGGCGCTTGACTGCAGCATCGATAGTCTGCTGCAGCCTAAGGAGCTTCTGATTTTGGAGGCGTTTTATACAGACGGCCGCGCGCAGATTTCAGTCACGCAGCTGTTAAACACTATGATACGCTCTGACCGGCTGCAGCTCTATGTTCACCCGCAGCTGATTGGAGCAGCTCTGGAGGGGGACCGGCTCAAACTTTTGACAGTTAAATTTCAAACATCCAAGGGCATTTTCTTCTCCTACGCCCTTGAAAATGAAGAGCTGTTTTTAACGCCGGAGTCAAACGGCTACCTGAATGAGCAGCTGTTTGAGATCATCGGCGCTTATTACGGAAACGCAGCGGAGTATACCTCTGCCATGCAGAAAATTCACCACTATGAATATTTCAACTGGCAGCAGATTCCTGTTAATCACGAAACCTTTCCCAGCAGCTCTGCCAGCGATACCACCGAATATCTGACCATCATCTACACCAATGCCGACGGCATCCATACGATCTGCTGCCCCGAAGGCGAAAGCATGATTTATACGCATCACCGTACGCATCTTGCCCTTGAGGATCATGCAAAGCATATTCTAAAAAATGTCATGCCCTTAGCCTTCGGAAACGGTATGGACTGCCCTTGGGCGGGTGCACTGTGTGCCGCCCTGCAATATATGAACGACCCCTACACCTATCAGCAGATCATGGGCATGAGCGGTGCCTGCTACCGCATCTGCTTCACCGACGTCTGGGATTATAGCTGCACCGATGCACTCGTAGCCTTCGACTATGCTCAGCCCCTTTTTGATGCCATCGGCTACCATTTTCACATGGCAGCACGGCTGCAAAAAGCGGAGCGAAGCGCAGAACGCCAAGCGATCATGACCGATATTCAAAACGGCAAGCCCGTACTCGCCATCAACCTGCGCGTGGCTCCCGAATGGGGACTGATTACTGGCTATCTGGAGCATGGCAAACGCTTTTTATGCCGCACCTATTTTGATCAGGCGGCTGTGCTTTCTGAAGCGGATCAGCAAATGATCACAGAACAAAATGAAGGCTATCTGTTCAATGATTTCTGGCCCTTTCTTATCCTTCATTTTGATGAAAAAAAGGAGCGGCCGCAGCCGCTCGAAATTTTAAAAACCTCTCTCTCCATCCTGCTTCGCTCCTTTTATGCTGAAAGCTGCGGCGGCTATCATCAGGGAAAAGCCGCCTATGAGGTATGGATGCAGGCCCTAGCCAAGGACTCTGACTTCTGCCTTGAAAAAGACAGAGAAAACGCCCTGCGCCGGCTCAGCGTCAACGATAATATGCTTTGCCATCTCATCGATTCTCGCCGCTGCGCCGCCGGATATCTGCGGGAGAGTATGGATCTGCTCCCCTCACCACTGCAGGAGACGCTCGCCAAAATTGCGGCTAACTGTCAAAACATTGCCGATATGGCTGCCGATTTTCGCAGCCGCCTAAGCGGATGCCGCCTCTCTTATAATACGCTGACAGCCCCTGCTGCGGAGCTGCCCGCCTCACGGCAGGAACAGGTCCGGCTCCTTGAACGGGCAGAAACGCTGGATACAGAAAGCTGTTCTCTTGCCGAGCAGCTCTTAAAGTCAGTGGAGGCTTAAAATTTTTCTGCCATCTCGTAAATCATGCGTTCCGTTTCCTTCCAGCCCAAGCAGGGATCGGTGATCGATTTGCCATAGATCTGATGATCATCGATTTTCTGCGCACCAGGCTCAATATAGCTTTCGATCATAAAGCCTTTCACCATGCTCCGCAGAATCGGATCATACTTCATGCTGTGCATGACCTCCGAGGCAATGCGCGGCTGCTGCTCATACTGCTTGGCCGAATTGCTGTGATTGGTATCCACAATAATAGCAGGGTTACTCAGTCCCCTTGCCTGATATTCCTGCGCAATGCGCAGAAGATCCTCAAAATGATAATTAGGGATGGTAAGTCCTCGGGAGTCCACACCGCCGCGCAGCACCGCATGGGCATACGGATTGCCCTCTGTGGCAACCTCCCAGTTCTGATAAATAAAATCATGCCCGCTCTGCGCGGCCCGGATAGCATTAAACATGATATCCACATCGCCGCCCGTGCCGTTTTTCATCCCCACCGGGATGTCAAGACCACTGCAGGTCAGGCGGTGCTGCTGATTTTCTACAGAACGCGCGCCCACAGCCACATACCCCAACACATCATCCAGAAAAGCATAGTTGCCCGGATACAGCATCTCATCAGCGGCAACCAGCCCGGTCTCCTGCATCACCCGAATGTGCATATGCCGAATGGCTTTGAGACCCTCAAAGGCATTCGGTTTTTGCGTGGGATCGGGCTGATGCATCATGCCCTTATAGCCCTCGCCCGTTGTACGGGGCTTGTTGGTGTATACTCTCGGTACAATGAAAATCTTGTCGGCAACCTTTTCCTGCACTTTTGCTAGCCGGTGCATATAATCCAGTACGGCTTCTTCATTATCAGCTGAACATGGTCCAACAATGACCATCAGCCGGTCATATTCGCCTTCCATAATTTTTTTCATCAGCGCAATACGGCGCTCACGCATCGCGGCAGCTTTTTCGTCCACCGGAAGCAGTTCCTTCAGATGCTGCGCTGACGGCAGCTCGCGCTCAAATACAAAACTCATACAAATCCTCCTATTTTGCCGGCTGGCCGGCTAATGATTTATTATAATGAATTTCACACGCCAAAGTCAAGACATTGCAATCAAATCCAAAATCTGGTATGATAACCTTATTCTAACAAGGAGACGGCAATGTGAAAAAGCTATTATTTGTGTTTAACCCTAAGTCCGGCCGCGAGCATCTGGCGGCTGATCTGATGGAAATCCTGAATATTTTTGCGCAGCACGGCTATGAGCTGGCGGTGCACCCGACGCAGCGCCGGCTTGACGCCTACGAAACCATCCGCAATCAGGCCTCGGCCTATGACCTGCTGGTGGTGAGCGGCGGCGACGGCACGCTGAACGAATCGGTGCGCGCGCTGATGGCGCTTCCGCCGCAGCAGCGTCCGCCAGTGGGGTATATACCTTCAGGCACAATGAATGATTTTGCTGCCAGCCACCACATCTCCAAAAAAACGCTTGCCGCCGCGGCCGATATCATGCGCGGTGCGGCGCTGCCCTGTGACGTCGGCGGCTTTGAGGATTCGTTTTTCGCCTATGTGGCGGCCTTCGGCGCCTTTACCGACGTGGCCTACGACACCTCACAGGAGAGCAAAAATATGTTTGGCAGCATGGCCTATATTTTCGAGGTTATGAAGCGCCTGCCCTCTCTAAAATCCTACCACCTTACGGTGGAAACGGCTGATACGACTGTGGAGGGCGACTTTTTATTTGGCATGGTGGCTAATACTACCTCGATCGGCGGCATCCGCGTGCGCGCTCATGATATCAGCCTGATCGACGGGCTGTCGGAGGTCATTTTGGTGAAGGCCTCTTCGGCGCCGCTGAATCTGGCCGCAATTTTTTCGGCCGTGGTGGCGCAGGATTTTACCTCGGATCGGTTTGTATATTTAAAGGCACAGGATATTGTGCTGCGCAGCCCGCAGCCCATCCCCTGGACACTTGACGGTGAATATGGCGGGCTGCATCAGACCGTGCATATTCACACGCATCAACGGGCGATTCGCTTCTTGGTTCCGCCTTCTTCTGTGCGCAAACCGCGCAAACATGTGAAAAAGTGATCCGGGGCATTTTTCTATTCTAAGCATTCCGGATCACCTATCTCTTCATTTCCAAGGTACTTGGCATATTCTTTTCCTTCGTAAAAATTCATGATCGGGCGGCGCAGCTTTGACGGAAATAAGGGTAATCCATTTAATGTGGATATGTCCAGCCACTCAACTCCGACCTGATTGACATCATTATGGCGTTCTGCGTTTTCCGCTTTTCCTAAGCAATCGCATGAAAATACCAGATCAATCCGGTGAAACCTTTCGCCGTTGACCCCTTCTATCACAAAAAGAAGTTCTTTACAGATGATATCTAGCCCTGTCTCTTCTTTGACTTCCCGTTCAACAGCCCGTGGAAGCGTTTCTTCGCCTTCCTGACCGCCGCCGGGCAGAATGTACCACTCCTCATTGCCGTCATTTAGCTTGATTGTAAGCAATTTACCGTTTTGAATGATCACTGCTTTTGAGGATGTGCGGATTTGCTTTGGCATAACTGTACCCCTTTCTGTGTTATGTTGAAAATATAAGCGCGCCGCTTCATCATCTGACTGCATGATTTTGCGGCGCTTTTTTTAAAACAGAGAAATAACCCACGGAATAACATAGGTGACGATGCTCATGATGGCGCTGGCCAATAAGAGACCGAGCACGATGGCGGGAAAGGCTTTTTTGAATTTAATGCCGAGAAGGGAAGCGATGAGGCCGCCGGTCCATGCACCGGTTCCCGGCAGGGGGATGCCGACGAATAAAACGAGCCCCCAAAATTCGTATTTGCTGATTTTGTCGCTTTTGCCCATGGCGCGCTTTTCCAGCTTTTCAACGAGCGGCCGGAAAGGTCTGGTTGTTTTAAGCCAATTAAAAAGCGGCGTAATAAGAAGCAGGATGAACGGTGTCGGTAGCAGATTGCCGCCGATACAGATGCCGAGTGCCTGCAGATAAGGAATGTCAAACAGCCGCGCGGCGATGAGACCGCCGCGCAGCTCGAGAATGGGAACCATAGATATGATAAAAACCAATATTTCCTTTGATACGACCCCGCCGAGCGTATCTGTAAACCATTGGATGAGTGTTTCTGCCATTTTAAACCTCCTATAAGTTCGGCTGGCGTCGAACTTAGCAAGTAATCCCTCCGGGATTCTTGCAGTCGTTCTGTTTCTTTATTATATCATGAGTTTGGCAGAATTAGTATATTAATTTAACGCGGCAAAGCCTTTTTCTAAATCGGCAATGATATCGTCAATGTGCTCCGTACCGATGGACAGGCGGATGGTATTTTGCTGAATGCCCTGATCCTGCAGCTCTTCCTCTGTCAGCTGAGAATGCGTGGTTGTTGCCGGATGAATCACCAGCGATTTTACATCTGCAACATTGGCAAGCAGGGAAAAGATCTCCAGATGATCGATAAATTGATGCGCTTCTTTTTGGCCGCCCTTTATATTAAAGGTAAAGATGGATCCTCCTCCATTCGGAAAATAGCGTTTATAAAGTTCATTTTGCGGATGATCCGGCAGGGAAGGATGATTCACTTTTTCTACCAGCGGATGACTATTCAAATATTCGATGACCTTCTTTGTATTTTCTGCGTGGCGCTCTAGGCGAAGCGAAAGCGTCTCTACGCCCTGCAGGAGCAGAAATGCATTAAAGGGTGAAATCGTTGCGCCGGTATCGCGCAGCAGAATGGCGCGAATATAAGTTACAAAAGCAGCCGGGCCTGCTGCCTCTGCAAAGGATACCCCATGATAGCTTGGATTCGCTTCTGCAATCGGCGCATATTTTCCGCTTTTCTTCCAGTCAAACTTACCAGAATCTACAATGATTCCCCCCAGGGTTGTTCCGTGACCGCCTATAAATTTTGTAGCGGAGTGTACAACAATATCCGCGCCATGCTCAATGGGCCGGATCAGATAGGGCGTGCCAAAGGTATTATCAATCACCACCGGAATCCCATGCTGATGCGCAATTTTAGAAATGGCCTCTATGTCCGGAATATCGCTATTGGGATTACCCAGCGTTTCGATAAAGATTGCCTTTGTATTTTCCTGGATTGCCGCTTCCGTTTCTGCCAGATTATGAATATCTACAAATGTTGTCTCGATACCATAATTGGTAAGTGTATGGGCCAGCAGATTATAGCTGCCGCCATAAATTGTTTTCTGTGCTACAATATGATCGCCCTTTTGCGCCAACGCTTCAATGGTATACGCAATGGCGGCAGCTCCGGAAGCCACCGCCAGCGCAGCCACGCCTCCCTCGAGTGCTGCAATTCTCTTTTCCAGTACATCCTGCGTTGAATTTGTCAGTCTTCCATAAATATTGCCGGCATCCGCAAGACCAAACCGCGCAGCGGCATGTGCTGAATTTTTAAAAACATAGGAGGTTGTCTGATAGATGGGAACCGCCCTTGCGTCGGTTGCCGGATCCGGCTGTTCCTGCCCTACGTGAAGCTGCAATGTTTCAAATTTATAACTACTCATGATGATTTTACCTCTTTTCTTAATTAGTAATGGATCTATAACCGGCCAAGTTGTTTGATCTGATGACCTGATTATATATCGCACACTATCCGGTGTCCAATACTCCCTTTATATACTGAGTAATAGGTAAAATCTATATGCTGCCTGCTATTTGCTGTGATGCTGCTGCAAATACCGTTTGAGCTCCTGGGTGTACAACTGCCCCATACTGCTTAAAATCATATTGCTTTTTACAATATATCCAATCTCCATCCGGCCTCCCACCATATCTTCCTCTATTTTAAAGGGAACTGCCGTATAATCTGAGCCGTTAAGCTCTTCACAGATAATTCCGGAGCACAGCGTATAGCCATTTAACCCGATCATCAAATTTAACATGGTGGCTCTGTCGGTTGCTTTAATCATTCTTGTATACTCATTGGTACAAAGGATTTCCTCGGCAAAATAAAAGGATCCTTCCGCGCCCTGCTCAAAAGAAAGGCATGGATAGTCAACAAGCTCTTCAAAGCAAATCTGCTTATTTTTTGCAAGCGGATGTCCTTTCCAAAGATAAACATAGGCCTCGCAGTCAATCAGCTTGTGAAACTCGAGCTGATTGGTCCGTAACAGTTTTTCAATCGCTTTACGGTTAAAATCATTCAAATATAAAATCCCGACTTCGCTTTTAGAGGTGATCACATCGTCAATCACTTCCTTTGTTTTGGTCTCTCTAATCGCAAATTCATATTGCTCTGTGTCAAATTGCTTCACCATCTCCACAAAGCTTTTAATGGCAAAGGAATAGTGCTGCGTGGAAACGCCAAACTTCTTTTTTCGCTCTCCCGCTCTTCCGTATTTATCTCTCAGCACTTCATATTGATGATATACCTGTCTTGCATAAATCATAAATTCAAGGCCGTCACTAGTCAGCGAGATACCGCGGCCGCTGCGATGAAAAATGGCAATTCCTAGCTCTTTTTCGAGCTCCTTTATTGAACTCGTCAACGAAGGCTGTGCTACATATAAAAGCTCCGCTGCCTTATTGAAGGATCCTGTTTCCGATATCGTAATCACATAATGCAATTGCTGTAATGTCATAAGCCCTGCCTCATTTCTTATATTAAAAGCCCTAGGCATCATACTATGACCAAAAACTGTATTTTGTCAATAGCTTGTTTATTTTCTGATTCCTTCTTTTATTGCATGTCGGTTTTTATACTCGATTTTAGCTCACCAGCATGCACCCTATTCATTTGCATGCCGGTAGGCCCATCAGACTGCATGTCTACCAGCATGCATTTAATCAATTTGCATGCTGATTTCCGTTCTACCGTCACTTAAACCAGCATGCTTTTCTTAATTTTGCATGTTGATTCTCTGCCAAAATCAAGTCATCACCGACATGCATTTTAACCGCATGCACGCCGATTTCCTCTCTGCCGTATCCACTGCCGACATGCAAGTTTCTCTAAAAATAATAAATTTCCAAAGTAGGCTGTGCTTTTCACTAAAAAACTCCGATACTAATAATATAAAAATCATTTTCGGAGGTACATCAATGAATTTAGGATTATGGGATATTGAAAATCTGCTATCACAGGCCTATCAGGAACTAACCAACATGCAGCAAACTCTTCTCCAAAAACGCATTCACAGCCCCGGCAGGCTGGAAACTCGTAAAAGCCGTAAACAACCCGAAATATATTACTGCTTTTATACTCACGGAAAGCGGCACACGAAAAAGGTCCCGGCAGACGAAATTTCTACTTATGAACAAGAAATCCGCAGACTCCAAAATATAGAAGCAGATCTGCGCATTACAAGAAAAAAATTAACTCTTGTGAAAAAATGCCTCAAAACACTTCATCTTGACCCTCAGCAGCTTTCAGCTACAGAAAGCCCATCACCTGTTATCCCCTCTTCTGCCGTATACCCTGAGAACTTAAAGCACCTCACGCTGCGCGGCGAATATGTACGTTCCAAGTCAGAAGCCTTACTCGCTAATATTTTCTATTATCATAACATTCCCTATCAATATGAAAAAACCCTGATTTTAAACGGCCGCATGGTTCTCCCCGATTTCACACTTATCGGACCGGACGGCCATGAAATATATTGGGAACATCTGGGGATGCTTCATATTAAAAGCTATGCGCAAAAATGGGCAGAAAAAAACCGTTTCTACACCATGCACCAAATTTCAGAAGGGAACGGACTTGTCATCACACAGGATCGAAACGGCGTTTTTGACGAGCTCGACGCGCTATTTAAAATCAAGGCCCTGCATTTAAGCCGTTTACCGAATTAAAGCCTTGACAATTCTGCGCTGCCTGCGTATAATATGAAACACAAAGTGCAAAGACGGAACGAGTAGTTATGAACGCCAGACAGAGAAAAAAGGCCTTTGGCTGCAAGCTTTTTATGGTCAGCTCATAATGAAAACCACTCCCGAGCCCCTGCTGATATAAGGCAGGCGACTGACCTCGTTATCGGTCAAAGGGATCGCACCGCGCATGCTTAGATGCCGGATGCCGTCCTAAAGTGAAACATCGAGGTGGAACCGTACTTGTATGTACCCCCGAATAAACAGTGTGTTTATTCGGGATTTTTTATTATAAAGAAGGAGGAGTCACATGAAGATTACCTTAAAAGACGGCGTTGTAAAAGAATACGACAGCGCCATGAGCGTGCTTGACATCGCTAAATCGATCAGCGAGGGGCTGGCCCGCAATGCCTGCGCCGGCAAGGTTAACGGCGAAGAGGCAGACCTGCGCACCATCGTAGATAAAGACTGCGACGTTGAAATCCTGACCTTCCAGGATGAGGAGGGTCGTCTGGCTTTCCGCCACACGGCGGCGCATATTTTGGCACAGGCAGTAAAACGCCTGTATCCTGAAACTAAACTTGCGATTGGACCGGCCATCGAAAATGGCTTTTACTATGACTTTGACCGTGAGGAGCCGTTTACACCAGAAGATTTGACGGCGCTGGAAGCCGAAATGAAAAAAATTGTGAAAGAGAATTTGGCGCTGGAGCGCTTTACGCTTCCGCGGGCCGAAGCAATCCAGCTGATGCAAGAAAAGGGCGAACCTTATAAGGTGGAGCTCATCGAGGATCTGCCGGAGGATGCCGAACTGAGCTTCTACCGGCAGGGCGAGTATGTGGATCTGTGCGCAGGGCCGCATCTTTTGAGCACCAAGCCGGTTAAAGCCTTTAAGCTGACATCCATTGCAGGCGCATACTGGCGCGGCAATGAAAAGAATAAAATGCTTACCCGCATCTATGGCACGGCCTTTACCAAGGCGAGCGATCTGGAGGAATATCTGGAGCGCTTGGAAGAGGCGAAAAAGCGCGATCACCGCAAGCTGGGCAAGGAGCTGGGTCTCTTTATGATGGCTGACGAGGGCCCCGGTTTTCCGTTCTTCCTGCCCAAGGGCATGACCGTGAAAAATACGCTCATCGACTACTGGCGCGAGATCCATACGCGTGAAAATTATCAGGAAATTGCCACTCCCATTATGCTCAACCGCCAGCTTTGGGAGACCTCCGGCCACTGGGATCATTATAAAGAAAATATGTATACCACCGTCATTGATGATACGGACTTTGCTTTAAAACCAATGAACTGCCCGGGCGGTCTGCTGGTCTACAAATCGCAGCCGCATTCCTACCGCGATCTGCCGCTTCGCATGGGTGAGCTCGGCTTGGTGCACCGCCACGAAAAATCCGGCGCGCTGCACGGCCTCATGCGCGTACGCCTCTTCACGCAGGATGATGCGCATATCTTCATGATGCCAGAGCAGATCACCGATGAGATCAAGGGCGTGGCCCGCCTCATCGATGAAGTATACAGCCTGTTTGGCTTCAAATATCATGTGGAATTATCCACGCGGCCCGAAAACAGCATCGGCAGCGATGAGGATTGGGAGATGGCGACAAACGGCCTGCGCGCAGCATTGGATGAGATGGAGCTCTCCTATGTTGTCAATGAAGGGGACGGAGCCTTCTACGGTCCGAAGATCGATTTCCATCTGGAAGATTCGCTGGGACGCACCTGGCAGTGCGGCACCATTCAGCTTGACTTCCAGCTGCCCATGCGCTTCGACATCGATTACACCGGCATGGACGGCGAAAAGCACCGTCCCATCATGATCCACCGCGTTGTTTTTGGCTCTATCGAGCGCTTCATCGGCATCCTGATCGAGCACTATGCCGGCAAATTCCCCACCTGGCTCGCGCCCGTTCAGGCCAAGGTGCTGCCGATCTCCGATAAGAACAGCGCTTACGCGCAAAAGGTTTATGCAGCTCTGCGCAGCGCCGGCATCCGTACAGAGTATGATGACCGCGCGGAGAAGATCGGCTACAAGATTCGCGAAGCACAGCTCGAGAAGGTTCCCTACATGATCATTGTGGGCGCCAAGGAGGAAGAGACGCAGACAATCGGCATCCGCCTGCGTGATTCCGGCGAGAACCTGACCATGACGCTGGATGAATTTATTGCCAAGATTAAAGAGGAAATTCAGACTCGCAAGAGCTGATACTAAAAAAATCGCCCTGCTGCTGCAGCAAACTGCAAAAGCAAGGGCGATTTTTTAATTAAGCATAGCAACGCGCAGATTGAGCCACAGCGCATACAAAATCCATGCTGCGTACGGAAGCAGCAGCCAAAAGGCGGCCGGACTTGCCTTCCGATACCGGTCCAGCATAACATACAGCACAAAAACAAGCAGAAGCAGCAGCGTAAAGGCCGCCCAATAGGACTGCAGCCGGAAAAATACAATTGGCCAGGTAAACAAAATCAGAAGCTGCAGCTCATAAAATCGCAGTCCTTCTGATTTAGCCACCGATGGCTCCGAACGATACACCAGCGCGGCAGCAATGCCTAAAAGCAGATACCACAGGGGCCAGACAACGCCAAACAGCTGCGCCGGCGGCGCCCCTTTGGGCAGCACTAGGCTTTCATATAATTCCTGATTGTTTCCCCCTGATGCCAGATAAGAAAGGCCGCCTACCAAAAAAGTGAGTCCTATCGCAACCAAAAAGGGCTGGATCGTTTTCCATATTTTATTCGTCACCTTTCCATTTCCCACCTTCTTATATTTAATACCAGTTTATGTCATGGCAGTGCTTTCTATACCCCGCTCAAGCGCCGCCAACACAAAAAATAAGAGCTGACCAAATCAGCTCTTACAAAAGGAGGAGAAAATTAATTAAACATGAAAAAACTATGGTCTTATCATAGCCTAAAATTGTGAACAAATTATGTACACCGGGTTACTTTCCGTTTAAATATTATGCTACCGTTTCTTAACGCCTCGTTCATTTTTTTGTCATATTTGCATGATACCATATGTTCGACTAAGGTCGAGCTTAACAGCCTTTAGCCGATCATTTGCACGAATATTAAGAAATGAGGATATTTGATATGAACGTTGCCTTTTTCCTATCTCCTAAAAATGAAATTGTTTATTTATATACAGATATGACGCTGCGGCAGGCCATGGAAAAAATGGAATTCCACCGCTACCAGAGCCTGCCCGTTCTCACATCAGACGGCAAATATGCCGGCGTCGTCACCGAAGGCGATCTGCTTTGGGCCTTCAAAAACTATCCGGGCTTTACCTTTGCCGAAGCAGAAAAGATGATGCTCTCGGATATCGCCCGCCATTTCCATTATGACACCGTCGCCATCGATCAGTCCATGGACAGCCTGATTCACACAGCCTACCGTCAAAGCTTCGTACCCGTTGTAGATGACACGCAGGCCTTCATCGGCCTTGTCAAACGCAGCGACATCATTCGCTACTTTTACGAAAAGTCGCTCACCGTCCAGCGTGAAGTCGGGTAACTCTCATGAAAAATCATATGCAAACCATCGGTATCATCAGCGATATTCACGGCAATTACCCCGCCTTAGAAGCCATACTCGAACATATGGCCCATGAACAGGTCGACACCCTTTATTTTCTCGGCGATTATATCACCGACGGTCCCGAGCCGCAGCGCACGCTCGCTCTTTTGCGCCAGGCAGCCCAGCACTTTTCCGTCCTTTTCATCCGTGGCAACCGGGAACAATATCTCATCGACCACGCCAATCACCCTGAGCAGGTCTGGAAACCGGGCCCCGCGCAGGGTGCGCTTTTGTACACCTACCAGCGCCTTACGGCGCAAGACCTCGACTGGTTTCGCTCTATGCCCATCTGTCACAGCCTCAAGGATGTCATCCTTTGCCACGGTTCGCCCAGCAGGGTCAATGAGCTGCTAAATGTAGACGGCACCAACTCTACTGCCGATGAAACCACCGCCAAATGGCTCCGGCAAATCCAAAAGCCGCTGCTGATATGCGGCCATACTCATCGTCAGGGCATCTCCCGCGCTAACGGCCGTACGATCCTCGGTGCAGGTTCCGCCGGACTGCCGCACAATCACGACTGCCTTGCTAGGGCGGCCCTGCTGCATCAAAATGAAGCTGCTGACTGGCAAATTCAGCTGCTTTCCATCCCCTATGATGTGGATGCCATCCTAAGGGCTTATCATCACAGTGAGCTCATGGAAATGGCGCCCGGATGGTCACACGCTAATTGCCGGTTCCTTGCCACCGGCCACAATTATATCCTGAAGCTGCTGAAGCGCACACGCCTTCTTGCTGCCGCGCAGCACCCCGGAATGGACCTTGCTTTGCCGGAAATCCCTCAAGCTATATGGCTGCAAGCGGCGGCGGATCTGGGACTTTTCTCAGAATAAGACAAAAAAAGAACCGGCTGCATCTCTACAACCGGCTGAAAGTGTTTAATAAGAAAACGGGGGTTCTTATTAAACCGAGGTGAGCAATTTCTATCATTACTAGAACGATAGAAGACTGTTATATTGTAGCAAAATATTCCAAGAATGTCAAGCATTCTACTCCTCTATGACAAATTTTTATTTTTACTCGCCCATTTTCATTTGATCGATGGAAATGGCAACGTTGTGTGTAATGGGCTTCCATTCAATTTTCCTAAATAATGCGGTGATGGAAATGGGAATATAGGTGAGCATGAAGATCGGAAATGTAAATAGATATTTTATCTTTTTGCCTGTGCTGCAGCAGATATTTTTCCATTCTGTAACCAGCGTAAAGAGTCCGACGATGATAAACATGCCGTACACGCTGGCCATCATGATGAGCATGGAAATGAACATTCCTTCGAACTGCCCCGTCTCGTTGATCAGGGCATAAATCATGGCGCTTCCGTTGACCAGCATCGTGAGCAGCGATAAGAACAGCGCGGGCATGATGGTCATACACATATCAAAGCAGGAGAAGCTGGCTTTGCAGAAAATACCCGCCAGCAGGTTCTTGCCGTAATTATAAAACACCTGATAATAGCCTTTGGCCCAGCGCAGACGCTGTGTCCAGGACTGCTCAAAGGTTTCCGGCTGCTCGTCATACAGCATGGCATCATGACAGTAGCCGATTTTTTCGCCCTGACATACGCTGTCGACTGTGAACTCAATGTCCTCTGTGAGGAGAAAATGCTTCCATCCGTCATTTTTCTCAACGATTTCACGCGACAGCAAAAAGCCCGTACCGGAAATCGCGCAGCTGGTATTTAAAATCATGCGTGCATTGTTCAGATGTCTGGCCTCGCGCAGAAACCACAATGCATATCCGGCTGAGATCCAATTGCTGCCATAGTTCTTAGAATTACGGTAGCTGGTCAGCACACGATAGCCGGCGGAAAAGGTCTTGTTCATTTCTTCTATATAATGAGGATCCAGCAGATTGTCGGCATCAAATACAAAATATCCGTCGTAATAATCATGTCCATAATCCTCTCGCACCAGATTAAACAGCATTTCCAGCGCATAGCCCTTGCCGACTTTTGTCTGATTATAGCGCTTATATACCTTAGCGCCATATTCGGCTGCCACCTGCGCCGTGTGATCGCTGCAGTTATCTGCTGCTACAAAGACATCAACCAGTTCTCTGGGATAGGTCTGTCGGTTGATGCTTTCCAGCAGCTGACCGATGACGGCTTCCTCATTTCTTGCTGAAATCATCACTGCAAAACGATGCATTTTCAGCTTGCCCTGTGCTTCCAAATGATTAAAACGCTTTGGCTTCTTAATGACTGCAACCAGAATATAGAAAAACTGATAGGCATAAAACAAAAAGAACATCACCTTTACAAAGGTATTAAAAATTTGTAATGCTTCCATACTCTTTCTTCCTTTTATACTAATTTATTAAATATAACCTGCACTTTAAACAGATCTCCGTCTACTAGAATGTCAAACCGTCCGTTCATAAGCTCTGTCAGGCTTTTCGCAATGGAAAGCCCCAGTCCGCTTCCTTCAGTATGCCGCGAGCTGTCCCCTCGGACAAACCGCTCCATCAATTCCTCACCGGAAATGTTGAGCGCATACCGCGATATGTTGCGAAACGTAATGACCGCACATCCCTCCTCCTCCTTCACATCCAGATACACCCGCGTACCCGCCTGTGAATATTTCTGTACGTTGCTGAGAAGATTATCAAAGACACGCCATAAAAGCTGTCCATCCGCCATGACGGGCATTTCATACTCCGGCGCTGTAAGCACCAGCTCCAGATTATGCTCTTTGAGCCGATCGCTGTATTCGCCCAAAAGCTGCTTTAAAAGCTCTGTCATATCCAGCCTGCCCATATTCACTGCAATGTTACCGCTGGAAGCTTTGGAAGCCTCAATTAAATCTTCAATCAGCTTTTTCAGCCGAATGGATTGTCTCTCCAATACTTCAATATATTCCTTTGCTGTCTCATCCTGAACTTCCTGTTTCTTTAAAAGATCCACATAATTGACAATCGAGGTGAGCGGCGTCTTAATATCATGCGATACGTTGGTGATCAGCTCTGTTTTCATGCGCTCGCTTTTCAGCTGCTTCTCTACAGCCGCCCGCACAGCCTCATTGATGCTGTTCAAATTTTCTGCCTGCTCCTTGAGCTCCCCATAAAGCCCTTTTGTATCCACCCGCGCATTCAAATCCCCCAACGCGATCTTTTGGATCCCCTGCCGGATCTTCTTATACCGAAGCTGGAACGCCATGGCCAGACTTGCCGCTACAACGCATGCAAACAGAATATAAAACAGAAAAGCGCCTGCGCTGTTTTCATCGATACACATAACGCCGATGATAAAGGTACTTGCCCCTGCAAGCAAAATCCACAGGAGAGCCTTGCCTAAAAAAGAACGATTTTGATATAGTCGAATGATCATTTCTTTTATCCCGCGATAACACCGGTAAACTATCGTCCCTTTCCATAAATAATGATTTTTGCAGCGCACTGCCAAACTCATTACATAGAAAAGTCCCAATGCAAATATCCCTGTAACGCCGACGCAGGCTCTGATCAGGTCTGTTAGCAGATCTCCATACCCGTTCATTGTTTCCAGCAGCCCCATCAAGCAAAAGCCGCCCAGTATAACCAGTCCCGTCAAAAAATCAAAGGGAAGCTTATGCAGACCTCCTGCATAGATCTCCTCTGTCCCGCGTTTGTGCCCTGCCGCACAGATTAGATAGATGCACAAAACAATCAAAAATACCGATGCAGCAATTGCCAGATTTAATACCGTATAGCGATACCGGAATCCCTCTCCGTACCAATACATATCCGTTTGATATTCATCATTCGCCGTCATTGGATCCACTACATAGCAATGAATGGTATGCTGTATATCTTTCCCTAATTCTTCGCTATATATTTCAAACATATACTCCGTCTCAAATCCATATGACTCGTCGTCCTGATACGTTGATATTGCCTCTCCGCCCTCTTCCTCTATGCGGAAACGGAAATTTGTATTTTCATTGCTGAACTTCTTTTCATACCACTCCAGCTCCTGTTGCCTGCTTCTGTCGCCGGCACCTTCCTTCTCATACATCTGATATGCTAGATAGTATTCATATATTACCATCCTGGCATTGTAATAGGTTCTGTTCTCACAGAGGCTGGTGGCATAGTAATTCCATTCTTGCTGGCTGTAAAGCCCCATGCTCATAAAAACCGCCGTACCCATGATGCTGGCTGTCGACACAATGCACATCAGCAGGCTTAAAATGACAGCTGTAATTTTAATAGGCCAGCTGTAAATAATGCCCTTCACTTTATATACCTCTCTCGATCTTGTATCCTTGTCCCCATACCACCTTTAGATATCTTGGGTCTGCGGGATTGATCTCGATCTTCTCCCTCAAATGCCGGATATGTACGGCCACTGTATTTTCTGCGCCGTACGGATTATCCTCCCACACTTTATTATAAATTACTTTTGATGAAAATACCTTTCCGGGCTCCTGCATCAATAGCTTAAGAATTTCATATTCAGTTCTTGTCAAATTGACTATTTCACCGTCAAGCCGCACAACCTTTGCCTCATCGTCCAGCTCTATGGCTCCTATGCGAAGTATGGATTCTTTTTTCACAGCGCTTCCGAGCTGTACATAACGCCTGAGCTGTGATTTCACTCTTGCCAGCACCTCTACCGGATTGAATGGTTTGGTAATATAATCATCGGCTCCCACGTTTAACCCAAGTATCTTATCGGTATCCTCACTCTTGGCTGTTAATAAAATAACCGGCACATTGCTGAATTCGCGGATGGCTACCATGGCTGAAATGCCATCCATTTCCGGCATCATCACATCCATCAGCACCAGATGAATGTCCTGCTCACGCACCAGATCAATTGCCTCCTTGCCGGTGTAGGCCTCAAAGGTTTGATATTCAGCAGACGTAAGATAAATCTTAAGAGCAGACACAATGTCCCGCTCGTCATCACAGATCAAAATATTATACATCACAGACTCCTTCCAAACTCCCCTGTATTATGCCACCTTTCTTTTTAAAATCCAATATAGTAAACCCTTAAAGTTTTATTAAGATTATATGACTTTTCGTGCATTTTTCACACGGAATGAGGATTGATACAGGCAGACTAAAATGACCCCCTTTTAATGAAGGGGGTCGCTTTGTTTATAGTAGTACCTGAATAAATATATTGGCTCACATAATCTGTCTGCACAAAAGCACAGCTTTTTACAGCTGTATCAACACATCCACTGCGTTCGTATCTGGCTTAACCTTTGACATAATCCTTTCAATATTGCCCTGTTCATCAATGACAAAGGTGGAGCGTTCTACCCCCATCCCCAGCTTACCATTCTGTTTTCTTTCCTTCCATACCCCGTACGCCTTAATTACACTGAGATCAGGATCTGACAGGAGAATATACGGCAGGCTATTCTTCTGCGCAAATTTTGCATGCGCTTCTATGCTGTCCTTACTGATGCCAATGACTTCTGCGCCCTTACTCCTAAACTCTGTATACAGCCCTGCATATGCACAGGCCTGACGCGTACATCCGGGTGAGTTATCTCTGGAATAAAAATAAATCACGACCTTTTTATTTCTAAAATCCGATAGAGAAACATCCTTTCCGTCTTTATCCTTTAAGGTAAATTCGGGTGCCTTTTGTCCCACTTCTAGCATAGTTTCCTTCCTCCTATTCGCTTATCATTTTAATTCCCTTTTCCAGGGTATTTAAGTCCATCATTCCACTGCCTCTCGCAATGAGAGCTCCACTTTTATCTATAAAATAAGTCGTTGGAAAGCTGGTCACATAATAGGCGCTGACCGCCTCTCTTTTGGTATCAAACAGCACCTCAAAGTCAAACTCTTGCTCCTGAATATATGCCTTGGCGCCGTCCACAGTCTCTCTATTGCCGTCGGTTGCATTGATCATCAAAAACTGAATTTCGGGATATTTCTCATAGGCTGTATTAAAATCAGGCATTTCTTCTTTACAATAATAGCACCATGTAGCCCAGAAATTAAGCACAATCGGCTTTCCTATATAGTCGGAAAGCTTAACCTCATTTCCTTCTGCATCCAAAACTGTAAAATCCGGCGCCTGTACTGTACTTGGCACTGCCTCACTTTCCTCACTCGATGCTCCATCTGCAATATTCTGCCTCAGATTGTCCCCTTTATACTCCTGACTTAGCTTATGATATAAAAACAAAGCTCCTGCAATAAGGACTACCAATAAAATCAAGCCGGCAATCCATTTGACACTGCCTTTTTTCATAAATCCCCCTATGAAAGTAAATTTAAAAACCGATCAAATAGTCCAAGCGCCATTAAAAGCCCAACCAACACAAGCAGTGATCCACACACAATCTGAATGCCTCTGTAGTGCCTTTTAATGCTCTGAAATACTCCCTTCAGCTGATCAATCAAAATAGCACTGATTAGAAAGGGAATTCCCAAGCCCAGAGAATAGAGAAGGAGCATCATAACGCCTGTTAAAAAAGCCCCCTCGCTTGCAGCAAGCATCAGCGCCGAGCCTAAAAACACTCCCACACAGGGCGTCCAGCCAACGGAGAACACCATGCCAAACAAAAAGGCTGAAAAAAAGCCAAGCTGCTCTGTTTTAGAAAACCTTATCCCTCTAAAAATGCTAAGCTTAAAAAAGCCAAGATAACAAAGACCAAAAAATATGACAATCACGCCTGTAATCAGATTGACAAGCGTTTTAAATTCATTCAAAATCTGCCCTACCGTACCGGCCAGCGCGCCAAGCAGGACAAAGACCGTTGTAAAGCCGGCTATAAATCCTAACGCATTTTTCAACGTGCCTTTGATATCCCTCTGCATACCGCCGGCAAAATACGAAACATATACCGGTAGCATGGGCAATAAGCACGGGGAAATAAAGGTAATCATCCCCTCTAAAAATGCAATCACATATGACATAATGCACCCCTCTGATTATTTACTATAACAAAAACCCCGAGAAAATACAAATACTTTCTCGGGGTAATCCAAGCAAATTTTTCAAATTATTCTTTAGGCTGCTCCTCCTGCTGACTCAGCTTACCCGTGTACCGATCGATAATCGCCTGCCGCTCTGCATCCAGATTATAGTTCTCCACTTCTTCCTCTGCCAGAGCCTCATCCTCATCCGGCATATAATTCCGAAATACTCTTTCAAGCAGCATGGCAGAAAAATAAAAGCAAAGTCCAAACATAAACACACTGGAAAGCATGTTCCAGAATAGAAAAGCAGCTACGCTGGCAATTAAAAGCGCTGCACACAGCAGTGTGGTAGGCAGATGCTTATTCGCCATCATAAAAGCATACTTAAATAAGTTTTTGGTGGACATCTCAAACCGCGCCAGCAGCGCAAAAATATAGGTGAAAATAAATATCAACTCTATGATTGCAAAGCCCTGTACCGGAAGCACAATATACATCATCTTTCCGTATAGCCCTATGTTGGTCACTTCCAGCCAGATCGCATACCCCAGAAGTCCGCTCACAGCAGTAAAGATCAGGGAAACTATCATCCCCTGCTTATAATTTTGCTTATAGGAATGCCAAAAGTCCCGGAACGTATAGGTCTCTTCTTTTCTCTGGCGCTTGCCCAGCGCTGAAAAAGCAGCGGTTGTCGCCGGGCCCATGTGCAAAAAACAAATAACCGTAAGAACCAGATTAAGAATGTATGTCACCTGATTTGTTACGATCGGCAGATAGCTTAAAACAACGACCGCGATCGGCCCTCCGAATAAAAGCCACAGCATATTGCAATATATTATTTCAAATATCAACGTACCAATTCGCGAAAATGGGCCGTCAATTCCGACTGCTTCCTTAAAAGTCATACAAAACCCTCCTACGCATTACGCAGATCCATTATTTCGGTATATTCTATTATAAACTAAGCGCCGGGAACTTACAAGCGTTCCCGGCGCTCAAATTGTGAACAAACATTAAATTTTACTTGTATTCTTTAAGATCTGCTGCCGCCGCCTCATCAATAATGATCGTAACATCCGGATGCAGCTGCAGGACAGAAGCCGGCACCTGAGGTGTGATCGGACCTTCCAGCGTAGCCGCAATGGCCTTTGCCTTTCCTTCTCCGTTAGCTACGAGCAGAATTTTTTTCGCTTTCATGATCGAACCGATACCCATGCTGATCGCCTTGGTGGGTACATCCTCAATCTTTTCAAAGAAACGGGAGTTAGCCTGAATTGTGCTCTCCGTAAGCGCAACCACATGTGTGGGGCCAACAAATGTATCAGCCGGCTCATTGAATCCAATATGACCGTTGCCGCCGATTCCCAGCACCTGAATGTCAACGCCGCCGATTTCATTCAGCATAGCCTCATAGGATTCGCATGCTTCATTCATGTCTTCTGCATTTCCATCCGGAACATGCACCTGATTTTTATCAATATTGACATGATTAAACAGATTTTCATCCATAAAATAATGATAGCTTTGATCATTAGTCGGCTCCAGCGGATAATACTCATCCAGATTATACGTTTTCACCTGACTGAAATCCAGCATGCCTGCCTCGTACATGCGGATCAGCTCCTGATAGGTGCCGACCGGAGAAGAACCCGTTGCCAGTCCTAAAATTGCATCCGGCTTTACATTGACAATACCGGCCAGAATGGCTGCTGCTTTTTTGCTCAATGTCTCATAATCCTTGCAGACTAAGACCTTTACATTTTTGTTCTTGCCATTGGTGTACCATTTTGCATTAGTTTCCATAAACCTGTTTGCCTCCTACAAATGTTTTGATAATTTCAAAGTCGGCATCTGCCAACAAAATATCCGCATCTTTTCCTACTTCCAAAGAGCCCTTTCTGTCACCCATGCCAATCGACTGTGCCGGAGACAGGCTCGCTGCCGCTACTGCCTGCGGAAGCGACCAAGTCGTATGCTTCACGATGTTCTGCACCGCCTTATGAAGGCGCAGCACGCTGCCGGCGATCGTATCGCTTTCCAGCCGGCATTCAATGCCCTTTACAAACACCTTTTGCCCGCCTAAGCTGTACTCTCCGTCCGGTAATCCGCCGGCACGCATACAGTCGGTGATCAGCACTAATTTGTCCTTTTTGCAGTCAGCTACCAGCTGGAATACACCTGCATGGATATGGAAGGTATCACAGATCATCTCTGTATATACCTCCGGACTGGTAAGGGAGGCGCCTACTACACCGGGATCCCGGTGGTGCAGGCCTGTCTGCGCATTAAATAAATGCGTCACATGATTGCAGCCCCTTGCAAAGCATTCCTTTGCTGTCTTATAATCCGCCGCTGTATGTCCCAGAGAACACACGATATCCGTTTCCTTCGAAATCCGCTCCACAAATTCCATGCCGCCGGGCACCTCCGGCGCAATTGTCACTAATTTAATTACATCGGCAAACTGTTTGGTAAACTCTACATCCGGCGCCTGAATATATTCTGCTACATGCGCCCCTTTACGCTCAACATTGATATAGGGTCCCTCCATATTCACGCCCAGCACCTGCGCGCCGCCCCAACTCTCCGGGTCCTGCTCGCTGGCTTTTTTGGCCTCGCGCACCATTTCAAACGTCTGCGCCAAATGCTCTGCCGGCAGCGTCATCGAGGTCGGCAGCCAGGAGGTCACGCCAAATTGAGTAATCATCCGGCTCATCTTCTGAATTGCGCCGGGCTTATTATCACTCGTATCCTCTCCGCCGCAGCCATGGATATGCACATCGACCAAACCGGGAGAAACATACCGTCCCTCCGCATCTATCATCTCTAAATTCTCATACTGATCCAGCTCAGAAGGCGCTACAATCGCTTCGATCTTTTGATCAAATACGAGCGCTTTTCCTTCTACAATCTGATCCGGCAGAATGATCTTGCCGTTGATAATACATTTCATTCAAAAACCCCTCTTTTCTTCGGATTTTTAATCGCATCTCACAATGCAACTTCTCTCTTATGATACCCTCTTCCGTTTCTCTAGTCAACATTTTTTCAAATTTTTCAAAAACCTTAGCGCTCTTCTCATTCTTTAAGCAATTTAACCTGCTTCCACTTGCCGCTTCGATAAAAATAGGCTCCCATCACAGCACCCACAAGCCAGCCGATCCCCACGGACCAGTACACAGAGCCGCTGCCTATCACACCGCTCAGCGCATAAGCAGACACGACTCTAATTACCAGATCGACAAGCGTAGTAGAGGTAAAGGCAACCATATATCCAGCCCCGCGGCTAACCGCGCAGGTGTTATTTAAAACTACAAAAAAGAAGCTGCTGCTCACCACTACCCTGAGATACCCTACTCCCGCCTGATACACCTCTGCCGACGCCGTCTCATCCACAAACAGGCCAATGAGCTGACGGCCGCAGACAAACACCAGGATCACCGCTGCCGTGCAATACACAAAGTTCATCAGCATCCCTGCCCGCAGACCTTGTCCGGGACGTTCCATCCGGCCCGCGCCAATATTCTGAGCTGTAAAAGTCGCCACAGCCGTTCCCATCGTGGCAATGACCACGGTGAAGAACCCGCTGATCTTAAGCGCAGCGGAATATCCGGCAATAAAATCAGAACCATAGGTATTGACCAATGCCTGCACAAACAGATTGCCAATGCTCACAATCGACATCTGCAGCATTGTGGGGATCCCCACCTTACTCATGCCGGCCAGAAGCTTTTTATCGAAATACGAAACCTTCTCTTCCAGCCGCCGCACCTTAAACAGCAATACACCGATTGCCAGAGCAGACGCGAGCCCCTGCGCAATAAAGGTTGCCCATGCCACGCCGCGCACGCCCCAGTGCAGCACTGCTACAAAAAAGATATCCAGTCCAATATTAAAAACAGTGGAAAACATCAGAAAATACAGTGGCTTTTTAGAATCGCCCAGCGCATTAAAGACGGCATTGGCGATATTATATAAAAACAAAAACGGCAGGCCCCACATATAGATACGCAGATACGAAAGAGCGTCCTCGTAGATCTCCTCCGGCGTATTCATCAGATGCGTCAGCGGACCAGCAAAGCCCTGTCCCACCAGCATCAGCGTCAAACTCAGCACCACAAAAGACAAAACCGCCGTATAAATAGACGTTTTCAGCTTCTTCATTTCTTTTGCGCCAAACAGCTGCGAAATCACCACACTGCAGCCCATGCCTGCACCAGTACCCAGACTGACAAACAATGAAGTAATCGGATTCGACACGCCCACAGCAGCCAGCGCATTCACGCCCGCATACTGCCCGGCGATAATGCTGTCCGCAATATTATAGCACTGCTGCAGCATGCCGCTCAAAATCATCGGGACCGCAAAGCTCAGGATAATCCGCAGCGGACTCCCCTTTGTCATATCTTTCATCTTAGAGTCTCCTTTGCTTCCTGCTCCAGCTCTCGTATGATCGCCGCTATCGCATGATGGTCACAATCTACCGTGATCCGGTCCGCTGCCTCCCGGCAAAGCTCCGCCGCATTGGCCACGGCATAGCCCACGTCTGCCACCTGCAGCATCGATACGTCATTTTCATAATCGCCTGCGCCAATCACCCGGCGCACCCGATCCCCCAAGATCGCCTTCAGCCGCAGGATCGCCGGACCCTTGCCGCCTTCCGCAGGCAGCAGCTCCATCCCTGTCGCCCAGCTTCTCTCAAATTTGTACTGCGGAAACTTCTCCTTCATCAGCTGCTGTACACGCACCGTCTCCTCCGGCGTATCAAAACAAAAATTGACCTTATGCCAGCTCTCTTCCTCCGGCCGAAACAGCTCCTCTATATCGCTGGCGGGCATGTCCAGCCGCCCGATCTTTCCATCGCTCCATCGCACCGAATGGTGCAGATGATCCACAAAGATCAGATGACAGAGCCCCTGCTCTACCACATACCGCACCGCCTCCTCCGGCGGCTCCATCGTGACCTCGTGCAGCACCCTGCCCGTCTCCACATCATAAATGGTCGTTCCATTTCCTACCACCTGATATGTATTGGGCCTAAAATCTGCCTCAAACTGTCCCACATGCTTAGGGAACCGTCCCGTTGCCACCGTGAACAGCCCTCCCTCGCGCTGAAAATAGCGGATCGCCTCCGCATTCTCCCGCGAAAGCTCCCCTTTTCTGTTTGTCATCGTGCCATCACAGTCCGTGCAGATCAAATATCCGTCAAAAATACCCATCGCGCCTCACTCCCCTCTCAGCTTCAAAATTCTCTGCAAGCCCCATTCCCAAAAGGCCCAGTCATGACCGCCGTCATGCTCCTCATACACATGCTCGATCCCCGAGCGCTGCCAATCCTCATGCAGCCCCCTCGTCAAATCCAGCAGCCCATCCTGCTTACCACAGGCCAGATACAGCTTCGGCAGCCGCTCAGCCAGATGGCTCAATGTCCGCACATCATGCACGCTGTCCGCCGCCGCCTGCAAATCTCCAAAAATCTCCTGCAAAAACTCCGGCCTCTCAAAAAACGCGCCGTCCTCCCTGCAGTGCCCCTCCATATCCTGCGTCAGCAGCGCCGAAGAAAGCCCTCCGGCAAAGCCGAAAACCTCCGGATAGAGCAGCCCTGTCCGCAGGGCCCCATAGCCGCCCATAGAAAGTCCGGCAATCCACGTGTCTTCTCTGGACGAAGAGAGCGGCAGCATGGCTCTGGTAAGCTCTATCAGCTCTTCGCCAACAAAGCGTTCGTAATCCTCTTTTCGGCCCGCGGCCGGATGATAAAATCCATTCCCCCCGCTGGGGAGCACAATCGCCAGCTTTTTCTCGTGGGCCGCATTATACTGTCCGAGTAGCCGAAATAGATTGGTGGCTGTAAGCCAGTTGATATAGCTGCCCTGTACGCCATGCAGCAGATACAGGCAGGCGCAGCGCTGGCCTCTCTTTAGCGATTCTGCCGGCAGGACTGCAGCAGCGGTGACTGTGCGCCGCATGGTCTTAGCGTATAGCTCCATTTTTAAGATTGCCATGATCTGCCCTCCTGCATCCAGTCCAGTACATCGCATATATGTCCGTCCCAATAGGTCCAGTTATGTCCTCCCGGCTGCTCTTCATAATGATGCGGGACCCCGTTCTCGTTTAAAAACCGGTGATACTCTCTGTTATCCTCCAGCAGGGGATCCTCGGTGCCAATGCTGAGAAACAGCTGCGGAATCGGCTTTTTCTGCTGAAGCGCCTCTGTGAGCGCCTGCATCACATCCGCATTATGCCCCAGCTGCTCCGCCTCCTGATGAATCGTCAGCCCGGCGGAAAGCCCAGCAGCCTTGCCAAACACCTCGCCATAATGCAGCGCGCAGCGGATGGCGCCGCCTCCGCCCATGGAAAGTCCGGCAATCCACGTGTCTTCTCTTTTTTGTGACAGCGGAAATGCATTCCTCGTAAGCTGCACCAGCTCTTGCGCTAGAAATTTTTCAAAGTTTTCGGCCCGCTCCGGATAATCCAGATAATACGCATTTTCTCCCGAAGGCATCACGACGGCGATCCTTCGCTGCTGCGCCCACAGCGCAATCCGCGAGTTATAAAGCCAGTCTGTATAGTTGCCAAAATAACCGTGCAGCAGATACAGCGCCGGAAACGGCCCTTGCTCTACCGCCTTCTCCTGATCGCAGGGAAGGATCACGTGAATGCCCGTAAACCGCTGTATGGTATTGGCCATGAAATCCATCTGAATCACTGCCATAATCTATCGTTCTCCTTTACATGAAAAACAAGCAAAGGGGCACCGAATCCCCCTTTGCTTTTATCTATCGCTGTCTTTTATATTCTGCACCGCGTAGCGCGCCTCGTCGTACTGATGCACCAGCGCTTTAATGTCCGGCAGAACTTCTCCCACCTCATGCGGGGTCTCATAGGGCTGCACCTTTTTGCCCATCTGTCCCTTCACCTTTTTATAGTACAGCTTGCGGATTTTATTTTCCGGACTGTTGTCAAAAATCTCTTTAAAGCTGCGGCGGCGTGTTTTAGGCTTTGCCGCTTCTTTATAAAAGACCTTCGTCTCCTCATAATTAGGTTCCTGATAGCGGCTTCCTTCGCCCACCTTGCGCACCAGAAAATAAATCATGGCTGCAATCGCTCCCAGCACCAGAAGCACAAATATAATTTCAAGAAGCTTTTCAAGGATCAGCCAGATCACCCCGCTCTCCATCGTGCCAAACATCTGGGCATACGACTCATTGATCGTCTCCTCCTGCACGGCCTCCTCTTCCAGCGTCTCCTGTGTTGGCTCTATGCTGCCAAAATACCGCAGCATTCTCCGCAGCATCAGCAGCGACTTCTGGCCTAACAGGCCAAGCATATCTCCCAGTCCCAGCAGATACAGCACCAAAAATACGGCAGCGGCAATGCCGAAATAGCCGTATAGCATCTGATTGTTAAAGCGAAGCATGCGCCGCAGTGAGAAATTGCCCTCTTTGTCAATATTGCGCAGCGCATCATGCACACCGATCCAGTGCTCGTAGTACATAAACAGCGCCGCATAGATAAAGGCCTGCACGATCAGCAGCGTCTCATACCCTTCGCGTTCACGGCTCACGGAGAGGATATAGATACAGATCATGGCAACCATAGAAAACAAAAGTACCATCATCGAGGCCTCCCTCTCGTTTTCCTTGGAAACCTGCCGCACCGCGCCGTATACCGTCAGCGCAAGCCAGTAGACGATTCCCAACGTTGTCAGCACGAGATCGGGCGAGAGCAGCAGCCATGCCGCCTGTACCAGCTGCACTAAAATAAAGAGGATCAGGCTATGCAGATGCCGGCGCAGCACAGTCGAGAGGCAGGGCATCAAGAAAAAGCCTATTGAAAAATACAAATACTGATATCCGTTTCCGATATCATATGCTCCATAGCAAATCAAAACGGCCGCGGGGGCGAATAAGAGAAAAACCTTAAGCGCTTCTACCCAGCTGGGATACCGAACAATTTTCCGGTAGCTTATCGCTTCCCGATCATATCCATATGTTTCGCTCATCCCTACCTCCTCACACCTTGAAGAAATAAAAATCTTCTACGTCTTTCTCCAGATTCTGCACCCGAAGCTCCATCTCCAAAAAGTCTATCTCTGAGATCGGCGCAAGCCACATGCATGAATCCGTATAGCTGCGCAGCTCATTGTATTTCTGCACCATCTCCTTGCTGTAGCAGGCGCTGATGATCACATAATAATCCTCTGCCTGTCTCTTCTCCTGCAGATCTTCCAGTACCTGCGGCCCAGCCGTCCCTGTCACGGTCATATCTAGGCGTGCCAATGTCTCCAGCACCGAATCAATATGATTTTCACTGCAGCCTGCTCCGACCCGCGGCTCCTGCTGCTCTAGGCTGTCCTGCCCATTGCTGTAAAAGCTTGCCGGCACGCCGTCCCGCTCCAGGCGGCTGATCATAGCAGCCGCTAAACGCAGCCCCGCCTCATACACAGGCTCATCATAGTAGTTGGTGCTTTTGTCAGTGAGCAGCAGCACATGCACCGTTTGATCAACGGTATATTCATGCGTGTTCACCAGCCATTTTCCGCCTCTGGCGGAGGCTTTGAAATTGATGCTCTTAAAGCTGTCATGCGGCTGATAATCGCGGATGCCTTTGAATAAAAACGGATCCTCCAGCGTGTACCGCTTGGTTGCCATGGTTCCGATCATCTTTTCATAGGGCACATCGAAGTTTTCCTTGGCCATGCTGACTGGGTACACGGTGATCTGCGCATGGTTATCCACTATTTTCACAAATTTGCTGGTGATGAACATATCATAGCTCAAAAGATCCAGCTGGCGAATCTGATATACGCCGCGCCGCTTGAGCAGCAGCTTGCTTTTGCGCGTGATCTGCTGATGAAATAGAATATTAAAGATATCGCTTTTGAACAGATTATCAGTTTTGCCGTTGCGGATGATCTGAAACTTGAGCTGCACCCACGGCAGCGGCAGCAGCTTGTTGTTGGTCATAACTTCGACCAGCTCTGTCTCCTGCCCTTCAAACATGTATTGATCGCGCAGCTTGACTTCTGCCGTTAGTCGCTTATTCCAGTACTTTTGGTAGACCTTCTTTTGAATCCACAGCATGAGGCCTACCACGATTAAAATAATTAATACTGCCATCGAAGCCTCATCCCTCCTGCTTCGAGAGCTTCCATTCCTCCGTGGGCACCTCCACTGATTCTAAAATATCCTGAATCAGCGTTTCAATCTGCGTCGATTTGTTGCGCTGACTGCCGCGCAAAATGATGCGGTGTCCCAGCACAGGAACGGCCAGCGCCTTGATATCATCCGGAATCACATAGCTGCGGCCCTGAATGGCGGCCAGTGCCTGCGCTGTTTTCAGAAGCGCCAGATTGCCACGCGGGCTCACGCCCAGCTGCACGCTGTCAGCCGTTCTCGTTTTATCCACAATATCCACCGTATAGGCCGCGATATCCGGATGGATGGTGACCTGTTTAACGCTTTCCTGCATTTCCAAAAGCTGCTCGCGTGTGCAGACCGGCTCTACCGCTTCAGCCGGCACCTCATTCACAAACCGGCGCAGGATTTCAAGCGTATCCTGCTTCTCCGTATACCCCATGGAAAGCTGCATCAAAAACCGGTCAAGCTGTGCCTCCGGCAGCGGAAATGTGCCCTGCGTCTCCACCGGGTTCTCTGTGGCAATGACAAAAAAGGGCTGTTCCAGTACATAGGTATGCCCGTCAACGGTGATTTGCTTTTCTTCCATGCTCTCCAGCAGACTGGACTGCGTGCGGGGCGTGGCTCTGTTGATTTCGTCGGCCAGCAGCACGTTGGTAAACAGCGCGCCCTCCCGGAAAACAAATTCACTTTCTTTTTGATTATAATAATTGATGCCGATCAGATCCGAGGGGAGCAGATCCGGCGTGAACTGAATCCGTTTAAATTTGGTATCCAAGGACTTGGCCAGTGACTTAGCCAGTACGGTTTTTCCGGTGCCCGGCACGTCCTCCAGCAGCACATGGCCTTTGGCCAAAAGCGCCGCCAAAATCAAATTGATCTTATCTGATTTGCCGACGACAACCTTTTCCATATTTTCTTTTATTTTCTGGGTAAGTGCTTGAATTTCTGCAATTTGCATTGAAACATCCTTCCTTCTCTTGTTAATTATTCTTTATTGTATCATTGTTTTTAGTGAAAGTAAATAAAAACCGCTGACAAGCGGCGTTAAAATTGTCACTATTCCTTTAAAATGACCTTCCTTTTTCTTTGAAATTATGATAGACTATAGTGGCTTTATTAAGGATATTTTTCTAATTATATTCTGGGAGGAATTTCTATTATGAAATCATCAGTACGAGAAGCCATTAAAACACATGGGCGTGTTCTGCTTCTTATGGTTATCGGCAGTCTGATTTATTCTGTCGGCATGAACCTGTTTTATACTAAACAGCACCTGCTTAGCGGCGGCGTCACCGGCTTTGCCCAGCTTCTTAACTATCAGTTTGGCCTGCCGATCTCTTTAATGATTATTTTACTGAATATCCCGCTTTTTTTAATTGGCTGGAAATTTGTCAGCCGCAAGTTCTTTTTATATAGCCTTGCAGGAATGGGTATTTTCTCCCTCTGCCTCCAGCTGGGACATCCGCTTTCCGTCCCGTTTGAAAGCCCTCTCACGGCTGTCGCACTGGGCGGTGTATTAACCGGACTTGGATTGGGCATTATCTACCGCAGCGGTGCCTCCTCGGGCGGAAGTGACATCATTGCCAAGGTACTGCATAAATATTTTTCTATCAACATGGCGACCACCGGTCTTTTTGTGAATGCCGTTATTATCTCCCTTTCTATGCTGATCTATGGTCTGGATCAGGCGGTGCTTACGCTCTGCGCTATGTTCATTGGCTCTCAGGTGACCTCTTATGTCATCGATGGGATTGACCATCGCCGCGCTATCACGATTATCACGGCTAATCCGCAGAGCCTTTCTAAGGCTTTGATGGATGGCCTGGGCCGCGGCATCACGATTATGAAGGCGACCGGCGCCTACACCGGCGATGAACGGTACATGCTTTACTGCGTGATCAGCAAGCATCAGCTGTCTCCTTTAAAAGCACTGGTTAAAAAAACGGATCCCCATGCCTTTTTGACCATCACTACGGTCAATGGCGTCTATGGACGCGGCACCAGCTTTTTCTCCATGGATCATATTGAGTAGGTACATATTGCAGGGGGAATGCTGTGGATGCTGTGGACGTTGTGTATTTCATAGCCTAGTCAGCGCTGGCGGAAATCCAAAAAATGGCGGAGAAATTTCCTCCGCACTCGGGCTCTTAGATTAAAATGGCGGAATTTTTTCCGCCATTTTTGATTTGGCGCCGCTTGCTAACGGGTATTTTTCAGCTACTTCATGACCGTTCCGCTATACACGGTGGAAAAAGTTCAGCTAAATCGTCCTCTTCCGCCAGTGGCGGCTGAAAACGAGGCCAGAAACGCAGACCAGAAATACAGGCCACAAATACGATGTCAGAAGCGCAAGCCCAAAGCCTAGCCCAAAACGCATCTGTCAATCCGACGCCTGACGGGAGCGCTGATTTGTATGTATCTGGTGATAATAATCCCCTGCCTTCCCGTCATGAATTTGATTAAAAAAACCTGATTTAAAAAGCGCGTTTTCCTTGTGTTTATGCGGTTTTTATGATATACTAGGAATGGTACAAGTTCGGCGTGTTCCGCGCTGAACTTATGTTATGTTAGGAGGTTTATTCATTGAGCAAAGATAAAAATCAGCTGAACCTGACGGATCCCGGATTGGATGCCAAGGATCAGGAAGCAAGAGATATTTTACTAGATGCTAAGCCCGATTCAGACAAGGCGGACTATCATCATGAAAGTCAGGCAGTGGCGGCCGACTTAACGGTCAGCGGTGAATATACCGCCAGCCAGATTCAGATTCTGGAGGGACTGGAGGCTGTGCGCCGCCGCCCCGGTATGTATATTGGCAGCACCTCGGCCCGCGGCCTTCATCACCTTGTATATGAAATTGTGGATAATGCCGTTGATGAGGCGCTTGCCGGCTTCTGTAATAAAATCACAGTTACCATCAATCCCGACAACTCGATCACGGTCACCGATAATGGCCGCGGTATTCCGGTAGATATCCAGCCGCAGAAGGGCATCTCCGGCGTAGAGGTTGTTTACACGATCCTGCACGCCGGCGGAAAATTCGGCGGCGGCGGATACAAGGTGTCCGGCGGCCTGCACGGCGTAGGCGCCTCCGTTGTCAACGCCCTTTCCAACTGGGTTACCGTTCAGGTACACATCGGCGGCAAGCTGCATGAGATCCGCTTTGAAAAGGGACATACGGTAGAACCGCTCCATGTGATCGGCGACACCAATAAGACCGGCACCACCGTCACCTTTTTAGCTGACGACACGATCTTTGAAGAAGTCAATTATGACTTTGACACGCTCGCCCAGCGCTTACAGGAGACCGCCTTCCTTACCAAGGGCCTGAACATCACGCTGGAGGATCTGCGCGAGGACAAAAAGCAGAAAAAGAAATTTCACTACGAGGGCGGTATCCGTGAGTTTGTGGCCTATGCCAACCAGAACAAAACGGCGCTCTACGATAAGATCATGTACGCCGAGGGCATGAAGGACGGTGTGTATGTGGAGGTCGCTCTGCAGCATAACGATTCGTACAACGACAGCACCTTCACCTTTGTCAACAACGTGCATACGCCTGAGGGCGGTACGCATCTGATGGGCTTCCGCGCGTCCTACACGCAGGTGCTCAATGACTACGCCCGCAAAAATAATATCTTAAAAGAAAATGAAAAGAATCTGTCCGGCGACGATGTGCGCGAGGGTCTGACCTGTGTGCTCAGCGTAAAGCTGGGCGACCCTCAGTTTGAAGGTCAGACCAAGCAGAAGCTGGGCAATACCGAGGCTCGCGGCGCTGTGGCCGCCGTTCTGACAGACGGCCTTACCTTCTTCCTTGAGCAGAACCCCAACATCGCGAAAACGATCTTAAATAAAGCCATCATGGCCGCCAGAGCCCGTGACGCTGCCCGCAAGGCCCGCGACCTGACCCGCCGCAAAACGGCGCTCGAAAGCACCAGCCTGCCCGGCAAGCTGGCAGACTGCTCCGACCGCGATCCCAAAAACTGTGAGATCTACATCGTCGAAGGCGACTCTGCCGGCGGTTCCGCAAAAAATGCGCGTTCCCGGCAGACGCAGGCCATTTTGCCGCTGCGCGGTAAGATTTTGAATGTGGAAAAGGCACGGCTGGACAGGATCCTCGGCAATGCCGAAATCCGGGCGATGATTACTGCCTTTGGCACGGGTATCCACGAGGATTTTGATATCAACAAGCTAAGATACCATAAGATCATTATTATGACCGATGCTGACGTGGACGGCGCGCATATCCGCACGCTGATGCTGACGTTTTTCTACCGCTTTATGCCGCAGCTGATCGAGCAGGGCAAGGTGTATATTGCGCAGCCGCCGCTGTTCCGCGTGGAGAAGTCGAAAAATGAGGTGCATTATCTGTATTATGAGAATGAGCTGAATCCCTTGCTGGAGAAGCTGGGCATGACGGAGCAGCAGATTGCTGACGGTGTGCAGCGTTATAAGGGACTGGGCGAGATGGACGCTGATCAGCTCTGGGAGACGACGATGGATCCGGCGAACCGCATCCTGCTGCAGGTGCAGATGGAAGATGCGGCGGTGGCCGATCAGATCTTTACACTGCTGATGGGCGACAAGGTGGAGCCGCGCCGCGAGTTTATTGAGGCACATGCAAAATATGCCCAAGTGGATACTGTTGGATGAGGAGGTAGACTATGGACGAAAATCAGACGCCGCAGCATGACCGGATTGAGATTGTCAATCTGGAAAAAATGATGAAGGACAGCTTTATTGACTATGCCATGAGCGTAATTACCACGCGTGCGCTGCCGGATGTGCGTGACGGCATGAAGCCCGTTCAGCGCCGCATTCTGCACGCGATGAATGAGCTGGGTTTATCCCCGGACAAATCCTACCGTAAATCAGCCCGTATCGTGGGCGATACGATGGGTAAATACCACCCACACGGCGACAGCTCTATTTATGAAGCCATGGTGCGCTTGGCACAGGACTTTTCCACGCGCTATATGCTGGTCGACGGGCACGGCAACTTCGGCTCGATGGACGGCGACGGCGCTGCCGCTATGCGTTATACCGAGGCGCGCCTGAGCAAGCTTTCGATGGAGATGCTCTCGGATATCAATAAAAATACCGTTGACTTTACCGCCAACTTTGACGGCTCTTTAAAGGAGCCCACCGTGCTGCCCGCACGCTTTCCCAACCTGCTGGTGAACGGAACCGGCGGTATCGCCGTTGGTATGGCCACCAGCATCCCCCCGCACAATCTGGGCGAGGTGATCGATGCGGTTGTGAAAATCATCGACAACCACATGCTCGAGGACCGCGATACCACCATTGACGAGCTGATGCAGATTGTAAAGGGACCTGACTTCCCCACCGGCGCAACCATTTACGGCGTGCGCGATATTGAGCAGGCCTACCGCACCGGGCGCGGGCGCGCAGTTGTTCGCGCGAATATGGAGGTCGAAGAGCTTCCGGGACACCGCCAGTGCATTGTGGTCTCCGAGATTCCTTATCAGGTGAATAAAGCGCGTTTGGTCGAGCGTATTGCTGAGCTGGTTAAGGACAAAAAAATTGAAGGGATTTCTGATCTGCGCGATGAGACCAACCGTAACGGTCTGCGGATCGTGATTGATTTAAAGCGCGATGCCAATGCGCGGCTGATCATCAATCAGCTCTATAAAAATACACCCCTGCAGGATACGTTTAGCATCAACATGCTGGCCCTTGTGAATAATGAGCCTAAGGTGCTGAATTTAAAGCAGATGCTCACCTACTATCTGGATCATCAGAAAGAGGTTGTAACGCGCCGTACGCAGTATGATCTGGATAAGGCACAGGCGCGTGCGCACATCTTAGAGGGTCTTTTAAAGGCGCTGGACTACATTGATGAAATTATCTCCATTATCCGTGCTTCCTCTAACGTGGCCGAGGCAAAGGCAAACCTGATCGCCCGCTTTGAGTTCAGCGATGCACAGGCACAGGCAATCGTGGACATGCGTCTGCGTGCGCTGACCGGACTGGAGCGCGACCGTCTGCAAAATGAGTATGATGAGCTGACAGAAAAGATTCAGGAGTATTTAGCCATTTTAGGAAATGAAAATATACTGTTCAGCGTGATCAAGGAAGAGCTGCTGGTACTGAAAACCAAATATGCAGATCCGCGCCGCACCTATATTACTTATGAGGAAGGCGAGATCAACTTAGAGGATTTGATCAAAAACGAGAGCTGCGTCATCACGATGACCAATCTTGGCTACATCAAACGCACCTCCTTAGACATGTATCACAGCCAGAACCGCGGCGGCAAGGGCATTAAGGGTATCGAAACCCGCGAAGAGGATTTTGTAAAGCATCTCTTCATCGCTTCCTCGCATGATTATGTGCTGTTCTTTACCAACTGGGGCCGCGTATACCGCATGAAGGCTTATGAGATCCCCGAGGCAGGCCGCACGGCCCGCGGCACGGCCATTGTGAACCTGCTGTCGCTGAGCGGCGGCGAACAGGTCAGCGCTGCCATTCAGATGAAGGAAAAGCGCGATAAGGGCTATCTGCTGATGGCGACCAAAAATGGTATTATCAAAAAGACAGATCTTGCTGAATACAGCAATATTCGTACGAATGGACTGATTGCTATTTCCCTTCAGGAGGGCGATGAGCTGATCGAGGTTAAGCGCTCCAGCGGCAAGGATGAAGTGCTCATGGCCACCAAGCGCGGCCAGATCATTCGCTTCCGCGAAACTGATGTGCGTACGACCGGCCGCAGCTCCATGGGCGTAAAGGGTATTACGCTCGGCGCTGGCGATGAAGTGATCGGCGTGCAGCTGACCTCGCAGGGAGATTCCGCGCTGGCCGTTACCGAAAACGGTATGGGCAAGCGCACGGCTCTGACCGAGTTTTCCGTGCAAAAGCGCGGCGGCAAGGGCAATCTGTATTACCGTATTACCGCCAAGACCGGCGATGTGGTTAGCTTTAAGCTGGTTTCACCGGATCAGGATCTGATGCTGATTACGAGCGGAGGCGTTATCATCCGCCTGCGCGTACAGGATATCAGCGAGATCGGCCGCGTGACCTCCGGCGTGAAGCTGATGGGACTTGATAAGGACACCAAGATCGTCAGCATCGCGAAGATTCGCGAAGAGAAAATTGAAGAGGATTCCGCCGAGGAATAAAATTGAAAGCAAGTTTATAACAAGCCCTTCCGCATTATTTGCGGAAGGGCTTGTTTTTGCATGTTGGTGATAATCATTCCCGGGTTCCTATCGACATGCAAATTCACTGTTTGCATGTCCATGTCAATCATTCCCGAACGTCCTTCGACATGCAAATTCACTGTTTGCATGTTGGCGGCAATCATTCCTGCGCCCCCTCCGACATGCAAATCCACTGTTTGCATGCCCATGTCAATCATTCCTGCGCCCCCTTCGGCATGCAAATCCACTGTTTGCATGTCCATGTCAATCATTCCTGCGCTGCCTCCGGCGTGCAAATCCACCATTTGCATGTTGGTGATAATCATTCTCACGCCCCCGCCAACATGCAAAAGAAGGGCTTCCTTAGCTGCCGCTTGGCAGCCTAAGGAAGCCCTTCTTTCTTTTTATTTCTTCTTACTCTTCTGCACTCTCAGAATCACAATCACAGCAAGCAAGATAACTGCTGTCAGCAGCACCACCAGATACGGCGCTGCATTCGCAGAATCGCCTGTCTGAATTCCACCGGAACCGCTGTTCTCCGGCTCCTGTGGTTTTGGCTCTGCAGGCTCTTCTGGCGCAGCTGGTTTCTCATACTGAACGATGTCAGCCGCTTCTACCGCCACGATATGACCATCAATATCTGTACCAGTCGCCGTCGCTTTATTTGTAATATCCACCACCGGCGCATCTCCCAAGCCTTCACCAGAAACCGCCATCTGATACCGCAGCCAATAGGTTCCTCCCGTGAGAACTGCCTCCGGAAGCACAACCGTAAAGCTATGCGTCTCCTCATCGTAGATATTCTCAATCTGCAGCGGCTCTACCGTTCCATCCGGATGAATCAGCATCCACCCATCAGGCTGCAGTGCCAGCTGCTCAGGCAGCGTATCGGTAACTGTCACATTCCGCCATACCGAACCCAGCTGCGTATTGGCAATCTCTAGCTCATATTCAAGCACATCGCCAATTTCCAGCTTGCTGGCCGGATGCGTCAGATTGCGCGACGTCTTCGTCAGCTTTGGTCCTGGTGTCAGCGGTCTGTCCTTCTCATCCGGATACACCTTCTCCGTCGTCGGGCCGCCTTCATCCACCCAGTCGTCCTCCGGCGGGAAGTACGGGTCACCCGGCTCGGTATTCTCATCGACCCCAGGCGTCGGCTGATCACTGCCCGGCAAGGAAGGATCCTTACCATTCGCCCATGCGATATTACCAATATTATAATCCTGAGGACTGCCCACCAGCTTCGCCGTAAATACCAGCTGATACGGCTGCTCCGAAGTCACGTCTCCCAGATACACCGAAATGATTCGGCTGGTCTCATCATAGACCGCGGCATCCAGCGTGATATCTCCGTCCGGTGTCCGCAAAACGATGTTTGCAGTATCCAGTTCAAGTCCCTCCGGAATCCGGTCGCGCAGGACAGCATCCTTCCACGTTGAGCCCGCCTTAGTGTTCTTCACAGTCAGCGTATACTCAATCGTATCGCCGACCTTGCTCTGCTCATCCGTGCGGTCCAGATTATGAGCCGTCTTTTCCACCAGCGGCGCCGGCGCAGCCGGCAAAACGCCGTCCTGATCCGGTTTATCCAAATCGCTCGGGTACACAGGAGCCGTTTCCTCGCTGACAGGTGTCTTATCAGGCGCCGTACCGGCCGCCAAAGCGACGTTACCAATATCATTACCAACAGCCTCCGGCAGAACCAAGACCTTAAAGCTGATCTGATAATGCTGATTGTACTGCACATCGCCCAAATTCACCGTAAGGCTTCGATTGACAGCATCATACTGAACGCTCAGATCCTCTGGTGCCGGCAGCTTGCTGCTGCCAATGATTTCACTCAGCTCTATACTGCTTTCCAGAACCTCTAGCCCTTCCGGAACATCATCCTTGATCTTAACATTCTTCCAAACAGCCCCCGGCTCACTGTTCCAGGCATCGATCGTATAGGTCAGTGTATCGCCAACACGGGTATGCTCTGGATGGGCGCTATTGTTGGAAACAGTTTTCGTCAGATGCGGAGCCGGCGCTTTCGGAAGCACGGAGGTCGTACCGCCAGGGTATACCTTCTCCGTCACCGCTTCCACAATGTGCTGCGGATCCCGGTCCGTTGTACCTGAATTGGTTCCCACGGCCTTAACCGCGTTACCAATATCCTGACCGGCAGCTTCCGGCTCAACCTCTGCATTAAAGTCAAGCTCAAACTTATCTGCCTTTGTCATGTCTCCCAGCGAAGCACTGATCGTGCGCGTAGCAGCATCGTATACTGGCAGGACGCTTGTGATCTGCGTTTTGCTGCCATCCGCATTCACCCTGTAAAGCTTCATAGATGCTGTATCCACCTTCAGACCTGCGGGAATCACATCACTCAGCGTGACATTTTCCCAGATCGCCTGATCGGTATCATTCCATACGCTAATGGTATACGGAATCACATCACCAACGGTTGCTCCGCCGCCGCCTGCCTGTTTTTCAAGACCCGGCAGCACCACGCCATCCAAATATACAATAACATGATGATCGCGCTTAACATCCTCTCGGTTCATTTGAATCACTGTGCTGGTCTTGCCAATCAAATCCTCGCGCACTGCGCCATCCACCTTCACCATTGTGACCTTATGATCCCCAACGGCCCAGCTGGCTTCATGCGCGCCGGCCGCCATGCCTCGGCCTGCACCATAGACACGGATATCCGGATCGTTGCTTCCAGGACCTACTACATCGATGCTAAGCGAGAAATCATTGGCATCCTGCGGATCCGGTGGCGTACCGCGTTTGAGATAAACCTTAACCGTTGTATTGGCCTGCACATTGGTTAGCCCTACACGGCTATCGCCTTGCAGATTTGCATCCTCCAGATCATTGATATCGCTTTCCAGATTGTTGCGTACTACGCTGATATGATCTACGTAATATCCTTCATCGAGCGTCCAGCCAATCGATGTATCCGAGCCAGCGGCCACATTCTTTGCAACCTCCCGCTCTCCTCGTCCGTCGACCAGCTCAACGTTAACCTGATAAGGCGCATAATCACTTGTGCCATTATTATCTACAAAGACATATTTCACGCTTTGCTGCTGCGTTACATCACGGAAATAGAATGTATTCTGGAACTCATTTTCCGTGAATTTCGTATAGTCTTCTGCCCTTGCGCTAAGCAGCGCAGTGGGCGCCGCCAGCCTGCGTCCTGCTCTTCTGAGCATTCTCGCTGCCGGCTGCTCTTCCTCTGTCGGTTCTCCTGGCAAAGGCATATCCGGATCCGGAAGAAGCTCGGGGATGATCTCTCCCTGCTGCAGAAGCTTGCCATTCAAAATCACGCTCTCCAGCCGGTATCCCTCATTCGGCAAACCGCGAACGATACCAAAGTTTTCTCCCCAGTATACCGTACCAGATTTTACAACCTCGCCATTTCCTTCATAGCTTACTTCTACATTGACCAGATTTTCCGCAAGGTATACTTCGATCTTGTGGTTCTGATCCAGATTTGTAAAGGTAAACATATTATTTGACGGAATCTCAATGCTCTTACCGTCTACATAGACTCGATCCACCTTATAATGATTATTCGCATCGCCCTTCCACTGCACGGTGACATCCGAACCAGGAAGTGCTGCTGTCTTAGGCGTAATCTCGCCCAGACCATCATAGATATAGGTTTCAATCGTATATGGCGTTACATCATCCGGAATTTCTACCGGCTTTTTCTTCTCGCAGATGACTTCCACCACATGGTCATCACCCTCTACCAATACCTCAAGCTGATGATCTGCCGGAATGCTCACAGCCTTGCCATCGACCAATACAGCCTTCACATAGCAATCTTCTGCCGGCGTCCAGCTCACCACCGCCTGATCAGCCTTCCTGAGATTAAGGAACGGGCCATTGATTGTACCATTGGTGATTTGGGTATAGATGTCATAGAAGAAATCATCATCGCTTTGCATTTCATTCTCGCAGATCAAAACAACCAAATAGTCTGCATCGATATTCTGAATCGTGTACCGGTTATTTTCCGCATCTGAGATATCCATCTCGGTGCGCGATCCATCTTCTCTGCTGATTTCATACAGCATGACACTCTTGATGCTGCATCCATCCGCCGCAGCCCATGTAATTTCGCGATCGGTTCCTGCTGTTACTGTACCGCCGCCGGTAATCACACCATTGGTTGCCTGCGTATCGATCTGATAGGAATAGATCAGCGGAGGCTCATCATCCGGCTGCTTCACACAGCTAACCTGAATCAATGTATTCGCCGTGATACTGTCAAGCGTATGCTTCCAGTTCTGCGCATTGTCAAGCCCTTCCGTGAGCACCGTTTTATTGCCATCTGCATCGGTGATCGTCACCTGATCAACCGTATATCCGTCGCCCGGCCGCCATGCTACCTCAAAGCTGCTTCCTTTCTTAACGGAACCGCCATTGCTGATCCAGCCGCTGTTGATCTCCGTTGTAACCGTAACAAAGCTATCATCCGCCGGCCCCTGCTTGCTGACATATACAACAAAATCATTGTTTGCATTGACAGTAAACGTAAAGCCGTCCTCCGTCATGCCTGCGGCCATATCCGCTGCTGACATGATGTTATTGTTTCGCGTCACCTTATCGATCTGCCAGCCGGGTTTAGCTTTCCACGTAACAGCAATTTCTGTTCCTTCCAGCACCGACGGCAGCGACTCACTCAGCTCTAGCCCGCTGGGATCACCGTGCGGCAAAATGGTAATGCCGTAATATACAGGCTCCTTTTCCACATGCTTACCCGTATACACAATAATCTCATGGTCCTTGGTCACATTGTTGAAGGTATACTCACCCTTCTGCGCATCACAGCCCGGCAGGCTGTTATAGCTCACGCCGTCAATGACGATTCTGGTTACATCATAGCCATCGGCCGCCTGCCATGTAGCTTTGGCTGAACCGCCATCCTCTACATACTCTGCAGGATTTCCATCCACGATCACGGCATGCGTACCGCCGTTATCCACTATGACATTGATCACATGTGTATTGACTGGCTGATCCTTCAGCTGACTGCGTACATCCACGGTGTGATTGGCTCTGATCGGATTAAAATCGATATAGCCATCCGCCGCATTGGCGTATGGGTTACCGTCCACCATAACAGAAACAATCTCATAGCGGCTGTCCACCGTCCAGCTTACCGTATAAGATGAATGCTCTTCATCTGTGGTGAAGGATTCGCTGATACTGCCATGATCGATCGAGGTTGTGATCGTAAACGGTCCCTCGTTAGGCTCCTCTTCTTCATCCCTGCATTCCACCGTCAGCACATGATCGCCGCTGATGCCAATGAGCTTCAGCCGGCCATCTGCTAGCAGATCCGGCCGTTCTACCTGATCCAGCTTAACGCTGACCACATGATAGCCCTCCTGCGGCGTCCAGCTGATTTCAAAATCCGTACCCTTTTCCAGTTCATATACGCCAAACTCATTTTCCGGTTCAAAAGTACCGTTGATGATATTGGCCTCCAGATATACCTTTTCATCCGGCTCTGGATCCTCGCCCGTCTTCGGGATTTCACATACAACAACAATGCTATGACTGCCGGTGATATCCGTAAAGGTCAGGCTGTCTCCTGTTTTCTTGATCTGCTCCTCTGCCATCGCTACGCTGTCAATGATAACACTCTTGACCTCATAGCCTGCGTTGGGCGTCCATGTCACGGTGTGACTCTTGGTACCATAATTCAGCGTACCGCCGCCTGTCTTGGTACCATTGGTTACCATAACCGAAATTTCTACCTTATCCGGCTTCTCTGGCTCATCTTGAGGTCCATATTCCACATAGACCGTATGATTCTCACGGACATCCGTGAACTCATAGGAGGTTATTCCCTCTGCCAGTGCCACCTCTACATTATCAACCTTAAATACCTTCAGCACCAGATTGTCTTCATGCTTCCAAGAAACGCTATGCGCGCTGCCTTCTGGTATATCTGTTTTGGTGGGCGTAATCATGGTCACATTCTTCGCATCCGTTGCCACGGTATACGCAGGAATCTTTTCACATTCTACGCTCACTGTATGGTCACCGGCAATATTCGTCAGTTCAACCATGCCTGCTGCCGAAACAGCCTGATCATCAACCAGTACTCTTGTGATACGATACCCCTCGGCCACCGTCCACTCGATCTTTTGGTATGCCCTATCGGCTGCGCTTGTCAGCGTAACCGTCGGTGTAATCGTTCCATGATCGATATGCGTATAAATATAGTTTTTCGTATTGCCCGGATCCAGCGATGCATCCGGCTCATACTCTACAACAATCACATGATCTGAGATGACATTCTGAAGCGTCAGGCTGTAGCTGCCGTCGCCATGATCCGTATATGCATCCGCACTTAACGAAATCCCATTCATCTGTACCGACTTAAGCACAAAGCCTGCCATGCCGCTCCATGTCACAACGCTGCTGCCGCCGTCTTCTACCAGAGCCGGAGCCGCGCTGATGGTTCCGTTATCGTTTGAAACCGTAATCGTATGCTTCTCGATCTGCCGGCACTCTACATCCACGCTATGATCGGCGGCAATATCCGTAAAGGTCACGCTGCCTGCTTCTGTAAGCTCAGGTCGCTGCACGCCGTCAATCTTCACCTGCGCTACCCGGAAGCCTTCCGGTGCGCTCCAGGCAATCGTCTGGCTCTGCTTTTCCTCAGGTGTGCTTACTGTAACCGGAGCCGTAATCGTACCGCCATCGGTAATCCGCGTACTGATCGTATAGGCCGCTTCCGGATCCGGATCCTCACTGCCGATTCGTTCGCAGACAATGATCACACTGTGATCACTGCTCATAGCATCAAATGTGAACGACTCCAGTGTAACCGGTCTGGCAGAATCATCAATGATAATAGACTTGACCTCATAGCCAAACTCAGGCTCCCAGGCAATCGTTGTAGACTCTCCGGCCTTAACATGCGTCTGACCGCTCACCGTACAGTTTTTCGCTGTCACAGCTACGTCAAAGTAAACTTCCTCTTCCGGAGTGTCAGCATTTTGTTCAGAGGTGATCACCACATGGAATACCTCATCCTTAGCCGCCCCCGTAATCGTATAGCTGCCGCCGGTATTGGCATTTCCGATATCCACCGGCTGGTCATTTACCGTTACCGAAACAATATGCTCGCCTGCTGCAGGCTTCCAGGTAACGGTATGATCCGTCCCTACCTGTACTTCACAGTTGCCGCTGGCTATCGCACTGCCCGGCGTAACATCAACATAATAGATCTCGCTTACAGCCATGCTCAGGCAGGTTACCTGAACCGTATGGTCACTGCTGATATCGTTAAACGTATATTCCGTACAAACGGGAACCTGTGCTCCGTCTACTACCACACTGGCAACATAGCTGCCCGGATCCGGCGTCCAGCTCACCGTATAGGAATCTCCTTCTCTAACGGAGCGCACTGTTTTGCCGTCATCCATGCTGCCGCCATTGATACCGGTAACGATCTCATAGAATCTTTCGTCGCCGCCTAAATCAATCTGGCTTCTTTCTTCACAGGAAACCATGATCGAGCAGTTCCCCGTCACATTGGTAAAGGCATAGAGCCCGCTGTCGGCTGCTGTCAGCTCACGGGTTGTTCCGTTTTCTGTTACCTCTATCTTCGTCACACGGTAATCCGATTTGGCATTCCAGGTCACGATATAGCTGCCATTTTCGGCAACCATGGCCGCCGCGCTGATGGTACCGGCTATACTGGGCGTAATGCCTGTACTGATCAGGTACTGCTGCGGTTGTGCCGGCTGCTCTGCCTCATCCAGCTCCACCTTCAGCACAATATTTTCGGGCATTCCCGCAGCAAACAGATCGTCATATACAAAAGTATATCCATAACTGCCGTCTGCCTTCGTGTACTCCGATGCGGAAAGCGCCGTACCATTTATGGTAACGCTCTTCAATGAGAACTTTTCGCTGTCACTGATCGACCATATAATCTCAGCTGGCGCATCTCCCTTTCTCAGCGTAGCCGCCGCAGGGCTGATGCTTCCGCCTGCATCGATCACCGCCGTGATGCTGTACTGGGCTTCCTTCTCAAAGACAACCTTCACTGTAACATTCTGTCCCACCTCATAAGAGAAGAGATAGCTGCTTTCGTCAAGGCTTTGGATCACCGTACCATCCTCCGTCTTGATCAGCTGCGCTGACTTCACGTACCAGCCATCGCCGGCAGCCCATGTCACGGTATAAGGCTCCTCGCCCTCGCTCAGGGTAGCTCCGTTGCTAATCGTACCGTTTCCTTCATATTCTGTAGAGACCGTAAACCGGTTCTCCTCCGCAGGCGGCGCAATAATCTGATCTCGTTCAAAGACTACCTTGATATTGACATCGCCTGTCAGCTCGCTGTATTTCACGGTATAGCTTCCGCTTGCCGCTTCCTCATCGGAAAGACGCGTGCGGTCAACCACAACCTTGCTCACATGCCAGCCTTCCGCAGCCGTCCATGTCACCGCATGATTCTCGCTGTCCGCATCCTCCTGACGAAGGATGCCCGCTCCTGTCACTGTGCCGCTGCCTTCCTTGGAAACATTGATCCTGTATTCCGGCTGTGCCGGCTCCTCCTCCGTCTGCAGCTCGTAGATCACTTCGATGAGATAGATCTGATTCGCCGCCGGACTGTCAGGAGTAAAGATCAGCTCCGTCTGATTCGGATCTGTGATCGCCTGCGAAACGCCGTCGATCTTGATCGCCTGCAGCACAGCGCCTTCTGCCGGGACCCACTGAATGGTGCTGCTCTGCGTGAGCTCGCACTGCTCCGGCGCTGCCGTGATGCTCTGCACATTCTGCGCAGAGGTTGTGATATAGTAATAATCTTTATCTTTAAATACGATATCGATGGTGGCATCCGCTGCCATCTTGTCATATTCAAATGTATATCCATAGCGGCCGGAGGCTGCATCATAGGTCCAGTCGTCTGCCGTCAGCACCTTGCTCTCGCCAAGCGGCGCATATCCAGATACGGTTACGGACACCAGCTCTGCGCCTTCATTTGGCTTCCACCATACCTCGTACTGCTCGCCCACGCCGTACATCGTCTTCGGATTGGCCGCCGTACCGCTGCCAACCGGATTCACATTCACCGTATAACCGGTATTGCGCTCAAAGACAACATAAAGCTCTGCGTCGTGGCCATCATCATAACGGAAGGTGTACGGACTGGCCGGTGCATCTGCCTGCACGGCTCCGTCCAGCTTATAAACAACCTCTCTCACATGATAGCCAGGCTTAGCCGACCATACGATCTCTGCTGTCTCGCCAGAGGCCTTCAGCGTCGCACCGGATGTGACCGTACCCATCGCCGTATCATTGACACCGGTGATGACAGAATATACCGGAGTGCCCTCCTGCTTAGCAAAGGTCACGGTAAGCAGCCGGTCTGAATCCAGCGCCTCATACTGATAGGTATAGCTGCCGCTGGCGGCATCCACCGTCTTGGCATCACTGCCATCCGGCTTAGAATCCGTTACGCTCACAACCTCATAGCCCTCTTCAGCCGTCCATGTCACCGTATGCGTCTGGCCATCCAGCTTCAGGGTACCGCCTTCGCTCACCCGGCTGCCAGGGCCATATACGCCGCTCATCACCGTCGTAATCGTCCGCTTGTCATTCTCAGCAAACGTCACAATGAGCGCCGCATCTCTATGATCATCATACTTAAACTCATAGCTGGTCGGAATCTGGTTATCCGCACCGCGGTACGGCACACCATTGATCGTAACCTCAGCCACATGCCAGCCAGCCTCCGGCGTCCATGCTACCACATGGGTCTCGCCCTCATGATACAACGTCTTAGGCGCCGTCACGATGCCGGAGCCGATCTTGCTCGTTCCGATGGAATACGGCACAGCCGTCAACCCGCCCGGTGTTTCATCCTTTTTAAAGGTAATCGTAATTTTTCTGTCAGATCCGCCCATGGATGCATAGGTGAAGGTATGGCTGCCTGCGGCAATGGCTGCCGCATCCAGCACCGTCCTGTCACTGCCGTCCGGTCTGGAAATCACAACACTTTCTACATGATAGCCCGTATCGGCATTCCACGTAACCGTCTGGCGGTCGCCTGTCTGACTGAGAACCGCACTTGCAGGCTCTGCTGTGCTTTTTGCACCGCCGCCGATCTTTTCTACTGTTATTTCATAGCTCGGTATGGGCTCCAGCTCTACATGCAGTGCCAGATCCTTTTTGTCCGCATAGCGGAAAACGAATCGACTGCTGGTAAGCTCCTCTGCCGAGGCCTCTCTTGCATTACCTCCGTCAGGATCCGAGATCGTCACCTTCTTCACACGGTAGCCGGTATTGGCACCCCATGTGATTGTACTCTCTCCTGCCGCTCTGAGTGTAACAGACGGGCTTACCCAGCCCATGGCGGCATCATTGACGGATGTGTTAATGGCATAGATCTGCGCATCTGCATTTTCCTTGGTAAAGGTAACGGTAATCGTCTGATCAGAGGTCATCTCATCATAAGAGAAGGTATACTGACCGGCTGCCAGCTCTGTTTCGTCACAGGTCCATACGACCTTGCCCTTTGCATTCGTTACGACTGCACTCGTGGCCTTATACCCTTCATCCGCTGTCCATTTGACCGTATGGGTATCGCCGGACTCGCTGAGCGTACCGCTTGCCGGAAGCACTCTGCTGCCTGCACCGCCGCCCACCATGACTGCCGATGCGGTATATTCCTGATTGGGAGCAAAGGTGACCTTCACAGTTACATCCTTATACTCGTCATATGCAAAGGTATAGCTGCCTGGAGCATATCCTCTGCCATCTATCGAAACGCTCTTGACATAATAGCCCTCATGGGCACTCCAGGTAACCTCATAGGTTGCGCCGGCCTCCTTGAGCGTCATAGACGGGCTCACCGTTCCCATCGTTTCATCATTCACCGACGTGGTCACGGTATACGGCGTCGCCGGAATGCTGCCACCGCCGCCGGGCGTTGTATCTTCATCCTTTTCAAAGGTCACTACCAATTTACGGTCAGAAGCACCCACCCCCTCATAGGTAAAGGTATAGCTGCCCAGCTGAATGGCTGCTGCATCCAGCGTAATTCTATCGCTGCCGTCCGGCTTGGAAACCACCACGCTCTTCACATGGAAGCCCTCGTCCGCAAACCAGGTAACCGTATGTGCCTGTCCCGGCTGAGAAAGTACAGCGCCATCGCTGACAAAGCTGCCCGCGCCGCCGTTTCCTTTCTGCTCCGTCGTAATCACATACTGAGGCTCCTGCTCAAACATAGCGCTCACGGCTACATCCTTGTGATCATTATATTTAAAGGTATAGGAGCTGGGGAGATTTCCCTCTGCGCGCGTATAGGTCTGACCATCTATGGTCACGCTCTTGACCTGATAGCCTGATTTGGCACTCCAAGTGACCGTATACTCCGCATCAGGCCTTCTCAGCGTAGCAGACGGATCAATGCTGCCCATCGCTTCATCATTGACAGAGGTCGTCACCGAATAGGGAAGCGTGCCTGCACCGCCGCCGGAAGAAGTGTCTGTAGCAAATACTACTGTCAGCTTCTGATCGGAGCTCATCTGATCATAGGCAAAGGTATACTTGCCGGCTGCGATCTCCGTCTCGCTCAGCGTCTTTACAACCTGCTGCGCTGCATCCGTGATCACAACGCTGTCCACCTTGAACGCGCTGTCCGCAGACCAGGTAACCGCATAGGTTTCTCCGCTGCGCGTCAGCGTTGCTCCGCTGCGGACACTGCTATTAGCGCCGCCGCCCACCTTTTCTGTGCTGATCACAAATTCAGGGTATTTTTCATAGACAACCTGAACAGCTGCATCCTGATGTCCGCTATAGCGGAAGGTATACGTATTTCCTGTATAATCTGCTCCGTTAACTGTCACGCTCTTGACATAATATCCCTCATGAGCGCCCCAGCTAACTGTATATTCCGCCCCTTCTGCATACAGGTCAGCCGACGGACTGATCCAGCCCATGCTCTCATCGTTCACGGAAGTGACTACAGAATATACTGAAGGAATCGCCTTTTCAAAGGTGACTGTTACCTTACGGCTGGCCGTCATCGTATCATATTCAAAGGTATAGCTGTTTCTCGCTGCTTCTTCGGCGCTGAGCGTCTGTGTATTTGTACCATCGGTATTGGCGATCACAACGCTCTTCACTTGATATCCGGCTCCGGCCGCCCATGTTACCATATGGCTCTGTCCGCTTGCCGTCAGCGTCTTGCCGCCAGTTACCGTGCTGCCTGCGCCGCCGTCTACGCCTATAATGCTGATCTCATAGGCAGGATCCTGTTCAAATACCACATATACATGCTGATCCTTGCCGTCATTATAGGCAAAGGTATACTGCCCTTCGGCCAGCTCCTCACGGCTGAGCGCACGCGCATCGCTGCCATCCGGATAATTAGAAACAATCACGCTTCTTACACGGAAGCCCGGATTGGCTGTCCATGCAATGCTGCAGGTGCTGCCGGCTGCTGTCAGGCTCTTGACAGAAGGCGTCACCGTGCCCATGGCTGCATCGTTTACCTGTGCATGAACCGTACGCCATGCACTGCCGGTCGTATTTTTCTCATAAGTAACGGTTACTTTACGGTCTGCACTCAGATCCGCATAGCGCAGCGTCAGTGATCCTCTTGCCATTGCTGCTGCATCCAGCGTCTGCGCATTCTGACCGTCCGCATCTGCTATCACAATGCTTTCAATCCGGTATCCGGCAGAAACTGTCCAGCTTACCGTGCATTCATCACCGGCCTGCTTCAGCACGCCGCTGCCGGTAACCGTGCATCCTTCTCCCAGATTGCCCGCCGCAGCGGAGCTCACCGCATACTGCGGATCCCGCTCAAACACTACATCAACAATCTTATCGGTATGATCATCATAGGCAAAGGTATACACCCCAGCCGCTGCCTGTTCTTCTGTAAGCAGTACGGGATTGCTTCGATCCGGATAATCGGAAACCGTCACGCTCACAATATGGCAATACTGTTTGGCATCCCATTTCACAGCAGCCTCGGCACCGTCTTCCTTTAAGGTAGCTGCCGAAGGCGTTACCGTTCCAAGCGCCGCATCATTGGTATATGCATATACCGAATATGGCGTAATCACAGATCCGCCGCCGCCAGGCTGACCGGGCTGAATCTTCTCGCAAATGACTTCAACCGTCACAACCTCGTCCGCTGTCTTATCGGCACCGGAAATCAGCAGACTGTAGCCGCCCAGCTGCGCCGTATAATTTGTTACGGCTGTGCCGTTTACCTTAACACTTTGCAGCTGATAGCCGTCCAGCACTGTCCACAGCACCAGATAATCCTCGCCCAGCTTGCGGGCCGCGCTCTCAGAGATAGTGCGTGTAAACACGCCTGCCGTCTGTACCGTATAGAACTGATCGGGCTCCTCCGGCTCCTCGCCGCCGGCACCTTCTGCTACATAAGTCACAATGATCTCATAGGTATGACCGGCTGTGAGTCCCGTTGTATGATCAAATGTATATTCCGTCTGATCGGCAGCCACCGTAACCTCTGTCCCATCTATCGTAACAGAAGATAAAACAAAGCCTTCCGGCGCCGTCCATTTAACCGTTGTATCGGTGTCGATGGTATAGGTGCCGTTTCCGGCCGTAATACCGGTATTTTTGCCAATCGCTTTAACTGTATAATATTTCTGCGGCTCAAATTCCACCCGTAGTGTTACATCCTTGCCGTCTTCATAATTAAAGACATAGCTCTCGCCTGTATACGGCATGCCGTCCACCGTAACCGCCTTGACACGATAGCCAGAGCTGGCGCTCCATGTAACAGTGTAGGATTTTTCTGCATCCGTCTCATACAGCGTTTTAGAAGCAGAGACAACGCCTCCGCTGTTGCGTCCCGTTGTAATGGTATAGGAACGAATCTTATCACAGAGTACCTCTACCTGATAGGTTCCGTTTGCTGCTGTATTGCTGCTGTCAAAGGTATAGCTGTATACGCCGTCCTTCAGCACCGGCGTGACTTCCGTTCCGTTTATCGTTACACTCTTGAATCGGTAGCCTTCTGCTGCCTTCCAGCTCACCGTATAGGCATCCCCCACATAAGGATCTGCGCTGGCGCTCAGATTCTCACAGCCTGTGCCTGTCGGCCGCACATGATAGTACAGCTTGGGCGTACAAATCACATTAAATTGATAGGTCTGGCCGGCTGCTCCCTGACTAGCCGGGAAGCTGTAGCTTCGGTCATTTTCCAGGTCAATGCCGGATACCGACACACCGTCGATCGTGATATCGCTCACGCGGAAGCCGTCGGCAACGGTCCAGCGCAGGATCGCTCCCTTGCCTACATTCACCGTACCGCCGCCGGAAACCGTACCGCCATTTACAATATTGGCAGCAATCTTATAGTTTTGTTCGGAATCCTTTTCCACCGTAACGGCGATCGTGATATCCTTCGTTACATGATCAATCGTCCAGCTATTGCCGTCCACATAGCTTTGCTCGACTCCATCCACCTTCAGACTGCTCACATGATAGCCCTTTGGCGGCGTCCAGCTCACGGTACAGCTTTCGCCGTCGTTAACAATCTTCTGACCGTCGGACGCACCCAGATTGATGGTCGTTGTCACAATATGCTTGCCCGTCAGATCAATATCAGAAATAACACGCTCACATACCACCTTGAGGGTGTGTGCTGCCGTAATATTGCGCAGCGTATAGCTGTTGCCATTCGTCTCTGCGTTATAATCATCCACCAGCTCGCCGTCAAGATAGACGCCGACAACCCGGTGGTTTGGCGCCATGCGCCAAGTAACAGTTACATCCGAGCCATTCGGCACGCTGCCGGGTTTGTCGATCGTACCGCCGTTTTCCATTGATGTCGTGATCGCATGCAGCGCCGGAGCCGGCGTATCGCCGCCGGAGGACTCAACCGGTTTCACCTCTACCACCACGTCATGGTTGGTCTGCAAATTCGTAAAGGTATAGCTGTAGAATATTTTATTGGCGCCTGAATCAGTCTTCTGCAGTACATTATCGATATAAACTGCCGACACATAGTAGCCGCTGTCTGCGCTCCATGTTACGGTATGATTATCTCCCTTGGCCAGCTGCCCGATCGGTGTGGTAGGCGTAATGCTGCCGTGATCATCGATCGTTGTGGTGACATAAATGGTATCAGGAGGCAAGCTCGGATCGGGCTTGCACATAACGATAATCGAGCTGTTCTGTGTGACATTGCGGAATACATAGGTATTATTCTGCGGTGGTGTTGCCAGCGGCACACGGTTGATCAGCACGCTGTCAACTACAAATCCATACGGAACCTTCCATGTAATCGTACTGCTGTCGCCGTAGGCAACTGTCTGGTTAGGCGTGATTTCTGTACCGCGTCCTATTTTAGTCGAAATGGTATAGGGTCCTCTGTTTACTGTACCACCGCCAGAGATGCCGCCGCTGCCGCGCACTGCCGTAACCTTGATTTCCTGATCAATATGGATATTGTTGAAGGTATAGCTGTTATCGCTTTCGCTGATATCCATCGGCAGTCCGTTGATGGTCACGGAGGACAGCGTATATCCGGGAGAAATTCTCCATTTTACCGTATAGTCCTCGCCATACTGCGCTTTATAGGTACCGCCTCTTTCCGGCACGTCAAATGCAACGCCGCCTACAGGCGTCGCCGTTATATTATAGGTCGTTTCTTCTTCAATGCCGCTGTCTCCTTCGCCGAAGCCGAAGACAACATATACGCTGTGATTCTCGCGAATATCCTCCAGATGCCATCCGCCATTTTTAATCAGATCATCGCTCAGGACATTATCGATGTACACATGCTGCACATAGCTGCCCGGATTTGCTCTCCAGCGGATATCCACTGTATCTCCCGGCGCATACGAGCGTTCGCCGCCGGCAGGATCGTTGATATCCCAGATCGTACCGTCACCCTGAGAACTGCGGCTGACAGAATAGGACTCTGTCCACAGTGCTTTGATCGTCACATTCTCATAATTGGGCAGAATGGTATCCTTAGTGACGACGGTTTCCGTCATCTCGCCATTTTCCACCAAACGCCACTCTAGGAAGGTGTATACCTTACCCTCGGTATCCTTCCACGCGCTTGGCGTGGCAGGCAGTCTGCGCGGTTTAGAGCTATACCCATACCGTCCGCTCTCGCTGACAATGGGGTCAAGGGCAATTTTATCGGAACGTGACGCGCCCTGCGCGTGGTTCTGATAATTATAGTCAAAGGTGGCCTGTGCGTTGCCCAGAGGCTGCCAGTGCGCATAAGCAATGAGTTTGCCGCCTGGTTCAATTGTATCAAGCGTAGTCTCATCCACCACGGTGTCGGTGTCGATGATATTGCCGGGGTCCTCGGGATCGGCGTTTTCAAACCATCCTCTGAAGCGGAAGAACTGATTGTTCTGACCGGCATTTAGGGCGGCGGCATTGGGCACGCCGCTGACGTTGCCGCCGTAGGCTACCTGCACCGTTTTGAAGATTCCATTTTCATCGCCGCCGGGAGCGCCGTTGAGGTTATAAACTACATCATAATGATTGATGTCATAATATACCTGGACAATTGCGCCGTCGTTTCTGGTCACGCTGAGCTTTGATTTGCTGGTATTGACCGTATACCCGGGCATCGGGTCTGGTGTAAAGACGATGTTGCCGGATGTTGCCGTATCAATCCGAACCTCTGTATCCTCCTGCTCGTAATCGCCGTTTGCATTTTGCATATAGGTCTCGACCAGATACATTGTCTGGCTGGTTGGGATATAGCGGGCGGTAAGCGTGGTCGGGTTTTTCTCAACATAGAAATAGTTCTCGGCAGGATAAATCGTTGTTTTACCATTATCCTCCGTATAGCTCCATCCAACAAACTTTTGGCCGCTGGGTGGCGTCAGCTTGTCACCCTTAGGCAGGACAATGGGCTCCTGCATGTGAGCCGTCTGCGATGCAGGCGCCGTACCGCTGCCGGCTCCCCTATTGAAATTGACAGTCGCATCGGTGGCTTCTACAAAGATTTCTTCACCGTCTTCGTTCTCATCTACATAGAGAGGGAAGCGCACAGAATCTGTCATGAGACCTGCATCGGAAAGTCCATATACCGTGATAGAATGATATTCACCCGCGACCCAGTCTCTGGGCTTTTCTACTGTACCAGTTATATTGACAAAATGATTCTCTGTTCCGGTTCTGAAATATGCTGTTTGCTGCGCTGCGCTATAGCCGCGGAAGGTGGCTGCCGAGACAACGCCCTGTGCGTTTACCTTGTTGCCCAGGGAGGCCTCACTTTGCTGTGTGGGCAGCCCTTCATCCAGAACATAGTAAAGTCTGAGCGGATATGCCGCTTCGCCGGCCACCCATGCGCTGATATCCAGATTGCTGCCATTTAACGTCACGTTGGTGCTTCTGCCGCTGCCGCTGTCATAATGCGGCACAATGCGCGGCGGCTCGGACATCTTACCAATACCAAACTGGCAGGTAAAGGTGACCGACTCACCGGGCGCAAGCGGATGCTTCTGCGGCACCCAGCTAAAGGTCAGACCAGAGTCAATACCCGTCACATAGGCCTCGCCATTCGCATTGATTTTCTTATTGCCATCCCCGGCAACCGTGGACTGCCAGTGCTGACGGCCGCTGTAAACGCCAATCCAATAGCCGTCTGCCGAAACGCTGATACCGGCCGTGGCTGTAGTGGTATTGATATTAAACTGGCACATATCACCGCTTGCCTCTTCCATCTTGATACCATTGCTGGTAACAGTCAGAGGCGCTCTGTCATTGTTGTGGATCATAACGTCAGAACCATAGGACAGGCCTACATAGCGCGTGCCGGTGCTGTCGTTGCGGAAGGTGACGCTATACTCTACAAAAGCGCCGCCGCCGCGTTCGCTGGTTTTGACCATGTATTTTACGCTCTCGCCGGCATCCTGCCAAACATCCTGAGCGCCAAAATTGGTTGTTTTCTGACTGACAGTCGGAGAGGAGCTAGCTGTATAATAACACTCCCAAGGCTTATCCGCATAAACTGTTTTTTGCCCCGCAGCACCTGTAACATGAGGCTGATTGCTTACTATATTATATTTAATGAAGTTTGTGCTGCCTGAGGTCTTTGAGGGAGGATTAATATTCCAGCTGATTTCTCCGTACGGCTCACGCCCATTAAACTCACGCACAAGATCCTCGCCAAATACCACGCCGGAGGCTGGTCTTTCAAATTGAGCAGCCGGCTGGATTCTGCCGGCAGGCGCCGTCGCATCATAGGCTGGCTGTGTCCATGAGGGCGTAATGGTGCTCTGCTTAAAGCCGGTAGTATTCGATTTATCTAAAAGGGTTACACCAAACGGCTTATTCAATTGGGTGAGTAAATTCCCCCATGTCACCGCCGACTGATTGGTCCCGCCAATCGTCGGCACCTTAATGATCGGTGTTTTGGCAGCCGCAATCGCATCAAAATCAGCACCGCCGTCCTTTTTCAGTCCGGTGATGATCGTACCCCATTGATACCAGACTCTGGCCATTTCGGTGTCTGCATTTTCTGTAAAGGTATATCCGCTAAGCGTCGGCTCGATCGCAACAAAGCCTGCTGCCGATCCAGTGCCTACCTCATCTACAATAGAAGCGGCATTTGCATTTAACGCTCTCCAGTGATACTGCTGGCTCGCATCATATACGCTGCCTTCGATCAGCTTCCAGTTGCTGCCGTCAATCGTGATCGTATCAGTAATATTCAGACCGCCGTTCGCATCCTTAAGCTCGACGCGCAGCGCGGTTGGGATTTTGCTGCTAAGCTGCGCGGCGTTGCTGAGCGCAACAAAGCTTGTAGTCGCGGCATCCGTTTCACTAATCAGTGCGCCCACAATACTGTCAATTACGCGGCTCCAATAAATATTGGCTTCAATGTTCGTATAGCGGAATGCATCTGCCAGAACATATTGTCCTTGCTCTACTGCGTCGATCTTTGCACGCCATACCCATTTAGCGGCCGGTGCACGTGCTCCCTGCATATTGGCCACGGCGGCGCCGCCCATCCAACGGGCTGTCATGCTCTGCGAAGCCGTATCGTATTCATCAACTGTATATTTTTCCCATGTAACAGGCAGCTCCATGACAATGGGCGTAGGATCACTTTCCTCTGAACGCACATCATCCATCATGACTTTAACGGTTCCATAGTGCGCATTTAACCAGGCCAGCTGCTCTGCTTCAGCAGCCGCCTCATTATTTCCCTCTGCCTTTTGGGCAGCCGTAGGCAAGTCTCCATTAAACTCATTATTCGATTTAAAGAACCAGTCACTATAGGTTTGTTTCCAATAAGGATTATTAGGCGCTCCTGCCAGCTCTGCTACCTTGGCTTTTTCCTCTGCACTGCCAGAGGCTCCGTACATACCGTTATATTTTACATAATCTGCATTGTTCGCCAAACCTTTAAGCTCGGTATTCCAGCAAACCTTGATATGCGGAAAACGTCCGTTCAGACCGGCCGCAATCACCCATTTAACGGCATCATCTTCATCATAATCCAGCGCATTCGGATCTGGATGCTCATCAATATATTTCTGCAGCTCCTCTGCATTCCACTGCGGAATGATCTGTGCAAATACAGCATCATACCGGTATTCTGCTTTTGTACTGCTTAGATTGTATTGTTTTCCGTTCTGAACAATAAATCTCCAGGGCACAGGGATCTCCACCGCGCCCAGCTTGGTTTCAACGGTCTCAATATCCTTTTCTACCTGATATTCATAAATCGCAACCACGCTTTCAGGGAAGTTTGCGATAGCGCGCTCTTCTCTGACACCATCAGCAAAGTATTCAACCAGATAGGATCTCGTATAATCATATTGCTGCGCCGTGCTGACATCAAAGTTTTCCGGATCCGCCAGATAGCGCTCTGCTTCCTCTGCGGTAAGGAACGCAATGATTCTGCGCGTGCTGGAGGCCTGACTGCGCAGCAGCTTTGGATTTACCAAAACCGTAAACGCATCATCCGGTGTGCTCGCCGAGATGAATCCCCAGCGCGTAACCTCACTCAGATGGTTCGCCGTAGCAATCGCCGAGCTGATGCAGCGGAAGGACATACCCGTCAGCCGCATACGGCCGGCATAGGTTTCGGGCAGCTCTATTTCTAAGACACTGGTATTTTCCGTATCATCCGTGCCATCCGTAATGGTAATATAATCGAGCACAGCGCTCTCAAGCGTGCTGATGGGCTTCCATTCCTCACTGCCGTTCTCTCTATATTCCCATACATGCTGATAGCCGCCGCCATAATTGGGGTCAACACCTAAAGCATAATCACCAGCTATGGCTCCGTCAGGAAGATTAAATTCATCCGCCTCTGCCCTAGCCGTTGCACGAACGGTCAATATTTCATTTCCTGTTGCAAAGGTATTCAGCTCATTGATTGCATCCACCTCAAGCCATGCATTCTGCAGCCATGACGACTGACCATACTCGGAAATGAGCGCTTCGTTGATGCTTACCGTAACTTCCTTTGAGCGGCTGATCTCATAGGGATCTCCGTTTGCGGCCGCATCTCCGTTGGCATATAGCTCGGCCGTGCAGCGAATCGTCGCTCCGTCCATCGCCTTAAGATTCGCTTTATTGCTGGACCCTGTATTATTGAAGCTAAAGCTATTTCCGCTTTCGCTGAATACGCCGCCTTGGAATATGCCAGAGGCTGCGCTCAGCGGCTGAAAGACAGAAGCCCCCTTTGCCTTGTATTCCCAAATATATTTTATAACTGCCTCATCTGCATGCAGACCATCCACTGCCGTTTCATAGCCAATGGACATACTCTGCCCAGGGTAGTCAATCCGGCTGCTGTTCGATGGCGACGCCGTCATAATCAAACTAAACTCTGTCAAAAGCTCCGGAGCAATTTCTACGACTGCTTCCTCGCCAATCACCTGCGGCGGATTGACCGGACTGACACCGTTTACCGAAACAACGCAGCGAACCTTCGTCTGATTAAGCGCTCTGCGCGAATCCACATTTTCCGGCAAAGGCATCGATAACACAGAATCTGCTCCTGATGTACTGGTAGCATACCGCAATGGACAGTTTTCATCGCTGCGGCTAATACTTGTCCAGTTGCCCTCAGCATCCAGATACTGCCAATCGTATTGATAATTATTGAAGGACGCATCAGCGCCGCTCAGAGCGGGCGTTACCTTAAAGCTTAAAATATCACTGGCATCCTTGATCTGCGCCGCTGTATTGTCGCTCCTCACCAAAAGACCATACTGCAGCAGGCTGCTGTCAACGGAAACCGTCCCGAATTCATAAAAACCAGTTGGCGAATTGCCGATCGTATATCCGTCTGCTGTCGCCGTCACCTTACACTGTACCCGCAGGCCGTCTAGCTTTTTCCTCTCTGCTATCGTTGCCGGCAAGGTCAGCATCAACGTACCATCCGAAACAACTGCATTTTTAAGAGGAGAATTTCGATAGGTAATATCTCTCCACTGTCCGCGCCATCCCGAAGTATCATAATACTGCCATGTATAGGTATATGTAATATCACTGTCAACAGGCGCATTAGCCACCGCAGGCACTGCCTCATAGCTAAGATCCGGCGCCGACACCGTCAGCACTGTATTCTCTGTATAGGTAACCGTAAGGTCACAAGCAAGCAGCGCTGCATCCATGCGGATATTGGTCCTATTCGTAACGATCGTCTTGGAAAGCTCCTCCAGCTCATTGCCTTCTCCATCCTGAACTGTTGCTCCCACAACGCAGCGTACCGTCATCTTGGAAAGCTGCGTACGGCGATCTATGCCATCCGGCACCGAAACAAGAAGCATGCGGCCGACACTGCTGCCGTCCTCTGCTGTGACTCCCTGCTCTGCTGCTGTGCAGAATGGATTAAACGTACCGTCAGGCTTTTCCTCTCCTCCAATGACGCATGTTTTCCAGTCAGCTTCTGTAAGCTCCTGCTCATTGCCCCATCTATCATATTTACGCTCCGCATACTGCCAGCTATATGTATAGGTTATCTGAGCCCCTTCCGGAAGCTCTTCTCCCTCCTCTGGCTGATAGCTGGGTACCGCCGTAAATTGCAGCTTGTCCTGCGCAGTTTCTGCAGAAGCGTCGCTGCTGCCTTCCTCAGAGGAAAGCTGCGCAGAAAGGGCAGCAGGCATAATTCCGCCAGCAGTCATCACACTGGACATATCGCCCAGCATCATCACTGCGCATAACAACATCGCCATTACTTTTTTTATCTGTTTGCAATGTCTTCCGTTCATAAACTTTCTCCTTTGTAAGAATGATATATAAGTTTGATCAGACGTCCCCGTGACGCCCCTGTAGTATGTGCTATACCAAAAAGCTATACATAGTCATAATATAAATTATGCTTCAACTTGTCAATATTGTTTTTTTAAAAATTCACACTTTAAAGAAACTTTTATCCGAACCTTTACATCACCCCTTTTAAAATTAAGAGCATGGCCGTGCCCGGCAGTCCAAACAGACCGCAAATTCCTCCCGTCAGCAGGTTAAGGCCTACCTGAAGCTGCGGTCCGAACGCGACAGCAGCCAGCTGTAATAAACAGAGCCCTACTGCTGCATTGCGGACAAAGCCCAAAATAAATTTCCTCATTCCCGGCCATATGATCATCACCACGGAAAGCGATAATAAAATAATCATAGCCTCTACCATCCATCTAGCTCCCATAAATAAAACACCCCAATCCATAATATAGTACAATTTATGCATTGGGGTGTTTTATTTATGCTTGTTCCTTATCCTCTGTATTCTCCTGTTCTTCCGGAGCAATGACAATCCGGCCATCGACAACCTCTAATTTAACCTTGTGGCTGGTTGCGCCGATCTCATCCAGCATCTGCGAAGGAATCTGCAGCCTGCCGGCCCTGTCCAGCACTGTGAATTCTTCATGTGCTGCTTCCGCCATCGCCTCTGCCATGCCATCGTCCAGCCCATCCAGCTCCTTCATGCGCTCCCGATAGCTCTGCCGCATGATCATCTCACTGCTGGTCTTTCCATCGCGGATGGAAACCACACGGTTGACCTTCTTCGCCAAATGACGGTCATGCGTTACAATCACAATCGTAAGTCCGAGCTCTTCATTCAGCGCACGGAATGTATCCAGTAGATAATCGCTCGTTCTCACGTCTACGCTGCCAGTAGGCTCATCCGCAAGCAGCAGCTTGGGATCGTTTGCCAGCGCAATGGCAATGGCCACACGCTGCTGTTCTCCGCCGGAAAGGGAGCTTAGCTTACTGTTTTTACGATGCCCGAGGCCTACCAGCTCCAAAAGCTCCATTGCGCGCTCCCTTTGCCGCCGCCTGGTCGTAAACATCATCGGCATCTGCACATTCTCCAGCGCGGTTAAATAGGGCATTAGGTTACGGGCGTTGTTTTGCCAGACAAAGCCAACTATGTCACGCTTATAAGCCACCAGCTCTGCTTCTGAAAGCTTAAACAGATCCAGGCCATCCACATACAGACGTCCGGCCGAAGGGCGGTCCAGCCCGCCAATCATATTCAAAAAGGTCGACTTACCGCTGCCGCTGTTGCCGATGATCGCCATCAGCTCGCCCTTCTGCACAGTAAGCTCCAGCCCCTGCAGCGCCAGTACCTCTATGTCTTCTGTCTTATAAATTTTGACCAGATTCTCGCACTCAATCATATTTTCAGCCAATGATCTCACCATCCTCCAGCTCATAGACCTGATCGCCGATCTCCATCAGCCCCGTATCATGCGTCGTCATGATGACCGTGACTCCTTCATCCTGGCAAAGATCTTTAAAAATTTTCATTACCTGTAGTCCTGTATTGGTATCCAGCTCTGCCGTAGGTTCATCGGCAAATAAGACCGCAGGCTTATGCGCCACCGCCCTGGCAATGGCCACACGCTGCTGCTCACCGCCGGAAAGCTCCTGCGGCATATGCTGCATCCGAGCGCCCAGCCCCACCATATGCAGGCATTTAGTGACCCGCTCCTTCCAGTTTTCCTCGTAGCCGGCAAGCCGAAGACTAAACTCTACATTTTCATAGGCCGTCATCATCGGAATCAGCGCTACGGACTGAAAGATATAGCCTACCTCTTTACGCCGCAGATGGGTCCTCTGCTTTTCAGACATTTTCGTAAGCTCATTATCGCCTAAAAATACGGTTCCTTCTGTGGGCTGATCCAGTGCGCTTAAAATGTTCATGAGCGTCGTTTTACCCGAGCCGGAGCGCCCTTTGAGGATTGTCAGCTTCCCTCTGGGGATTTCCATATCGATATGCTTAAGCGCCCAGAACAGATCGTCTCCTCCTACCTCAAAGCCCCGGGAGACGTTTTTTACGATGATCATATTTTTTGTATCCATCCGCATTAGTCCTCCCCTAGCTTGAGCGCCTGCGCGATCTTAATCTTTTTAATCATCCATCCTAGAATGATCATGCAGCTAATCATCACAACCGCGACCACCAAATACAGCTTAAACTGATCGCCTCCTGCACCGCTGATTTCGAGCGGAATAAGCTGATCTGCACTGCTGTATGCCATTTGAATGAGCGGCACATAAAGCTGTGCGGCGAGCTTGCCTACCATGGCTCCGGTCACAATGGAGATTCCTGACATAAAGACCTGTTCGTTAATCAGCATTCCCAGCACCTCTTTCATGGCCATTCCCATTGCCCGGAAGATGCCGAATTGGAGCGCTCTGGACTGAATCGACAGGATCCAGTAGATCAAAAAGCCTACGCTGCAAAGCACCAGTACCACGATAAAACCAACGGTCAGGATTCCGTTTGTGGCCTGAAACACCGGATCGTTCTTTAAATCAATCAAATCAGCATTGGTATCTATAAATAGATCAAATGCGACTTCCTGCTGCTCTGCAAAATCATAGATATAGCGAGAGGAATCTCCTGCATTCTTCATCCAGATCTGATATGGCAGGACTCCCCACTTCAGCTGAAGCTGTGACAGATGCGCTACGATAAAATAGGATTCGCCGTTTTCTTCCGCCTCGGGCGGTATCATGCCCGGCCAATAGTCGACAAAGCCGTAGATGACGCCTCGTATCGTGGACTTGCCGTTTTCTTCGTAGCTGATGCGTTCGCCCAGCTTATAGCCCAGCTTGTCGCGGAAGCTGGTTGACACCAGCACGGCTTCCGGATCCTGTGACATGGCGTTTAGATAATGGTACCAATGCTCCGGCAGCAGTCCGTCCTTCATATACGCGACCTGACCGAATTCCTTGGTGTTGATCCCCATGAGCGTAACCTTGTTGATCCGGCTGCTGCCGCCAACGACTCGGGTGCTGCCCCGCACCATTACCTTTGTCACGGCTTCTGCCCCTTCGAGGAAGGCATATTTGCTGTAATCGGGCTCGATGAAGACCTCTTCTGTTTCTTCTGTGCTCATGGCGCCGGTGGAACCAAATTTGCGGCTGCCCCAGCTCTCCATGACCATTACATCGGCGCCGTTGATATAGCGGATTTTTTCTTCTGCATTATTATTGATGGTATGCGCTGTCTCGGCGCTGAAAATCCCCAGTGCCATCGTCAGAATTAAAAATACCATAATAAAGTTTTGATTATCGCGGCTGCGCAGCATCCTTAAAAAAGAGGCGTACAGAGCCGGAGACCATAATTTTTTGAAGGTATGAAAGACGATCTTGATCAGAATGGGGAAAAGCCTTACGATGAATAGCGCACATCCCAGAATAAACATAGAACTGCATATGTAAAGAAGCGGATCCAGCGCGGCGCCTCCTTCTACCCGCTCTGCAAGATAGGCGGCCTGATTATGATAGGAATACAGGCCGTACAGCGATACACTCAGCAGCAGCACATCCACGAAAAGCTTCTGCCACAGGGGCTTTTTCTTTTTATGGTTTCGGCGCTTATGATCAACAATTCCTACTTTAGAATACTGCACAGCCGGCAGTACCATCGTTAAAACGGAGAGAACAGCGGCTCCCAAACCAAACAGCCATACTGGCAGATAAAAGCGCGCCGGCAGCGCCGTTCTCTGAATAAACTCCAAAAATGCATTGGCGGAGCCTACGATCTGACAAATCAGGTATGAGAGCGGCAGTGCAATCACAAATGATACGGCGGCGATGAGTGTGCTCTGCAGTAAATATATGGTCAAAATTTGCTTTCGGGAGGCTCCTCTGCTTTTGATCATGGCAATCTCATTTTGTTCCATGCCCAGCATCTGCCCAGATACCATAAAGATAAATACCATCAGCAGCAAGAAGACAGGAATCTGAAGCACCACCAGCGTGACGTCAAGCTTATCTGCACTCACCAGATAAGCATCGAGCGTATCATAGAAAACGGCGCTAAAGCCGTGCGAATACAGGGCATCTGCTTTTTCGGTATAGACATCGCACAGTTCTAGCAGGTCATATACCTGCCCGCCCTTAAGCTGCTGATAATCCAGCATGATGTGCTGCGCGCGGCCAAAGCTCTGTCTGTTTTCTGCATCCTCTACCATCTTTTTTACAAAATCGTTTTGATCGACAAAGAGGTAGTTTTTGAGACGATTGGGATTGTTAAACCAGTACGGGTCTGTCTGATTTTTAGGCTCGATCACCCCAGTAATCAGCACCTGATACGGTTTTTCTGTTTTGACGTTGATCAGCTTCTCCAATGTCAGCAGCTCACCTACCACCAGACCACTCTCCATGAGCGTCTTCTGGCTGACAACTGCCTCTAAAACCAGTGGATCCTGCACAGTCTCCGGGAGCCTTCCTGATACGATATTTACATGCTCTCCTAATCGTTCCAGCCCTTCAAGACGTGCATTAAAACTGTCTTTATAGGTGCCTCCCTCTGCCTCATGCCTTACCACTACATCTGACTTATAATATTCTGTCACGGTTTCCGCAATCGGAATGGGACATTCCTGCACAAATTCGTTGCGGAGCGTCTCTAATTTTTCCAAATTTTCATACGGTGTCCGATCCAGTGCTTTTGTGCTGTAGATCGCTCTGAATTCAAGCGTTCCCGGATAGCGATCCCCTGTCTCCATAAGATGCGTCAGGTTTTTATACAGCATCCGCTGCAGCACTGCGTCCGAATACATGGGACTGCATGCAGCAATGCTAATCAGCAGGATATTGCCAATCAAGAGACTGAGAACCATCCATTTTTTACTGAATAATTTATTCTTTACAAATCCCAGCATGGCCCCACCCCCCTTATTCTAAGACTACCGTCTGGCCTGGCTCCAGACCTTCTGTTACCCATGTGACGCCTGCATTTTCACCGCCGACAGAGATATAAACCTTTTGCATACTATTGTTTTCTCCTAGCACAAACACGTAGTAGCTGGTTCCCTCTTTTTTGACGGCCTTACTGTCGACCAAAATTACATCGGATTTTCTAATTAAATTACCCGTCACTTCTAAAAATCCCACGCTGTCAGCCAGCATAATGCCTGCATCATCAGGCTGCACAACCACCTCATCCATTTTCTGACCTGTCACATGCGCGCAGCTGACAACGGTTCCGGTATAGCTTTTTTTCGCCCATTTGTCGTACAGCTCCACCTTACTCAAATAGGGCACTGTACCGAAGGCACTGTTATTGACAAAGCAAATCGCTCTGCTGCTTGTGTCCTCCAGCACAATCAGCGTCTCGTAGGCGACGACCTTATTCCCTTTTTGGAAGCTTCGGCTCACCGACTGCACCCTGCCGTCAAATGGCGCAATCATGCGGCCGCCCTCTTTTCTCTCCCGAAGCTCCTGCAGGCTTTTGCGCAGCGTCTCAGCTTGCCGTTCTGTTTCTGCTACCTGCTGCGCATATTCGCTTTTAAGCTTTTCTAACTCCAGCTCTGCAATCTGATACTCATAGGATGTCAATGTCTTTAAGCTTTCCTGCTTGCTTTCAATGGCCTCCTGATACCGTGTGTGAACTTTTGCCAGCGAAGTCTCTGCATTTTGAATCGCCAGCTCCCTTTCTAAAATATCAGCGTCACTCACTGACGTCACTTCAAAGGTAGCAAGCACATCCCCCTTTTTGACCTCCTGCCCTTCCTGTACCATAAGGTCGCCATAGCGATCCTCTGAATTTTCCCAATACAGCCTTTCTTGCTTCAGGCATGTGATCTGCGCGTTGGTTGAAAAGGGAACCTCAAAGTCTCCTGTATAAGCCTCCGCGGTGCGATAGCCGCTTCCGGTGATACTCCCAAGCTCTATATACTGCGCTGTACTTTGCTGCTCCGCCACTTGTGCGCAGCCGCCGGCTGTAAGCAGCATCGCAGCCGCCAGCGCGCAGGACAGTGCTCTTTTTTTATTCACGCCCATATATTTCATCTCCCTCATGCAGTCCGTCTACAACCTCGGTGTGCGTTGCCGTGGTAATCCCGATTGTGATATATGTCTTAACCCTTTGCCCGTCCTGCGCTTTATACACAAAATACCCCATTTCATCGGACTGTACGCAGGCTCTGGGCAGCACAAGCGTGTCTTCGCTGTATTCTCTGTATACGCGCACGGTACCGCTCTCCCCAAACTGGACCTCCGGTTCGGTCTTAAATGAAAACCGGCTGGGCAGCACAATCTTATTTAAAGCTGCCTGATAATAATACTCTTCATCATAAGGAATATAGGTCACCTCATATGTCTGATTATTGATGACAACATCCATTTTAGTAAAACGCTTTAAGGAGCTGTTGCTGTATTTATCTCCTCGCAGCTGTATTACATCCTCATTGGCCAAAATCATGACGGTTTTATATTCATTTACCCGTTCGCCTTCATTGCAAAGAACGCTGACAATACGGCCGGAGCAGGGGGCCTTTAGCGTATCCTCTCCCACCTTGTCCAGCAATATTTGTCTCTGCTGCTGCTTTTGGGATGCCTTATGCTGATACTCCTCCTGCTTTTGCGTATACGCAAGCTCCGCCTGCCGCACTTTGATGCGCGCCTGCTCAATATCATACTGTGTAACCCCTGATACGGGCGGCTGCGGCGCTATTGTACTGCTTTCCTCTCCGGAATCTGAACTTTCTTCAGCAGAGGATTCATTGGAGCTATCCTCAGATGTCTGATCTGAGCTGTCTTCTGAATTTTCGGCGCTGTCTTCCGGAAGTGAGGATTCATCCGCTGCGCTCTCATCGGTGCGGCTCTCCTCATCCCCCTCCGAATTCTCCTGAAGCTCTGACGCTTCCCTTTCTTGCGCCTGCGGCGCCTGTGCTATGCTGCGGTCAGAGGGCTGCTGGGCACGCTCGTAGTCTGCCTGCAGCTTTTCATATTGAAGCTGCGCGATCTGCACTGCAAGATTTAGCTGCTTTAACTGATGGGCATAGGAGGTCTCTATGTATCCTATCTCCTCCTGCACCTCTTTGATCTGATCCATCAGATCGGATTGATCGATCGTTGCCAGCACTTCGCCTTCTTTGACCAGCTGTCCTTCGTTTACCCGTACGCTGCTGAGTTGACCGTCCATTGTGAAGTACAGCTCTGTTGTTTCGGGCACCACGGATACATCGATGGAATCGGCGCTGTAAAAGCTGCGGCGTTCTACTTTAATTGTGCTGACGCCTACAGATGCTGGCTCCAGAAGCTCCGGCGCTTCCTGCACCGACCTGCCGCAGCCGCTTAGCAAAAGTATTGAAGCTATGGCGACAATGCCTATCTTTTTCCTATTTCTCATATGCGCTCATCCTTTTTCCTTATTCTATGATGACCACTTCGCCTTCTTCAAGGCCTTGTGTAATCTCTGTGATCTTGCCTGTCTGAATGCCGATCTGAACTGGCCGGATCTCTCTAAATCCCTGCTCGTCGATGCAATATACGACGGTCTCTCCTCTTAGGTTTTTGACGGCGCTGTTCGGCACATAAATCGTATTGCGGCTTTCCTCCATGATCAGCACGATCGTACCGGCGGCGCCCTGCTCGAGGGAGGGATCCGGCGTTGTCATCGTAAGATACATGGCGTCTGACTTCAATCCGTCAAAGCTCAGCTCCTCTGCGCGGTGCGCAACTACCTGATACTCATTCCCTTCGCTGGTCAGCGTATAGGTCTCGCCTGCCTGCAGCAGACTCCCGTTCTCTGAATATACCTCAAACATAGCTTCACTCATATCGGAGAGTGTCACTACTTTTTTATCCTTGACTGACCGCTCTCCTTCCTGAAATTCATATAGGTATGTCACCACCCCGTCGATCGAGGCGATGATCTGGCGCGTTTTCTTTTTTTCTTCCAGCTCCTTTAGCCGCTGCTCGGCAACCTGAATGGAATTTTTGAGCTGCTGTGCCTGACTGGCATAGGTATCCACAACCTCGTCCACACGCGATACCCAGCCGGCCTGACTGTTTTCTGCCGCCTGCTTGTCCTGCAGCTGTGCCTGACTGATGCTCACGCCTTCATTCTGATACAGATGATTGAGGCTCATATATAGATCGTCGATCTGATTCTGCTGCTGCCGAATCTGCTCATCCAAGCTGCTTACATCCAGCTCCATCAGCACATCGCCTGCTTTGATGCTGTCTCCCACGCTCACATACACCTTACTGATTTTCTCATCGCCAAGCTCAAAGCCCAGCTTTTCCGTGGAAGAGGGCACATAGCTCGCCCGAATTTGCTCCTGGATCACAACATCGCCACGAACGACCTGAGAAACCACGTAATCCTCAGTTTCTCCTTCCAACAAAAGAGGGGCCATTGGAAGCTCCTCTTCTTTTGGCAGCAACCCACAGCCCGTCAGCGTCATCATGCATGTTACGATCCATATCCATATGATCCCTAAAATTCTTTTCTTCATTTTAGCCTCTCTGCAATTATATCCTACGATATGCTTTATTTGCTTCCATCATACCATATCTTATTGATATAATCCAGATGAATCTCTATATTTATAGAAAAGCAGCGGAAAAGAAGCGCTTACTTTTGCTGCCTTTGGTTTTTCGACTCAGTAGATTTTGCTTTTTTGCGGATGTTTGTTGTTATCCGCCTTTGGCAAAATTTAAAAAATGGCGGAACTTTTTCCTCCATTCACAAAGTGTCTAGGCTCGATGGTGGAATTTTTTCCGTCATTGTTTATTATAAGAAGCTTGCTAACGGGCATTTTTCTCCTATTTTTGAACTGTGCGCCATGCACGGCGGAAAAAATTCAGCTATATCGCCCATTTCCGCCAGCGGCGGCGGAAGAGCGGCGAAAAGGCTGAACCGCCGAAAGGACTGCGAACGGGTTACGGGGCGAAAGGGCTACGAAGCGCCGCAAAAGCAGAGCATCTCCCTCTCTTACCCCACTACCTCTGTCCGCTCCTCCAGCATGCGGATGTTTTGATAATGATAATCATATTTTGCTTCCTGTGATTTAATCTCATAGATAATGCTGTCCACTAAACGCTCGTCCACCACATCCTCTAGCTGCAGATACAGGCGTTCCAGCTCCTGCTTTGTTTCCTCCAGCTGATACGCCTCATGCTGCCAAAAGCGGGCCAGTCGTTCCTCTCGATCGGTCTTTTTTCTTCTAAACATAGAAACCTTCCTCCTTATGCAACTTACCGGTCTTGCTGTTACCAGTATATCCATAAAAAGGAAGGTTTATTCCATTGATCTTTCATTTTAGAGAGGCACGCGCCCCTCTAGCGCCCGGGCCAGCGTCACCTCATCGATATACTCCAGATCGCCGCCCACCGGCACGCCGTTGGCGATACGCGTCACCTTTACGCCAAGCGGCTTGAGCAAACGGCTCAAATACATTGCCGTCGTCTCGCCCTCCACCGTAGGATTGGTCGCAACGATCACCTCTTGCACCGTCTCATCCTTCAATCGGTCCAACAGCTCCTTGATCTTCAGATCCTGCGGATTCACCCCCGAAAGCGGTGAAATCACCCCCTGCAGGATATGATACACGCCTTTATACTGGCGCGTGCGTTCATATGCCGCCATATCCCGCGCATCCTCCACCACCATAATCACCGTATGGTCCCTGGCGGTATCGGAGCAGATGGGACAGAGCTCCTCATCCGTCAGACATCCGCATTCCTTGCAGTAACGCACCTCGGTCCGCGCCGACACAATAGCCTCCGCCAGCGCCTGCGTCTCCTCCTTCGGCATGCGAATCATATGAAATGCTAGTCGCTGCGCACTCTTGCGGCCGATCCCGGGCAATCTCGACAGCTCCTCAATCAGCTTAGAAACCGGACTGCCAAAATAATCCATCCTTAGAAAATCCCCGGAATATTCAGGCCGCCGCTGATGCCGCCCATCTTCTGCTCATGGTATTCGTCGATCTGACGCAGCGCCTCATTCGCAGCCGCCACAATCAGATCCTGCAGCATCTCGATATCCTCCGGATCCACAACCTCAGGCTTCAGCTCCACGCTGACCACCTGCTTCTTTCCGGTCACCGTCACCTTCACAGCCTCGCCGCCGGCCGTTCCCTCGAACTCCTTGGCCTCCAGCTCCTTCTGCATCTCCTCCATCTGGCGCTGCACGCGCTGCGCCTGTTTCATCAAATTATTCATGCCGCCCGGCATGCCGGTAAAACCACCACGTTTTGCCATTCTATTCATTCCTCCAATTCACATCCGTATGGATTTGATTCTTAATATCACTCAGGTCGCCGCTGCCAATGCGCGGTCTCTCATCACTGACAACCCGCACCCGATAACGGCTCCCTGTAGCTTCCTCAATCTGCTCCTCGATCAGCGACAGCTTCTCGCCGCCCTTCATCTCCAGCTGCTGACAATAAATCGCCTTAGAGGCCCGAAGCACCAGCTCATCCGCAGCCGCCCCCGCCTCCAGCCGCATCAGGTTCAGCGTATACAGGCTCTGCCACTGCGTACTGATTTTCTTTCGGATCTCCGGCCATCTTTGGATCACGGCCTGCTGCTCCGCCGTTCCTTTTGCTGCGCCTTCCGCCGGCGTTTTTTGTTCTGCCTGTTTAGGCGCCGGCACAGCCGGAATCGTCTCCTGGCTTCTGCTCTGCTGCTGTCTTTCAGGCGTCCTTACAGGCGCTTTGTATGACGGCGCCTCCTGCAGGCGCTCCGGCCTCTCGGCCGACCGCCCCCGTAAAAGCCCCAGCAGTCCTACCTCTAAAATAATCCGCTTTTCAGAAGCCGACTTTAACTTTGCCTCCAGCTTCGCCAAGCTCTCAATATACCACGTCAGCTGCTCTGCACTGAGCTCGCCTGCCTGTCTTTGAATCCGCTCCAGCTGCTCGGGGTCTGTCTCAATCAGCCCCTCAGCTTGATCCTTTAACACTTGGCTAACCAGTACATTGCGCAGGTATTCGCTCCATGTACTGACAAACTGCAGCACATCCCGTCCTTCTGCAAACATCTGCTGAATCAGCGTCAAAAGCGCCGCGGCATCCTCCTGCGCGAGTGCCGCAGTCATCTGCGTGAAAATCCGGCTGTCCACCGCACCCAGCACATCCTGCACTCTTGCCAGTGTAATCTCTTCATTTATATAATATGCATGACATTGATCCAGGATACTCAGCGCATCCCTCATGCCTCCGTCCGCCAAAGCAGCAATATAATGCAGCGCTGCCTCTTCTGCACGGATGCCTTCTTTTTCGCAGACCTGTGCCAAATGCTCTGCAATCTCCTGCACCGTAATGCGCTTAAAATCATAGCGCTGGCAGCGCGATAAAATGGTTGGCAGCACCTTATGCGGCTCTGTGGTTGCCAGAATAAAAATCACATGTGCAGGCGGCTCCTCGAGCGTTTTCAAAAGCGCATTAAAAGCTGACTGCGTCAGCATGTGTACTTCATCAATGATATAGACCTTATACCGTCCCTTGGTCGGCGTATACTGTACTTCTTCCCGAAGATCCCGAATATTCTCTACGCCATTATTAGAGGCCGCATCAATCTCGACCAGATGAAAGCTGCTCTCTGCCTCCCGGCACAGCTCACACTCGTTACACGGATTCCCATCTACCGGATGCAGACAATTAACCGCCCGCGCAAACACCTTTGCCGTTGAGGTTTTGCCTGTTCCGCGTGTGCCGCAAAACAAATAGGCATGCCCCACCTGTCCATATTTTACTTGATTTTGCAGCGCTGTGATGACTGCCCGCTGCCCCACCATCCCATCAAAGGTGGTCGGTCGGTATTTCCGGTACAATGCCAGATATGACATGGGATCTCCTTTCACTAAAGTTTTCTCCGCTATCCAACCATACTAAACAAATACCCCGCGTGAATAGCTCCCACCCGGCGGGCCATATCACATAGAAAGGTCTTCTTAGTGCTGCTTCCTTCCGGACCTGACACGATTCAAAGTTTTCTATTGTATGATGCCAAATGTTCATTACTACTCACGCGGAGCATAGTTAAGTATAGCCAACTTTTTTCTATCTGTCAAGGCCTTTGTCAACTATTCACGCCGGGTGCTGTCGCGTACGACCAGCTCAACCCCCAGCTCCATTTTGATGCATTCTTCCGCCTTTGAATCGCTTTCCTGAATCGTGGATAACAGCAGCTGTGCCGCATGGCGCCCTAATGCCATATCTGGCACTCGGATGGTTGTCAGCGGCGGATTTACCATCGCTGCGATCTCGCGGTCCTCGAAGCCGACCACTGCAATTTGCTGCGGCACCGTATGACCGCTGGCCTGAAGCTGCTGAATGGCCTTCCAGGCTACCATATCATTGTCCGTAAGAAAGGCCGTGGGTGCGTTTTCGCTCTGCAGCAGGCGGTGAATGCCCTCCGCATCGGAGACCTCCAGACACCACTGCGGCTGCTGCGGCAGCCCCAGCTGCGCCAAGATCATATGATAGTACCCCTTGCGCTCGCAAAAACTGGCCCGCTGCGCACTGCAGCTGATATAGCCAATTCGCTCATGCCCTTGCTCCTGCAGGTGACGGATCAGCTTATAAACACCCTGTTCATTATTGACGGAAACGCTGTTGACTTCCTCATCCATGTAGTAAGTATCCAGCATGACAAACGGCTTTTCCATAGCCTTCAGCTCCTGCAGGTCAATACTTTCCAGACAGGGCTTCTGTACGATGAGTCCTTTTACGTTTTTATCTGCCAGACATTTTTCCAAGCTGCATCCACATTCCGGCTTGACATGGAAAATAAGCATTTCATAGCCCTGCTCCTGCAGATAAGCAGAGGCACCTTCCATGACGGCTGCATAAAATGAGAAAATATCGCTGCACTCCTTGCACACTGGGTAGATCACAAAGGCGATGGCGCCGCCGGCCTCATGAACAGCCTCAGAGCCCTGTGGGTTTTTCAGCATATAGCCGTATCCCATTTCACAGATTTTTCTGCGCAGCTCCTGCCGAGTCTCCTCACAGATCCCCGGCTTGTCATTGAGCACCAATGAAATGGTAGCGGGCGAAACGCCCAGTCTGGCTGCCAGCTCCTTTGCTCGAATCATACGGCTCTTCCTTTCTTTGTTAGGCCCTCATCAGGACTTTAACTTCATATCCTTAAAATACATTCCCCATGTGACAAGGTCAAATGCCTCAATGGCTTCCCCGAGTCCCATTTTATAATACATATAGCTGATCGGTACGATCGGGCTCTCATCAATGATGATATCCAGCGCCTGCTGCAGGAGCTGCGTCCTCTCTGCTTCATCCATGCTTGCTGCCTGCTGGTTTAAAAGCGCATCTACCTCTTCATTGGCATATCCGGGCACATTGCTGCCCCCTTCTCCCATATACGCAGAGTTGAAAATACCCATGATGTTGCCAGAGGGATCCGGCCAATCAGCCTCCCATTCAAAAATACCCATCTCATAGGTATGATTACCGTTTTCATCCACATATTCGCCGAATTCATGGCAGATGATTTCATCATAAGACATTCTTTCAATATTGACGGTAATCCCGATCTCTGCCAAGGCCTGCTGAATGACCAACGCAATGGAATTATTCATATTGCTCTCGTCGCAGATCAGACTAACTGTAAAACCATCTGCATGCTCAGAGGCTGCCAGATATTCTTTGGCCTTTTCTATATCATAGGCATAGTCCTGAGCCGTCTTTTCATAGGCCTCCCATGACGGACGCTCAAAGGTGTACAGATAGGAGCTCATCGGAATAAAGCTTGCTTTCTCTCCTACTCTGCCCACAATTGTATTGTTGATTTCTTCCTTCGGAATGGCGCTGGCAATCGCGCGGCGGACATTCACATCGTCAAAAGGCTCCTTACTGCAGTTCATAGCCAAAAACAGAAAGTCACCCGACTCCTTCATCTGTATCTTTACTTTTCCGGATTTTTCGATCGTCTCCAAGAGATCGCCGGGCAGCCAGGTGTCCAGATCTGTCTGACCACTGGTCAGCGCGGAGGCGCGCGTCGTATCCTCTGAGATAACCGTAAAGGTAATATTTTTTACATCCGGATTGCTATACTGCGGATCCCAATAGTTTTGATTGTAAGAAAGCTTTAACTCGCTGCCCACCGTCCAGCTGTCAATCACATACGGACCTGTGGCCACCAGCCCTTCTACAGAAGAACCAAACTGATCTCCCGCGGCCTCACAGGCTGATTTTTGAATAACCGCACCGGCGGCTGTGCCCAGTACATACTGCCATGTCGCATCCGGCTCATACAGCTTTACGGTAAACTCCCAGTCACCTGTCTGTGTAATCGATTCTACATTATCATACATCCAGCCCAGATAAGATGCCACAGCCGGATCTCTGTGCCGCTCCATAGAAAACAGCACATCCTCCATGGTCACCGGATCTCCGTTTGAAAATTTGATGTCACTGCGCATGTGATAAACATAAGTAACATTATCTGTCGCTTCCCAGCTCTCGGCCAAAAATGGCTTCATGCTTCCATCCATCTGCTGCGCCAGAATATTTTCTGTTACCTGTCCCAGCACCAGCATCGTGGATGTGTCATACATACGCGCCGGATCCAGTGCTACTACGTCTGCGATTAGCTGCGCTGTTACCTTTCCTTCTTTTTCTTTTGGCTCTTCCTGTTTGCTGCAGCCTGCTAAACAGCTCAGCAGCATGGCCAGCAGCAACAGGCTGACCAGTCCTTTTTTTACTACCTGCTTCAATTTGATTTCTCCTTTTAATTTTGATTTATACAATGACAAGCGGCTCTGTGCCCCTTGCCCAGTTCAACCATCGAGGGACGGAGTCTTTGACAGTTTCCCATTTGCTTTGCATAGCAGCGCCCTGCAAACAAACAGGCGTTTTCGTTTTGCCCTGCATCCCTTACATCGCCGCGCAATAAAATACGGCCTTCCTGGCTCTTTCCCAGCCGCGGCCTGGCAGAAAGCAGCGCCTTCGTATAGGGATGCGCCGGAGCGCGAAACAGCTCCTCTGCTCCGCCCTCTTCAACAATGCGGCCGCGGTACATTACAAGCACTCTCTCACAAAGCGCCCGGACTACCGCTAAATCATGAGAAATAAACAAGACGGCAATGCCGTATTGACCTCTTATATCGCGCAGCAGCTTTAAAATAGATTCTTGTATTGATACATCGAGTGCTGACACCGCTTCATCTGCAATCAGCAGTCTGGGCGACGAGAGAAGCGCTCTCACGATTGCCAGCCTCTGTAGCTGTCCTCCGGACAGCTGAGAAGGTCTTCTCTCCAGCAGCTCTTTGTCAATCTCGCAGTACTGCAGGAGCTCAGCCAATTTGTCCTGATATTGTTGGGGCGTAAGCCCATAAAATTTTCTTACTTTTTCTAATGTTTGTCCGATGGAAAAACGCGGATTAAAAGAGGCATACGGGTTTTGGAAGATCATCTGAATCTGAGGCCGGAGGCTGCGCATCTGCTTTTCGCTGTGATGACTTATATCGCTTCCGTTCCATAAGATAGCGCCCTCTTCTGCCTCTATTAAACGGATGATACAGCGTGCCAGCGTCGATTTGCCGCAGCCGCTTTCTCCTACAATGCCTAAGATTTCTCCTTCTTTTACAGAAAATGATACGCCATCTACCGCCTGTACGGTCGCCTCTTTTTGATGATATTCTTTTCTTAGCTCCCGCACCTCTAAAAGGTTAGGTTTCATAAGCTCCCTCCTTTCTGACGGCGCTGTCGATCAGACGCTTGGTGTATTCCTTTTGCGGCTGGTTAAACACAGCATTGGTATCGCCTTCTTCTACAATCGTTCCTTTATCCATCACGGAAACACGCTGACAGACTTCGGAAACAACACCGAAATCATGTGTAATCAGCAGAATTGCTAAGCCTTCCTTTTGAAGCTGCCTAAGCAGCTCTAAAATCTGCGCCTGCGTCGTGACATCCAGTGCTGTGGTCGGCTCGTCGGCAATCAGAAGCTGCGGCCCGCAGCATACGGCCATTGCCAAACAAATCCGCTGCAGCTGACCGCCGGAAAACTGATGCGGATAGCGCCTGCTCATCTGGGCGCCGGGTACGATCCCTACCCGCTCCAGCTGTTTGACTGCTTCCTGCATCGCTTCCTTTCGGTTCATGCCTTTGTGATAACGAAGCATCTCCGCAATCTGCTCGCCCACGGTAAACAGAGGATTCAGCGCTGTTAAAGGATCCTGCGTAATATATCCGATCTGCCGTCCGCCCAACCTTCGCCGCTGCGAAGCGGGCAGCTCCGTCAGCTCCTGTCCGTCAAATCGGATCGTCCCTCTTACAACTGTACGCGCGGCATCCCCCATGTTCAAAACGGCCTTTGTCATCATCGTTTTGCCGCAGCCGCTTTCTCCGATGAGCCCATGGACCTCTCCTTTTTGTATGTCCAGATCAACGCCCTGCAAAATGTGATGGAGCCCCTGCTCTGTATGAAGCCACAGATGCAGATCCCTGATTTTCAATATGCTATTATCCATGCGCCTGCTCCTTCTGCTGCTTTTGCACCGCTGCTTCCATGCTGCTTTTCACCATGGCCTCAAGACGTTTTTTCCGCAGCCGCGGCAGCCTTCTCTGCGCAGGGTCGATATATCTTAAGACGCCATCACTGATCAGATTGATGGCAATGACTGTCAGAGCAATGGCAATCCCTGGGGCAACCGCCCCCATTGGATGCAAAAACAATAACTGCTGCCCTTCCTCCAGCATCGCGCCCCAATCCGCCGTTGGCGGCTGCACACCAAGCCCCAGAAAACTCATCGCCGCTAAATCAAGCACTGCATATCCGATGTCGAGCGTCAACTGTGCCGTAAGCGGCGCTACGCAGTTGGGCAGAATCTCAGTAAATAAGATTCTAGGCCTTGAATAGCCAATGGTTCTGCCGGCTTCCACATAGGTCTTATTTTTTTCAGTCAGCGTCAGCGAACGCGTAAGCTTAGCCGTCATCGGAATATAGATAATACCAATGGCAATAATACTGTTGATCAAGCTGCGCCCGAATGCCGCCACAAATACAAATGCCAATAATAAAGAGGGAAAGGCGATGATCACATCGCAGATCCTCTGCGTAACCTTGTCAAACCAACCGCCATAATATCCGGCAAACAGCCCCAGCGGAATACCAAACAGCATCGCAAACGCTACAATGGCCACTGCGCTGAGCAGCGTCGTCCGCCCGCCGAAAAGAAGCCGGGAAAAGATATCACGGCCCGTTGGATCCGTCCCTAGCCAATGAGTCAAGGAAGGCCCCTGCAGCGCCTCGCCCAAACTGATGGCATTCGGATCATAAGGCGCCAAGACATTCGCAAGGATGGCGCCGCCGATCACAATTGCCAAAATCATCACTGCTACGATCACAGCAGGGCTGAAAAATGACCGAATTCTCTTTCTTTTTTTATCCATTGCGGCCTCCCATTCCGGTACGGATCCTCGGATCGATAACCGCATATAAGATATCGGTAATCGTGCTGATGAGCAAAAAGACAAACACCATCAGCATTGTAATCGCTTGTGTGACCGGATAATTGCTGGTCTGTACAGCCGATATCAAAAGTCCGCCGAGGCCCGCCAGCGAAAATACTGCCTCGACTAAAACTGCCCCTACCAGCATACTGCCCATCTGAATGCCGTACACCGTAATCAAAGGAATGAGCGCATTTTTAAATGCATGCTTCCAGATTATCGTCTTTTGCGGAAGTCCCTTTGCCTGCGCCATCTGAATATGCGGACTCTGCAGCTCTTCGATCATGGAAGAGCGAATCATGCGCTGCGCTAATGCAATCATTCCCAGTGCCAGACACAAGGCCGGCAGCCAGAGACGCTCTATCATCTCCCCGAGTGAGCTAAAGCTCCCGGTGAAGGAAATCCCTGGTGCAACGCGGGCTAAGATCGCGATGGCAATGACACTGATAAAAAACGGAGGACAGGCCATCGTAATCAGCGAAAACAGGGATGCGCCCCGATCCACCAGCGTATGACGGCGTATCCCGCTAAGCACCCCAAGCGGAATAGCCACAAGCAGCGCGGCAATCGAACTGCAAAAGGTGAGCGTCAGTGTCACCGGAAGCCGCCCTGCGATTAAATCCCACACCGGCTGCTGATATTTGAAATCAAGTCCAAAATCACCCTGCAGCATTCCTTTAAGCCATCGCCAGTACTGCATCGGCAGCGAATCATTCAAATAAAACTTTTCACGAAGCGCCGCAATGGTCTCCGGCGAGGTCTGCTTGCCGCCTAAAATCACTGCCACCGGATCGATGTTAGACATGTGGCACATCGCAAAAACAAGCACGCTGGCTGCCAGTAAAATAAAAACAAACTGCAGCAGACGGTCGCCGATATACCAGCCGATCCCTTTTTTCTTTAATTTCTTCATTTAACTTTATTCCTTGCTTTTCATCTATGGATATAGGTCTGGTTTATTATAAATTTTCTTCAGAAGAATGTCAAGTTTTCTAAATAAAATTTATAAACTCTTTAGATTTCTAAATTTTCTTTCCATCTGCTTTCACCGAATAACGCTCTCTTTTGTATACAAAACGCACCAACCAAGAAGACCAGCATAATCACCCATGTCAGCGGCTCTGTAATGCTGCTGCCAAAAAAGCCAAGCTGCGGTATTAAAAACGCAGCCGATACGCCTTTCATCCCCAGCTCCAAACAGCTGGAAATAATGGGCGCTATCTTTTTGCCCATGGCCTGCATCGCGGTACGCAGCACAAGCAGAGCTCCCAGCACCGGGAAAAAGAATAAATGCCAGCGCAAATTCATGACCGCGTTTTGTATGATCATTAAATCCTCTGTCCCCGTCGTAATCCGGATCAGTATATCTCCGAAAAACGCGGCGATGATGCAGGCAATTCCGGACCATACCATCTCCATTTTCAGCACCTGCTTGAGTCCTGATCGGATTCTGTCCGTCTTTCCTGCTCCCCAGTTCTGACCCACAAAGGTAGAGGATGCTGTTGCAATGGTAGCCAGCGGCTGCATGGTAATCCCGATGATACGCCTTGATGCCGTTTGCGCGGAAATAATGCTTGCTCCCAGACCATTTGTGGCCCTCTGAAACAGAATTGACCCCAGATCCACAACGCAAAGCATTAAACCCATCGCGACTCCTTGTGACACCAGCTCTCCTAACAGCTTTTTGGAAACTCGCAGATCCTTTCTGCTTGGCAGAAGAAAGCGATAATTTTTAACGATATACCATCCGCAAAATGCTGCGGCCGTTCCCTGTGCGATCACAGTAGCCAGCGCCGCTCCTGCAACTCCCATCTTCAGGCCTACCACAAAAAGCAAATCCAGCCCTATATTTAATAAAGAAGCAAGAATTAGGAAGTAGATAGAAGTACGGCTATTCCCTACCGCCCGCAAAATCCCTGAAAACATATTATAGCAGATTGTAGCCAGCATACCCATACAGATAACAACAATATAACGGTATGCTTCTGAAAAAATTGCCTCCGGTGTATTCATGAATCGCATCAACGGCCTCAAAAATACAACGGATACCACTGTCAAAACTGCCGTCACCACTATATTGAGCTGTATCATGCCCGCAACGGCCTCTTTTAGCTTTTTTTCATTCCCCGATCCGAAATACTGTGTGACGACAATCGCATAGCCGCTATTTAGACCTGATGCGATATTGATTAGAAGTGAATATAGCGAGGAGGTCGCTCCTATGGCCGCTATCGCACCGTCGCCCAAGCTATACCCTGCAATCATCGTGTCGATCATGCTGTATACCTGCTGAAAGATATTACCTATAAATAAAGGAACAGCAAACATCAGAATGATGCGCATTGGATTTCCTTCTGTCATGTTCACCACTCTTGCGGTTGATTTTTTGCCCGTTATCTGTTTCATAAATCAATCACTCCTTTTTCATTATCTTTTAAGCGCTTATCATGCAGGCATTGTATCAAAAAAGAGAGTTTATGGATTGCACATGTATTGGATTTATAACATTATTATCCTCTTCATTTCCCATAATATCAGGGCTAAAAATACAATATACGTGATATTTAATTGAACAGATTTGTGCTACACTCCTCCCATCATTCACCATATCAGGAGGTCATTTTATGCAGCTTAAGGCAATCAAAAGAAAACGGTATAGCAGCTATGCCCTGCTCTATTTCGCCTATTTTTTCGGAATGGGAATCTTCAATTCCATCCTTTCTATTTATCTCGCCGGCAATGGCAAGGCCGATTCGGAAATCTCCGTCATTATTTCCGCCGGCGGTATTTTTACTATGCTTTTACAGCCTGTAATTGGTCTTGTGTATGACCGGATGCGCCGTGACCGCACGATCAGCGTCGCCCTGCTCTGTCTTTCAGCGATCTGTGCGCTTTTATTTGCTTCTTTTCAAAATAATGTATTGCTGTTCATTTTAAATGGCCTTACCACGATGTTTCTTTCTGGGGTCAATCCTCTGTGCGAGCAGCTGGCTACCAATACGCCATACCGCTATGGCCTGATCCGCTTATGGGGAGCGGTTGGATATGCCGCGGCCACACAGGCTGCTGCATTCATCTATGAAACAATTGCTCCGCGGTTTAATTTTTATATATTTGCTGCAGCCATGCTGGTCACAATGGGCGCTTTCTTTTTAACTACTAATAACGACGCTGCTCATGAGCTGCATGCCACAGCCGTCCCAAAAAGCGCTGGCATTCTTCGTGTTCTGCTAAAAAACCGTTCGTTCCTTTTATTTAGCTTTGTCAGCTTTCTGTTCAGCGGCGCGGCGGCCGCAAACGGCACCTACCTTACTCTGCGCCTGCAAGAGCTGCTTGGCAATACGACTCAGGTTGGCAGCATTTTATTTGCCTCTACACTGATGGAAATCCCGATTATTTTATTTTCTAACCGGTATATGAACCGGCTCTCGGCCAAACAGCTGCTACTTATCTCTTTTGGTTTGCTGCTTATTCAGTTTGCTACTTATTCTCTAGTGTCCCACCTCGCTGCGCTTTGCCTTGTCCTTTTCCTCTGCAAATCTACAGCTACTATGCTTTATATTATGCTCACGCTTAAAATCATTCTGAATCTAGTAGAGGAGGGTTGCACAACGACCGCGCTTAGCCTAATCGCTACCTTTAAGAGCATCGGCAGTGCTGTCATCCCGATTGCTGCCGGCTTGGTTTCTGACTCCTTTGGACGACCTGCCGTATTTGTTTTTCTGCTTCTGCTTTCTCTTATCGGCTTTCTTTGCGCTGCTGCCCTGCATTTGCCTCGGCAGGAACGTGCCCTTTTTTAAGCATTGCTCCCTGCCGCTATTTGTGATATGCTCATTTCATACTGGGAGGTGAAACATGGCTACTTTAACTGAAAAACAGCTCAAATATATGGAGTACATTCATCGGGAAAATGATGACCGGCATCATACCGTCACGGAGGATATGTATCAATATGATCTGCTGCGCATCGGTGATCCTAGGGCTATAGAGGAGGGGGTCCGTATGTTTTCCTCCGACCTTCCGGGCCACGTATCGGATGATCCCGTGCGTAATTACAAATATCTTTTTGTTGCTTCCATTACTCTTGCCAGCCGCAGCGCTATCGCTGGCGGAATGGCTGCGGAACGCGCCTATAACATCAGCGATCTGTATATTTTAAAAATGGATACGCTGCGGACGATTGACGAAATCAAAGCTCTGCACGCCGATATGTTTGCTTTTTACACCAAAGAAATGGCTGCACTTGATAAGATAAAGGTCTATTCTAAGCCTATCACGCTATGCCTTGATTACATTTATCATCATCTGCATGAAAGCATCTCTGTCCGGGACCTGGCGGAGCAGGTTCACTTAAACGAAAGCTATCTCTCTACTCTATTTAAAAAAGAAACCGGCTGCTCCATCTCCTCCTATATCCTGTCCAAGCGTATGGAGGCGGCCCAAAACATGCTGAAATTTTCTGACTACACCTATGCTGAAATCAGTGCTATTCTGGCATTCAGCTCTCAGAGCCACTTTATCCGTGCATTTAAAAAGCATACCGGCTATACCCCCAAAAGATACCGGGATGCCTTTTTTCAGCTGCCTGTTTCGACAGAGCATGTGCAAAAATAGAGCTTGACTTTTTATTTTGGCAGACGTATATTCAAGGCATCACAGCGGCTATGCCGCAAAAAAAAAGAGGTATGAGAAAATGAAAAAAATATTTGCATTACTGCTATGTGCAGCCCTTGTCTGCTGCGCCTTTGGCTGTACCCGCACAGAAGAACCCAAGCCGAGCAGCTCGGCTGTTTCCGGCGAGGCGGCTCCGCTTCGCGTCTACTATGTCGGCGAAGCCGATACGGAACCAATGATCCGCGCACTGCTGGACTGGTACAAAACATCTGACGACTGTCTACCGATCGAAGCTACTTCCTTTAAAAGTGCAGAGGAGCTAGAACAGGCGCTGGAGGGCGATAAAGCACCGGATGTGATTCTCCTTGACAAATACAGCAGCTCCTTTATCATAAACCCATTCCAATGGGCCAAGGACGGCAAGCTTGCCGGGCTGCATGAATATCTGCAGGCAGATACTGATTATGATCCGGCTAACTATATAAACGGTGCCATAGAAGCCGGAAAATGCGGCGATGAGCAGTTCATCCTTCCTTTATCGGTTTCTATACAATATCTGATTACAGATGCACAAACACTCGGCGCAGGCGGCTTATCAGAGTTAAGTGATCAATATACTGCTCAGCAGCTGCTTCAAGCCCTGATGGCCGACGCGGACCTGCATAAGGATTCTGCTGATTACTGCTCCCAGCTCCCTCTGATGCTTTCTATCAGCAATCGCTATCAATGGATGTATGAAGTGCTGGAGCACACCGGCGCGCTTCATGTGGACCGCGAAGCCGGTCAAGTAGCTGTAGATCCCGCGCTCTTTGCCCTGACGATGGAATACTTTAGGACTACTATGGATATGGCTTTCCCGTATTTTAGCGGTGCTGCCACGGTCACCAGCATGTCCTTTGCCGATATCAGAGACTTTTGTACCGTAATATTAGGAAACTCAAATATGATTTGCGCTGCGCGCTACATGAGCAGCGCCTGCCACCAGCTCCTGCAGCAGGATGCTGAGCTGCTTTTTTATCCGTTAGGAGATGGCGACGGATACTCTGTTAATATCAATATTATGGGTATGGTGAGTGCTAGCTCCTCTCAGCCCGAGGCCGCGGTTCGATTTTTAAGAGCATTGATGGATATTCCTCATGACCAATGGGAAATGATTACGATGTATGATGCAATGGCAATGCTGACTCCCGTCAATCAAAATGAAGCACTTGCTCTTATTGATTCCTTCCGGTCACTGTCTGGCGGGCAGTACCAAATCCAGAAGCAAGCCTTTGACAGAGAGGCGCTCCCGCAGGATCTGGCCGACTCGCTCCAAAGCCTGATACAGGAAAATAAGCAGGCCTTCATTGTAGATGCCGATATCTGCACGGTTTTAGAAGCATATTTAGCTGATTATCTAAGCGGTCAAACTAACTCACTGCCTGATGACATCGCGGAAAAGGTGCAAAAGGCTATAGAAGACAGCCTATAAAACTCAGAGGATATCATCGTGCCTGCGCCACGATTGGTGAAAATTAAAAAATAGCGGAGAAAATACCGTCGCACACAAGCTCTCAAACTGGAATGGCGGAATTTTTTCCGCCATTTTTTATGCCAAGATGCTTGCTAACGTGTATTTTTCCGCTATTGTATAAATTTTCCACCATGCACGGTGGAAAAAGTTCAGCTATATCGTCCATTTCCGCCAGTGGCGGTGGAAATCAAAAGGAACGGGCCAGTGGCGGTGGAAACGGCAGGATGCCAGTGGCAGTCAAAAGGGACGGACCAGCAGCGGTGAATGTAAAAAGTCCCCCGTACCAGCACAGGCCGCTCCTAGCAAAGCTGATCTGAGATCTCCTTTCGCCCCTGCTCTCCGAAATCCAGCGGGCGTTTCTCCAGCTCATATACGAGGAGCCCCTCTTCGCCGCGCGTCAGCTCCGTCAGGCAGCGACCCGACCGGTCATACAGCCCCGTCGGCGCAGTCTGATAGGGAGAAATGGTATTCACCGACAGAGTATGCGTCACATTCTCAACAGCTCTTGTGCGGATATGCGAGCGGATCATCTCATATCGATCCTCATTCTCTTGATCGCAGACATCATAAAATAAAAGAAGATTCAAATCCGTCTGCGCCCGGTACAGCTCCCGGAAAAACTCCGGAAACCTGACCTCAAAGCAGATGCGGACGCCCAGCCGCCAGCCCTCTATCTCCAAGATGCCGCTCTCGGCGCCGGGCGCAAAATTATCACGATCCCAGCCCCACAGCGCCCGCTTATGATACAAAGCGCCGCTATCAGAGCCCGCCCGCTCACCAGAAAAAAGCAATACGCTATTATACCGGCAGCCACTTTGCTCCGTAATGCTCCCTGCAAGGATATGCATCTCATACGTCTCCGCCAGCTCCTGCAGCCTCGCGCAGGCCGCCTTCGCCTGCTCAAGATCCGCATCTGCAGCGCACGCCAGATCCCGCGGCGGATATCCCGTCAGCGCACACTCCGGAAATGCCAGCAACCGCACGCCTGCGCGCACAGCGCAAAGAATCCCGCGCTCCATACTCTTCAGATTTCGTTCAATATCGCCCGTCACGGCAAATTGATAGGCGCCAACTTTCATCTTCATTATAGTACCTTTGATAAAAATTCTTTGAGCCGCGGATTCTTAGGCTGCTCAAAAAACAGCTCCGGCACATTCTCCTCCTGAATTTTGCCTTCATCTATAAACAAAATCCGGGTCGAAACCTCCCGCGCAAAGCCCATTTCATGCGTCACTACGACCATCGTCATGCCGCTCTCCGCCAGCTCCTTCATCAGCGCCAGCACCTCGCCCACCATCTCCGGATCCAGCGCCGAGGTAGGCTCATCAAACAACATAACATCCGGATTCATCGCCAGCGCCCGGGCAATCGCCACCCGCTGCTTCTGGCCTCCGGAAAGCATCGCCGGATAGGTGTCTGCCTTATCCGGCAGCCCAATCCGCGCCAGCAGCTCATCTGCTTTTTTCGATGCCTCTGCCGCGCTCATCAGCCCCAACGTCACCGGCGCCAACATAATATTCTGCTTAATCGTTTTATGCGGAAACAGATTAAACTGCTGAAACACCATCCCGATCTTCTGACGATGGCGGTCGATATTCACCGATTTATCAGTAATATCCACCCCTTCAAAATTCACTGTGCCGCTCGTCGGCTCCTCCAGCAGATTCAGCGTGCGCAAAAAGGTCGACTTGCCTGAACCCGAGGGTCCGATCACCGTCACGACCTCTCCCTTATGGATCTCGGTACTAATGCCCGATAGCACCTCCAGCTCGCCAAACGCTTTGTGCAGATCCTTCACTACAAGTAATGCTTCCTGTTTATCGCTCATTGCTCCGCAGCCTCCTCTCCAGCCGGCTCACCAGCTTTGTCATCACCAGTACCAGCGCCAGATAGATCAGCGCCGCCGCTAAAAGCGGCATAAACGGCTGATAGGTGCGGCTCTGAATAATCGAGGCGCCGCGGGTCAGATCCATCATGCCAATCGTCCCGATAATGGACGTTTCCTTTAATAGAGTAATGAACTCATTCGCCAGTGCCGGAAGTACATTCTTAAACGCCTGCGGCATAATAATCAGCCGCATTGTTTTCGTAAAATTCAGCCCCAGACTGCGGCCGGCCTCAAACTGCCCCTGATCCACCGACATAATGCCCGACCGGAAAATCTCCGCCACATAGGCGCCTGAATTGAGGCCAAATGCAATCGCACCCACAATGATACCATTCACATTGGCAGAGCCAAAGACTACAAAATTGATAATCAGCAGCTGAATCATCGTCGGCGTGCCGCGGATCACCGTTAGATACAGGCGGCACAGCGGATCAACCAGCTTAAAGCTCCCGGTTTTATCATGGCTTGAACGGATAATCGCCACAATAAATCCCAGAACAATGCCCATGATCGCTGCCAGCACCGTGATCAGCAGCGTATTGCCCAGTCCTTTTAAAAGATACAGATACCGGTCGTCCTTAATAAAATTCAGGTAAAAATCGTCCCCAAACGACAGCCATATGTTCAATGTACTTCCTCCCCCGCTATACGCTTAAATAGTAAAGGAAGGGCTGAAAGCCCATTCGCTCACAGCCCCTTCCCCTTATATGCAGTGCCGATTACTTTCTTACGATAATCACCTGCGTTGCATTGGCATAGGTATCGGTAAAATCTACGCTCTGCAGACGCTCCTCATTTACGGTCATGCCAGCAGCGCCAAAGTCAGCCTTGCCAGAGGTCACTGCCGCAATGATTCCCTCAAACTCCATGTCCGTAATCTCTAATTCCATGCCCAGCTTATCAGCAATCGCCTGTGCGATGTCGGCATCCACACCCACGATCTTATCGCCTTCATAATATTCCCAGGGCTCAAACGCAGCATTCGTAGCCATCACCAGCTTACCGTTAGAACGGTCCACATTGGCCGGAGACTCATACGGCGTTTTGCCGATCTCATCACCGATGTAGTTCTTCATGATAGATTCCAGCGTGCCTTCCTGCTTCAGCTCTGCCAGCGCCGCATTAAACTTCGCCAGCATCTCGCTTTCCTTTTTCATGCAGATCGCATACTGCTCTTCCTCAAAGAAGTCGCCCTGCAGGATCTCCAGATCCTCATTGGCCTCCACAAACTTTTCCGCCGGCAGAGAATCAATAACCACACAGTCAACCTGACCCGTCTTCAGTGCCTGCACCGCCTCGGCGCCCTTGCTGAAACGCTTAACCGTAGCGCCCTGCGACTCATACTCGCTCGCTGCCTCATCACCAGTCGTTCCCAGCTGCACGCCGATGGTCTTGCCAGCCAGGTCATCTAACTTCTCAATCGTCACCTTTTCCAAAGCAGAATCCGCTCCGCTTGTTTCCTTCTCATCACTTCCGCAGGCAACCATCGTCATCATCAGCGCGGCCGCCAGCAAAACTGTCAACAGTTTCTTCATCTCTAAAACTCCTTCTATATGATTGTATTTTTATACACTTTTGTGTCGTGTTAATCTATTATATCACGCATAACCCAATTGTCAATCAGCACTTTTTGCATAAATATTCGTTATTTTTGCATGAGGATTAGCCCTTTTGCACAGCCGCGGCATCGCGTGTAATATTTTTAATCCATTTAAAACGATTCACCTTCACCACAGCCACAATGCATTTCAGCAGCTGATCACATTTCAAACAGGCAAACACCACCCATGTCGGCGCTCCCAGCACAAACGCCGCAATCAGCCCTGAAGGGATCAGCACGCAGCACACAAATATCGTATCATTGACAAACACAAAATGCGTGCAGCCTCCCGCGCGCACAATGCCCGTCAGACACGATACCTGATACGCCGTACCCAGCACCATGATCGAAAGCACGCAAATCAGCTGATACGTCACCTCTGCCGTCTCCGGCAAAATCGTCGGATACAGCACCGGGATCAGCCAGTGACTGCCATACATCAAAAGCGCCGTCACGACGCCCATACCGATAAACACCAGCTGCAGCGTCTTTGCATACTGCTTCACCCGCTCATAATCACCGCTGCCCACCGTCTTGCCAATGATAATGCCCGTCGCACTCGACACGCCGTACATCGCCACCGAAATGATATTAAACAGATTGTTAGAAATGCTCACCGCCGAAATCGCGCTCTCGCCGAGCCGGCCAAAGATCGCGCTCTGCACCGTCATGTTAAGCCCCCACACAGCCGAGCCCGCAAAGATCGGGATGCCATAATGAATATAATCCTTAAGCAGCACCCGGCTATGCCGGGAAATATCCCGCAGCGTCAATTTCAGTTTATGATCCTTAACTTTAACATAATACAGCATGATCACGGCTTCCAGCACTCTGGCGGCTAATGTGGCCACGGCGGCTCCGCGGATCCCCAGCGCTGGCATGCCCAGCTTGCCAAAAATAAGCACATAGTTCAGCCCCACATTGACAATCAGCGTGCTGATCGATATGTATAGGCCAATGCCCACCGTCTCCACGCATTTCATCGACGTCATCAGCACTTCCGTCACACAGTAAAACAGATACGAAATACACACAATCCGCATATAGCGAATGCTTTCCTCAATCACAGCCTCTTCATTGGTATACATTCCCAGCACAAAACGCGGAAAAAAGAATGCCAGCACAAAGAAAATCAGACTGCAGGCAAAGCAAAATTTTGCCGTCATCGCCATAATCGTTTTGATGCTGTCGGTATCCCGCCGCCCCCAGTACTGCGTAGCCAAGACGAGCGACGCCGTGGAAAATCCGGTTACAAATTTTTGCAGCAGCGTCATCCACTGATTGGCCATATATACGCCTGAAAGCGCTGTATCGCCCAGCTGCCCCACCATGATATTATCCGCCAGCCCTACTGAAAAGGTCAGGATACTCTGTCCCGCCATCGGCAGCGCTAATAAAAACAGCCTTTTGTAAAAGCTTTTATCTCGTACCAGCCACTCCGCCTTCATCATCCCTACTCCTATCGATTAATGATTCGATATCCTGCCAAAAGCAAATCACTGCCAAACTGAATCAAGCCGCTTTCAAAATCTTCTTGATAGGTATCGGTAAGAATCAGCTTAGGCACCACTTCCTCCGGCAGAAACCGGTGACAGGCCTCCTCCACCTGTGGAAGAATATTTTCTACAATTGGATTTTTATAAAAAACAATATAGCCCGGGTCTACGGTTGCACATAATGTCGATACGGTCTGCGCAATCCGTGTCACCGCGTCCTGCGTCATAAATCCGTTTAGATACTCATAGTCCAGATTGGTCTCATGATTCATCGGCAGATACCGCAGCTCTCCGGCAAAACCATTGGCCCCGCGAATCAGCTGCCCGTCCAAATACAGCCCACAGCCGCAGCCTCTGCTGCCAAAGCTGACACAGACAAGCGAAGCATTTTTTTCTTCTTTAAACATTCGCTGATAGCAGCCGGTCACCATCGCGTTCATATCATTTTCTACCCGCACGCGCATCCCAAACTTCTCTTCCAAGTGCGCCTTCAGATTATAATTCTGCATATCATAGGCTTTAGCGCCAAATAAAATCGTACCATTAGATATTCCCCACGGCAGACCTGCTGAGATCGCCCGAATCGGGTATTTTTGCCGTTTCAATTCTACAATCTCATCAATCTGCTCAGCCAGCCGATCCTGCTGCGCCAAAAACTTTTCCTTTTCCACCGGCTGCCCCAGTGCATTGATGACCAGCGTATGTAAGGATTTTCCCGGAAAATACAGACAAAGCACATAGGCGTACTCTGGATTGACGGAATAGGAGTGTGCATGCCGTCCTCCTGTCGTAGGATCTACGCCGCTTGCCAGAATCTCGCCCTCCTGCGCCATCTCATCCAAAATACGGCTTACCGTCGGAAAGCTTAGCCCCGTATCATGCGCAATTTTAGTTTTGGTAAATGTCTCCGAGCCTCGCAGTGCCTTGCGGATCAAACATTCATTGATATTTTTTACAATCGACTTGTTATAACGAATATCACTCATTTTTTCCTCCCGTTGGATGCTCCCTGTATTCTCTAATTTTAAAAACTATTTTAAAAAGTGCCTTGATTGTATCATAAATATAAAAGGACTGCAACCGTTTGCAGCCCTTTTTATAAACAATTCTGTGAATTAAAGGATTCCGATCTGTTTTTTAAACAGTAGAATCCGCCTGACGGATTCATCGATTCGTTCCTCTGTGATTCTGCCTGACTGCACTGCGCTTAAAACAGCAGCATACTGACTCTCAAACTCCGTGGAAATCAGCAGATCATTACCGGCCTCCACAGCCAGCACCGCCGCGTCTACCTCGCCACAGTAATCCAAAATAGCGCCCATGGCCAGATCGTCCGTTATGATCACGCCTTCATATCCGAGTTCCTCACGCAAAATCTGGTGAACCTTCGGCGAAAGAGAGGCTGGATATTCACTGTCAAAGCAATTCACGATGTTATGCGACACCATAACGCTGCCGGCTCCTTTTTGGATCCCCTCCAAAAACGGCTTAAAATCACGTTCGTAAAATGCGGATGCCTCCCTGCTGTCCACCGCAATTCCCGTATGCGTATCCACATTATCGCCATACCCGGGAAAATGCTTTAACGAAGCGCCCACGCCCTGCTCCTTCATGATGCTGACTGTCCGTCCTACAAAATCAGCAGCCAGCTCCGGATCTCCGCTAAAGGAACGCGTGTACATAAAATCCTCTGGATCCCCTGCCAGATCACACACCGGCGCCAAATTAACATTGAGATGCAGCTCCTTTAAAAGCGCACATTTCTCCTCGGTCGTGCTGATGATCGCATCCCAGCCGCCCGCTGCATACACATCCCGCGGAGAAGCAAAGGGCTCCTCACGAAAATACTGGCTCACCCTTACCACACGGCCGCCTTCCTCGTCAACGCCCATCAGCATCGGTGTGTTTGAAACTGCCTGACAGCCATCAATATGGCTGATGACCTGCTCCTTGGTATATCCCTCAAAGTCTACCGCAAACAGTACATAGCCGCCCAGCTGATATTCCTCTGCATAATAAGCCGCTGTGTCTGCTCCCGTAAAGCGTGCGAAAAACATTTGCCCTATTTTCTCTTCCAGACTCATGCCCGCCAGCCTTTGCTCGATCTCCTGATCCGGCTGCTCCAGAGCCTCGCTGCTCTCTTCGCTTTCTTCCAGGCTTTCTTCTATGCTCTCTTCTTCACTTTCTGCGCTCACTTCACTGCTTTGCTGTGAGCTGCTCTGCTGCGCCTCTTGGGCGCTGCTGTTTGGCTGCCCTGCTTCCTCTTTAGCTGTACAGGCCGTCAAAAGCAGCAGTGCTGCGCACATCACACAGATGCCCTTTTTTATCATTTTCACTTTTCCTCCTCTGCCTCACTGCTGATTCGGATCTTATCCGTCCCTATACGACGAAACCGCTGGTACCGGCTCTCGGTCAGCTCTTCCCTGCTAAGCTTCTGCAAGCTTACCAGCGCCTCATACAGATCGCCGCCCAGCCTTTTCATCAGCACCTCAAATGCGGCATCCTCCTGAATGACGCGGTCTACAATGCCCAGCTGCCGCAGCTTTTCTGCCGTGAGCCCCAGATGCTCAGCAGCATCTTCGCGGCGTGCCGCGTCCTTCCATAAAATGCTGGCGCATCCCTCCGGCGAGATCACCGAATAGGCTGCATTTTCCAGCATCCATACCTCATTAGCCACCGCCAGCCCCAGAGCGCCGCCGCTGCCGCCTTCTCCGGTGATCACCGTGATCACAGGCACCGTCAGCGTCATCATCTCCATCAGATTTTCTGCAATGGCCTGCCCCTGTCCGCGTTCCTCGGCCTCCAGACCACAGAATGCACCGGCGGTATCGACAAAGCAGATCACCGGCCGGCCAAATTTCTCGGCCTGCTTCATGAGCCGCAGCGCCTTGCGGTAGCCCTCCGGATGCGCGGAGCCGAAGTTGCGGCGCACCTTTTCGCGCGTGCTGCGCCCCTTCTCGGTGCAGATAGCCGTGACCACCATGCCGTTTAGGCGGCCTATGCCGCCAACAATGGCCGGGTCATCGCCAAAACAGCGATCGCCATGAAGCTCCATGAATTCGGAGAATATGGCGCTGAAAAACTGCAGTCCTGTCGGGCGCTCGGTATCGCGCGCCGCCAATACCCGGTCGAAGTCTCCCATAGCCTACCTCTCTTTCTCTTGCCGATGATATCCTAACAAGCGCTTCAATGTGATTTTAAGCCGCTCTCTGGGTACAATTTTATCTAAAAAGCCTCTTTCCAGCAAAAACTCGGCCCGCTGAAAACCAGCTGGAAGCTTCTTATGAATTGTTTGCTCGATCACGCGCGGCCCGGCAAAGGCAATCAGTGCTCCCGGCTCTGCCATCAGCACATCTGCCTCCATGGCGAAGCTTGCGGTCACGCCGCCGGAGGTTGGATCGGTGAGCACCGCAGCATAAAAGCCGCCTCGGTCGCTATGACGCTTGACTGCGCCTGACACCTTAGCCATCTGCATGAGCGAGGTCGTCCCCTCCTGCATGCGGGCTCCGCCCGACACGGTAAATCCAATTACCGGGAGCCTAAGCTCTGCCGCCCTTTCAAATACGCGTGTGATTTTCTCGCCTACGACGGCGCCCATCGAGCCCATCATGAAGCCCGGCTCCATCACAAATACGACGCAGGGATATCCCCCAACCGCCGCACGGCCGGTGATCACGGCTGATTTTTCACCGCTCTGCTCGCTGTGCTTCTCCAGCTTTTCTTTATAGCCGGGGAAATCAAGAAAATCATCTGATACCAGATCGGCATCCCATTCTTCAAAGCTGCCCTCATCTAAAAACATCCCGATGCGCTGTCGCGCGCTCAGCCGCGTATGGAATCCGCAAAACGGGCATACGCCCAGATTCCGCCCCAGCTCCTCTGTGAGGATCATCTTTTTGCATTTTTCACATTTAATATACAGACGATCCGGGGTCTGCGGCACATCCGCTTTATGAGCGCCCGTTTCTTCTAATGCATTTAAAGATTTTTTAAACTTATTTCCGTTTAGCATCTTAGCATCCTCGAATCCTCATTAAATCTGTATGATAATTGCCTTGCAGAAACTCCGGCGTGCTGAGGATCTCCAGCTGGAGGTCGATATTGGTCGCCACGCCGCCAATCAGCAGTTCCCCTAAGGCCGCGCGCATTTTGCGCACTGCCTCTTCTCTTGTGGGTGCAAACACGATCAGCTTGCCGATCATAGAATCATAATACGGCGGAATCGTATAATCCTGATATAACGCCGTATCAAAGCGCACCCATGGTCCGCCCGGAATATGAAGATCCGTCACCTTGCCGCAGCTGGGCCGGTTTCCGTGCGCCGGATCCTCTGCATTGATCCGGCATTCAATCGCATGCCCCTGCAGCGCCAGATGATGCGTGGCAAACGGAAGCTCCGCCCCGGCCGCTACCCGGATCTGCCATTTCACTAGATCAACTCCCGTCACAAACTCGGTGACCGGATGCTCTACCTGAAGCCGGGTATTCATCTCCATGAAATAAAACTGACCATCATCTGTATATAAAAACTCAATCGTACCGACACCGCTGTAGCCTACAGCCTTTGCCGCTCTGCGGGCGGCCTGCGCCATCCGCTCACGGGTTCTTTCGTCAATCACAGGCGAAGGGCTCTCCTCCAGCAGCTTCTGATTTTTGCGCTGCACGGAGCATTCCCGCTCCCCCAGCGTGATCACATTGCCGTATTGATCACACAGCAGCTGCACTTCGATGTGATGCGTTTTGGTTAAAAATTTCTCCATATAGCACTGCCCGTCGCCAAACGCGGCCTTGGCCTCCTGATACGCGGCCTCATAGGCAGCTCTGGCTTCCTCAGGCTTTTCTACCAGCCGAATACCTCTTCCGCCGCCGCCGGAACGCGCCTTGATGAGCACCGGACAGCCGATTCGCCTGGCCTCCTGCACGGCCATCTCTGCATCGCGCAGCAGGTCGCAGCCTTCGATAATCGGCACGCCCGCCGCCGCCACGCTTCGGCGCGCCGCTTCCTTATCGCCCATCTTTTCGATCACTGCCGCCGAAGGGCCGATAAACTGGATGCGGCATTTTTCGCACAAGCGGGCAAACTGCGCATTTTCGGAAAGCAGGCCATAGCCCGGGTGGATGGCCGCCGCTCCGGACTCTACTGCCACAGTCAGCAGCGCCGCCATATTCAGATAGCTATCCTGCACATTGGCGCCGCCAATGCAGTAGCTCTCGTCTGCCAAAGAAACATGCAGCGCATCGCGGTCTGCCTCCGAAAACACAGCCACGGTCTGCACGCCCATCTCCTTGCAGGCACGAATGATCCGCACCGCAATCTCTCCTCTGTTTGCTACCAATATCTTAGGAAACATGCCATTCTCCATCCTGTCCTTATCGCTTTATCGAATCAGGGCAAACGCAAATTCTCCCTGCACTGCCACCTGATCCCCTACAAACGCCTTGCCCTCGGCAAACCAAAAATTGCCCCGGCGCTTATTGATCCTGCATTTTGTCACAATCGTATCGCCCGGCTTTACCATCTTGCGGAATTTCACTTTATCCATATGCGTAAAATAAGGCGTTGAGCCTACCTCGTTACTCGTCAGCAGCACACAGCAGGTCTGCGCCATAATCTCGCACAGCACCACGCCCGGCACCACCGGATTCCCCGGAAAATGCCCCTGCAAAAACCACTCGTCGCCCCGCACGGTATAGCGTCCCTCCGCCTCATCCGCATTCAGCGCCTCCACCTCATCCACCAGCAGCATTGGCTCGCGGTGCGGCAGCACCTTTTTTAACTCTTCTCGGTTCATAATCATCTCATCACCTGCTTACACAAGTCTAAACAGCGGCTGCCCATACTCCACCAGCTGTCCGTTCTGTACCAGCACCTCTGCAATTTCACCGGCCTGCTCTGCGCAGACCTCGTTCATCAGCTTCATCGCCTCAATAATACACAGCGTATCCCCCGGCTTCACCACGTCACCCGGCCTGACAAACGGATCCGCATCCGGCATAGACGCCGTATAGAACACGCCCACCATCGGCGCGCAGATCACCCTGCCGTCAGGCGCCTCCACCGGCTCCCGCTCTCCTTCGGGGACAGATATCTGCTGTGGCATTTGTTTTTCCGCCGCCTGCAGCGGAAGACTGGCGGCGGCTGGCTGCCTTTCCATGGTTACCTCTCCGTCAGCAGAAAGCGCCACCTTCGTCAGCTGGTACTCCTGCATCAAGGACGCCAGCTCTTTTAATTCCTGCATATTCATTCTCAGACGTCTCCATTCTCATACTTATGAAACACCAGACAGGCATTATGCCCGCCAAAGCCTAAATTGGTAGACATCGCCCATTTTCCGTCAAAGTCCTTTGCCTCCGTGCCCGGCGTATAATCCAGATCACAGGCCGGATCCGGCTGCTCCAGACCAAGCGTCGGAGGGATCTTGCCATCGCGCAGCGCATACGCGCATACGCATGCCTCTACTGCGCCCGTGGCGCCCAGCATATGGCCCGTCATAGACTTCGTGGAGCTGATGGCCGCCTGCCGTGCGCCCTCTTCTCCGAGCGCCTTTTTAAAGGCAAGCGTCTCGCTGCTGTCATTTAGAGGTGTGGAGGTGCCATGTGCATTGATATACAGCCCTTCCGCCGTCTGCAGCCCACTTTGCTCTGCCGCCATGCGAATCGCACGAGTAATGCCATCGGCCTCCGGATCAGGCGCCGTGATATGATGCGCATCGTCCGTATTGCCGTAGCCTGTAATCTCACAGTAGATATGCGCGCCCCTGGCCTGCGCATGAGAAAGCTCCTCCAGCACCAAAATGCCGGCGCCCTCTCCCATGACAAATCCATCGCGCCGTGCATCGAACGGGATGCAGGCCGTGGCAGGGTCTGGGTTTTTGCTCAGCGCCATACAATTGGTAAAGCCGGCAATGGCAATCGGCGTAATTGCGGCCTCCGTGCCGCCGGCAATGATCGCGTCTGCATAGCCGTGATGAATGGCTCTGTACGCTTCTCCCACCGCATGGCTGGAGGTTGCACAGGCCGTTACAATCGGCAGGGTTGGCCCCTTCGCCTGATACTCAATCGCTACGAGTCCCGTGGCCATGTTGCTGATCATCATCGTCACCAGATACGGAGAAATCCTCTTCGGCCCGCTTTTTAAAAGCTTCTCCGTCTCAGAGACCAGCGTCTGGATCCCGCCGATACCGCTGCCGATATAGACGCCCAGCCGCTCGGGATCGATCTGTCCCTCCTGACCTAGGCCGCTGTCCTCCATGGCCTCCTTGGCCGCCGCCAGCGCATACTGGCAGTTCAGATCCGTACGGCGCGCCTCGCTCTTATCCATACATACCAGCGGATCAAAGTCCTTGACCTCGGCCGCTACTGTTACTTTATACTCCGCCGTATCAAATTTAGTAATATGGTCGATCCCGCGGCGTCCCTGCTGCAGGCCTTCCCATGTTTCCTTCGCCGTATTTCCCACAGGGGTTACGGCTCCCAGCCCTGTGATGACTACTCTGCGCTCCATATTGTCCGGTCTCCTTTCATGTATGCTCTGCTTTATCACATGCACAGACCGCCGTCTATACGGATGACCTCTCCCGTAATGTATCCGGCCGCTTCAGACGCCAGAAATGCTGCCAGCTCAGCGATCTCCTCAGCCTTCCCCATGCGCTTAAGCGGAATGCTCTGTGCATATAAATCCTTCATTTTTTCGTCCAGCTGCGCCGTCATATCCGTTTCAATAAAGCCCGGCGCAATGCAGTTGCAGGTGACATTTTTACTAGCCAGCTCCTTGGCTACCGACTTGCTGAATCCGATCAGCCCCGCCTTGGCCGCCGCATAATTCGCCTGCCCGGCATTGCCCATCAGTCCTACCACCGAAGTAATATTGATGATGCGTCCGCTTTTTTTTCGAATAAAATTGGAGTACAGATTTTTCGTCATATTAAAAGCGCCCTTTAAATTGGTCGCCAGCACAGCGTCAAAATCCTCCTCCTTCATCAGCGGAACGAGCTTATCTCTGACGATTCCGGCATTATTCACCAAGATATCAACCGGCCCCAGCTCCTGCAGCATCGTCTTGCAAAGCTGCTTAACCGCCTCAAAATCAGCCACATTGCACTGATATGCCTTGGCCTCGCTGCCCAGCGCCGCAAGCTCCGAAACCGTCTGCTCCGCTGCCTGCGTATTGCCGGCATACACAATCGCCACCTTGGCGCCCTGCTGCGCAAGCTTAAGTGCAATCGCCCTGCCAATCCCCCGGGATCCGCCGGTGACAATGGCCGTCTTTCCTTCTAAAGTCATGGTACCCTCCATTCCGGAGCATAAACGTTCCGAATACATCGGAACGTTGCGACGGGGCGCCGAGAAATTCGCGAATGCGATTTCTCGGCTGCCATCAAAGCTTATTTGTGACGCTCCGGCACAAATAAGCCGTATGAAAAATAAGCTATCCAGCTTATTTTTCATACTATCCTCCCATTATAGCTCACTGATGATGGCCTGCAGGCTCTCCATTGTATCACAGTGATATACGGCAAAATCCGGCGCCAGCCGCTGCACAAACCCAAACAGCGTTTTGCCGGGACCCACCTCGATCATCGTATCAATGCCGCTCTCCATCATATTTTCCAGCGCTTTCTGCCAGAGCACCGGACTCTCAATCTGCGCTGCCAGCGTCTGCTTCATCGCCTCGCCCTCTGTATAGGGCTGCGCTGTCTGATTGGCATACACGCTTATTTTCGGCGTTTTCATCTCGATCTGCGCCAGCTCTGCCGCAAAGCCCTCCGCTGCCGTTTTCATGAACGGGCTATGAAAGCCTCCGCTCACCGGTAGCACAACTGCCCGGCCCTTGGCTGCCTTGACCCTCTCGGTAAACGCCGCCATCTTGCCGGCCGCGCCGGCCACGGCCACCTGCCCGGGACAATTATAGTTGACCGGATACACATCGCCCACTTCGCGGCAGATCGCCTCGACGGTCTCTGCCGGCAGCTTCAGCACAGCAGCCATCTGACTGGGATGCGCCTCGGCAGCCTCCTGCATGAGCTGCGCTCTTTTCTGTACCAGCCGGAAGCCCTCCTCTGCGGAGAATGCACCGGCAAAGGTGAGCGCTGCCAGCTCGCCGAGCGAGAAGCCGGCCACGGCCTCCGCCTTGACGCCGGCAAAGGCAAGCGCCTCGGCAATCGCCAGATCGACGGCGAACACACAGGGCTGCGTGTTGACTGTTACGGAAAGCTCTTCCTTGGTGCCGGCAAAGCACTGCGCGCTTGTGCCGGGCCGCTGCTGATCCGCGATCCGAAAGATGCGCTGCGCTGCGTCGTTTTGCTCATAAAAGTCACGTCCCATACCCGGGTACTGAGCGCCCTGCCCTGCAAATAATAAACCTATCTTAGCCATTTTGCCGCGCCTCCCAGCACCTGCTCTGCTTCTTCAAACATCTCTTGGATGATCTCCGCTGCCGGCTGCTCCTTTGTGACCATCGCGGCAATCTGACCGGCCAGAAATGTGCCGTCCTGCTCATTGCCCTCCACCGCCGCCTTACGCAGCGAACCGGCGCCCATGCGCTCCAGCTCTTCATCGGAAATATTGCTGTTATATTCTTTTTTTAGGTATTCCTTGGTGAAAGCATTGCGGATGGCACGCACCGGATGCCCCAAACGGCGGCCCGTCACCATGGTGTCGATGTCCTTCGCTTTTAGGATTCGCTGCTTATAAGCGGGATGCACTGTACATTCATGAGCGACCAAAAAGCGCGTTCCCACCTGTACGCCCTCTGCTCCCAGCATGAAGGCTGCTGCTATACCGCGGCCATCGCCGATGCCGCCTGCGGCCAGCACCGGAATATCCACAGCGTCTACCACCTGCGGAACCAGTACCATCGTCGTCAAATCGCCCACATGTCCGCCGGATTCACCGCCCTCTGCAATGACGGCATCGACGCCTCGCTTGGCCATCATCTTAGCAAGTGCTACCGACGCAACCACCGGTATAACTTTGATCCCGGCTGCCTTCCAGTCCTTTACATATTTAGCCGGATTCCCGGCGCCTGTGATCACGACCGGCACCTTTTCCTCCATCACCAGCTGCGCTACTTCCTCTACAAAGGGGCTCATCAGCATCACATTGACGCCAAAGGGCTTATCGGTCAGACGGCGCACCTCGTGAATCTGCTCCCGCAGCCAGGCCGCATCTGCATTCATTGCCGCAATAATGCCCAGCCCTCCGGCATTGGATACGGCGGCCGCCAGGCTGCTGTCGGCGATCCATGCCATGCCACCCTGAAAAATGGGATACTGAATTCCCAATAACTCACAAATCGACGTTTTAATCATCTTTTCCTCTTTCTTCCCGCATTAAAAAAGTTCGCCGCAGATGGATCATAACTGCAGGCGAACTCTTACTTAAAAGGTTAGGCTTCTTCGCCCGTTAATTCTGCGATCTTCTCTACCATGTCGCCAATCGTCTTGGGCACGCTTTCTGAGTCGATATCCAGCTCAATATCGAACTCCTCTTCACAGCTCATGGTCAGATCAACGACCGCCAGGCTATCGATGTCCAGCTCATCAAACGTGGTTTCCATCGTCACCGTATTCTCGGTAATGTCCTGCTCCACTAAGATTTTGTTGATTCTTTCTAAAATGCTCATGATGTTTCCTCCAAAACTGAATTTGTTTTATTTATGACACCGCAGCACGCAGGCTCCGGTGGTAAAACCGGCTCCAAACCCCGCCAGGGCTATATACCGGCTATTAGCAAGTTTTCCGCTTCGGTTTAATTCATCCAATACAATGGGGATGCAGGCCGAAGATACATTTCCTGTCTCTGCAATCACACTGGGCACTTTTTCCGGCGGCATTTTCAGGCGCCGCGCAGCCGCTTCCATGATGCGCTGATTGGCCTGATGCAGCACCATAAAATCCAGATCCTCCGGCGTAATGCCGGCTTCCTCCGTGACCGCCGTGATATCCCGGCAAATGGAGCTCACCGCAAACTTAAATACCTCCTGGCCATCCATGGCCAGTACGGAGGCCGCGCCCTGCGGCTGTGTATACGGGCAGCTGCCCTTTTCATGCGGAATCACCAGCGACTGATCATTGCCGTCTGCCGTGAGGCGAATCGAAAGCAGGTCATCGCCCTCGCCCAGCACCACCGCTCCGCAGCCATCTCCAAAAAGCACGCAGGTACTGCGCTCGCTCCAGTCTACAAAACGGCTCATTGCCTCTGCTGCGATCACAAGTACCTTTTTGACGCGGCCCCTGGCAAAGTATCCAGCTGCCACATCCAGCGCATAGACAAATCCAGAACAGGCTGCATTGATATCAAAGGCCGGACAGGTAGCGCCCAGATATTTCTGTACTACGCAGGCAAAGGCCGGCGAAACAAAATCTCCCTGCAGCGTGCTGCAAATAATCAGGTCCAGCTCCTCCGCCTTTGTGCCGCTGCTCTCCAGCGCCTGCTGTGCAGCCGGCAGCGCAATATCGATCAGCTTCTCCTCCTTAAGCAGATGCCGCCGCCGAATTCCGGTGCGCGTCCGGATCCATTCATCGCTGGTGTCTAAAAAGGTACTGAGTTCATCATTCGTCACTGCCTGCTTCGGCAGCCGGCTCCCTGTTCCTAACAGCGTAAAGCTTGTAAAGCCCATCTAAACCTCCGTTTTTCCGGCGAAAAAATCCCGCAGCTTCTGTATGCCCCTAAGCATAGCATATTGTTCTTCTTTTGTCAGCCCCAAAGCAATATATTTCACCATGCTCATATGAAAATCTGTATGCCGCTGGTAAACAGCCCTGCCTTTACTTGTCAGGCTCACATAGATCACACGGCCATCCTTCTCGCTTCGCTTTTTCTGCAGCAGTTCTTTTTTTACCAGTTTATTCACGCCCACCGTGACCGATGCCAACGTAATATTTAACCGCTCTGCAATCGCTGAGATCGTCTTGCGTTCCTTTCCTCTGCCGACTGCCTCAATCAAATGAATCTCTGCCATCGAGAGCCGCGCAGCGGCTGCGCTTCCTTTGCAGATCATTTTCCGCTCCATCTTTTCAATTGTCTGATAGGTGGATACCAACAATTGATTCAACTCTTTAACAAATCGTTCGCTTCCCATGGTACCCTCCCTCCAATTACTTTGAAAGACTAACTAAGTATAGCGTGCTCTTCTTTGCCTGTCAACCCATTTTTTTCTGACCGTTTATTCCCTGGCGGCATATGCTAAAGGGAGAAAGGAGTGATTGCCATGCCATACTATCAGACTATCAGCTGTCAGCAGGCCTGGCAGCTGATTCACAGCCGCTATGGATGCCGCATTTTAGACGTACGGGATCCCGCTGAATTTGCCGAAGGCCATATTCGCGGCGCTGTCAACATCCCTCTTCATAGCGTTCCTCACCGGGCGTCTGCGCTTTTTCCCGGCCGCCGTCAGCCTCTTCTGGTTTACTGCGGCAGCGGTGCTCGCAGCCTCCCGGCCGCACAGGTTCTTTCTGTCATGGGCTATACCCGCATCTATAATCTTCGGGACGGTCTACAGCACTGGCCCTATGAACTCTGGCAGGGCTAAGAGGACAAAACAAGAGACGCTGCTTTCCCTTTGAAATGCAGCGTCTTGTCATTTTGTCTCTGATTTGTAAATTCTTTATAACTTATCGCGAAATTTAGAAAAACTCGTTGAACTTAAGAAGGCTTTAGTATATAATATGTAGAAAATAGGCTTATATTGTATGTTTTCGGCACCTCTTGGAGCCGAAACAGCTAAACGAGATAAAGAAAAGGTGGTGCACAAATGGCTGAAGAATTAAAAATTGCGGCGTATGCCCTTTCTTCAACGGGAAAAGAATTAAACCTCGACAACATGTATGTAAACGGACGGTATGTAAATGTCGGTTCTGATACGCAATCCGTCTTTAATAAAATCTCTCACGCAGATTTTCAAATTTACGGCGTGTGCGATTCCGAAATCGGCACAGACGATTCGCGTGAACGCGGCGCTGCGAACAGCAATGCCGTCATGCAAATGTTTCAGCACCTGCAGACAACCCTGACCGATGTAGGCAAAATTGAAAAGGAGCGCATCTGGGATGCTTTGGTAGAGACCAATCGTGCATTTAAGCGCCAGAAAAATGATGCGCTGCTCGATGAGATGGGCTCTTCTTTTGCCGGACTCTTCCTGCATGGCAACCGCGGATTGGCCGTTCATTTAGGCGACAGCCGCATCTACGTTGTCCGCGGCGGACGCATGCTGCAAATCACGGATGACCATTTAGAATCCAGCGATATGTATCGTCTGGGCGTCATTTCCCAGTCTCAGGCTGAGGTTCACAAAGGTTCTTCCCATCTGACCGCTTATTTGGGAATGGATGATATCTATGATGCTAAGGAGGAAGCCTTCTCCAAATATTTCGTTTTCTATCCCGGCGATACTTTCCTTATCTGCACAGACGGCGTGTCCGATGCCATTTCCAACGAAGAGATGGAGCGCATGATTCGCCTTTTAAAGGATGCTTCCATAGACACGCTTGCTACCATGATCATGAAAGCGGCGACCGACCACAGCGAAGACGATATGACCCTTATGGTGCTTCGTGTGGAGGAGGCTCCCGGAGAGGCTCCCAAACGCGGCACCTCTACCATTCCGAGAAAAGAAAACTTTGAGAAGAAGACCCGGCCAAGCGGAGAGGACACATCTCGTCAGAGTCTCCTCTCTAAGATTCCCAAGGGCGTGCGCAAGACAGAACCGGAGGATGAGAATATCGATTTTGACGCTTCCCCTGACTCTAGGCCTACGCCGGCTCGTCTTTCCCCTCGTCCCCGTACGCTTTCTCCTTTGCAGGAGGATCCCATTTACGATGATGAAGACGATCAGGAAAGCATTTTAGACCGCCTTCTGAGCAACCGTAAGCAGCTGGCTCTTTTGATTGGCGGCGCCGTCGTCGTGATTCTTCTCTTGATTATCATTATTTCCGCTTTCAGCAAGGAGGACACGCCGCAGAATTCTTCTTCGGCTCCTAATTTGGAAAGCAGCACCCTGATTGACTCTAATATTTCGAATAACAGCGATGCTTCTTCTCCTGATAATTCCTCCAATTCCAACAATTCACAGGATTCACAGAGCCAGCAAAATTCAGGCGATTCTTCCTCTCCTGACAGCAGCTCTCCTAATTCCTCTGAGCCTAATTCCTCTGCTGTTACCACGGTACAGGATTATACGGTAGAAGATGGCGATTATTTCTCCAGTATCGTTTTATATTTCTATGACAGCGCTGATGTATCATTGATGGAAGCTTTTGCTGCATATAATGATATGACGCTTGATACCCCTCTTTATCCCGGTATGGTACTCAAGGTACCTCCGGTTGAAGAGCTAAACCAATAACAGACCCACAAAAGGAGGGCCGGCATACGCCCTCCTTTTCTATTGAATGAAATGGAGGAACTCATGAACGATTCCGAAAAAAAAGCGCCCCCTAAACGAAGAGGCCGTATTTTTTTATTCGCTCTCTGCTCGGCTGTTCTCCTTGGCCTCCTTCTCGGCAGCGGCATTTTCGTGCTGACCCGCCATCAGGCCAAGGCGGCCTCGCAGTTTTCACTCGCTGATCAGGGGTACAGCGGAAATTCCTTTCAAAAACTACTTTCTTTAGTTCAGGATAACAACGCCATTTCCGAAACCTGTGAACGCGTCCAGCGCAGCGTTGTCACCCTTGTGGTTGAAGGGTTTTATGAGGGCTCCTATGGCCAGGGCCTGGGCTCCGGCGTTATTTTCAAAGAAGAAAACGACCATTTATTTGTCATCACCAATGCGCATGTAGTGGCCAATGCGGAATCCATCTATCTCTATACCTTTACCGGCGATATGGTAGAGCTGCAGCTGGTCGGCGCCGATACGGAGTCCGATCTTGCCGTTGTTTCCATCGACAGATCCAAGCTTTCTGAAGAAGTGAGCAGCCAGCTGACCATCGCAGAGCTCGGCGACAGCGATCAGCTGCGCTCCGGCCAGCTTGCAATTGCCATTGGCAGCCCTCATCAGATTACTTATCAAAACTCTGTAACCGTCGGCGTAATCAGCTACCCTAAGCGCGAGATCAAGCTATCCGAGACGCCCAGCACCTATATCCAGACTGACGCTGCCATTAACCCCGGCAACTCAGGCGGTCCTCTTTTTAATGAGCAGGGCCAGGTCATCGGCATCAATTCCAATAAAATCGCTTTAGAGGATGTGGAAGGAATTGGCTTTGCCATCCCGATCAATCATGCGCAGGAGGTTGTCAATGCCCTGTTAAAAGAAGGCTTTGTACAGTATCTGACGCTTGGCGGCATCGATGAGTCCTCTTTTCTTTCTGAATCCTTAGCCGGATTATATCATGTCCCGGCCGGCCTCGTTGTACATCACATTCGTTCGGGCAGCTCGGCTGAGAAGCAGGGCCTCCGCTCCGGCGATATCATTACAGAAATCAACGGCCAGTCCCTCACCTCCATGGAGGATGTCAATGAAATCCTTCTCTCCTGTGAGGTCGGCGACACGGTTCTCGTGACGGTCATTCAAGGCCGCAATGCTTCTGCCCCTCTCTCTATCCGCCTCGTCCTCGAGCCCTTGGATGACGATACAGATCCATCCGGCGGATTCTGGGGCGACAGCAATTCGCAGCCTCCCACCTTCCGTTAAGGTTTAGGCCATGAAACTAACGGTTTGGATTTTCGAGCCCCATCCCCCGACCGCTCTCCAGATGAAAAAAGCCTGGCAGACGGTAGGCGGTGCCGAGGTTCTGCTGTTTTCAGCGCTTCCTGCGCCTGACTTCACTCCATTCCCCGATCTTTTCATGGCCGAACTTCAATCCCATCGTGACGAGGTGACGCAGCTCCTTCTTGCGCTGCGCCAGTCAGCCAGTACCGATTTTCTCCCCGTCACTGCCGATACCTCCGCCGCTACCTTTACATGCGCGCAGCAGCTCGGCGCCATCGATTACATCCTAAAGCCCTTTACTCTGCGCAGGCTTCATCGGAGCCTGCGGCGTTATCTGGCCCTCAAGCAGGGCCTCTCTGCCAGCTCAATTCTGACACAGGCAGAGCTGGATCAGTTCTTTTTTTCCGGCGAGCGCCGGAAGCTGCTCATGCCTGCCTCCCTTTCGGATGCTGAACAGATCGGCTTTCAGCGTATGCTTATGGCATTGCTGCGCCAGCGGCAGCTCACCGTCTCGGAGGCTGCTTCACTGCTGGCTGTTTCGCATGTGACGGCGCGTAAGTATCTGGAACTTGTGGCGGCCGCAGGGTATGCCGCCAAGCGGCCTGTATACGGCGCGGCCGGACGGCCTTATTATCTTTATCAATTAACTACATCGGAGGAACTATGAAAACAATTATTTTGGCAACCCAAAATGCGGGCAAAGCCCGTGAATTCAAGGAACTGACAGGCGGTGTCTGCGAGGTCCTGACCATGGCGGAAGCCGGTGTCTGTCTGGATATTGACGAAACGGGAACGACCTTTGCTGAGAATGCGCGGATCAAGGCGCGGACTGTCTGGCAGGCGCGCGCAGCGGCCGGATTTCACGACACAGTTATCTCGGATGATTCGGGAATTGAGATTGATTTTCTGGATAAAAAGCCCGGCATTTATTCGTCTCGCTGGCTTGGCGAGGACACGCCGTATACGGAAAAAAATCAAATAGTACTGGATCTGCTTGCCGCTGCTCCCGAGGAAAAACGCACGGCCCGCTATGTCTGCGCTATGTCTGCGGTTTTGCCCGATGGAAGCGAGCTCTCTGTTCTGGAGACGGTCGAGGGCCGCATCGCATATGAAGCTAAAGGGGAAAACGGGTTTGGATACGATCCTATTTTCCTGATCCCCCAGACGGGCCTTACCTTTGCTGAAATGTCAGCGGAGGCCAAGCATGCCATCTCGCACCGCGGCAAGGCGCTGCGCTCGCTTCTGCAGCTTTTAAATGCTGCCGGCATTGTGTGAGTCTATGCGCTACTTGATTCTCAGCGATACGCACGGGCATACGCGCGATGCCTGCTTGTTAGTGGAACAATGGCATACGCTTATCGATGGCGTATGGCACTTGGGGGATCATGCCCGTGATCTTCATTTTTTGAAACGGCAGTATGATCATGCTTTTCAGCTAGCCTTCAGCGGTGTGGCCGGCAACTGTGACCCTCTTAGCGCCGCGCCTAATGAACGCATTTTTGACTGTGAGGGCTGCCGCGTACTGATGTGTCACGGACATCTGCATCATGTTAAAAGTGGGCTTTCTTATCTGCGCCAAAAGGCGCAGGATGCCTCGGCAAATATCGTTCTTTTCGGTCATACACACATTCCTTTTTACCTTAACGAAAACGGAGTTCTGTATCTGAATCCCGGATCGCTGACAGCGCCGCGGGGCGGCAGCCATGCAGGATATGCACTTCTGGAGATATCTTCCGGAAAGGCGACTGCCACATTGATGGATTATTCTAATTTTAGCTAAAAAATGGTTGACATTGCTGTTTTGATTTAGTATAATGATCTCCGATGCATTAGTTGGGAGCCGTCTCGGGGTGTAGCTCAGTTTGGCTAGAGCGCCTGATTTGGGTTCAGGAGGCCGCAGGTTCGAGTCCTGTTACCCCGATCTAGCCTGTTCATTCGCCTCGCGTTTCTCACAAGCGCATTTTATGTGCCTGTAGCTCAGTTGGATAGAGCAGCGGCCTTCTAAGCCGCGTGTCCGGGGTTCGAATCCCTGCAGGCACGTTGTCCCTTTAATGCAAAGAGACTATCTCATGGTGGGTATGGTTCAGTTGGTTAGAGCGCCAGATTGTGGCTCTGGAGGTCCTGGGTTCGAGTCCCAGTACCCACCCTGTCCGGGTTTTATTGGGTAGTCGCCAAGCGGTAAGGCACAGGATTTTGATTCCTGCATCCGAAGGTTCGAGTCCTTCCTACCCAGGTCTACCAAAATAAAATTTGGTACATGCTTGACATTCCCTATCTGGACTGATATAATGTTAAGTCGTTGGGGCATTAGCTCAACTGGTAGAGCACCAGACTCTTAATCTGGGTGTTCGGGGTTCGAAACCCCGATGCCTCACTTTTCATTGAAACCGCTTATGTAGGCGGTTTTTTTATTTTGCATGTATTTTATTTTATACTATAAACACTTTTTTCAAAACAAGAAGGTACCTTCTTCTAAGATACCTTCTTGTTATATATTACTTGATCAAATTTGAATTTTTTGACACGTTTTACTATCTCACGCCTAACAGGCTTGCCCAGGTTATGCTTCCTGCAATACCATCTACTCCAATTCCCTTGGCTCCTTGATAAGCCCGTATAGATCGCTCGGTCCCGTTTCCTAATATCCCATCCGCACCAAAGCCTCCGCAATCATAGCCATTGCCAATCAGCAGGATCTGAAGCGCTCTTACCTCGCTGCCTTGATTTCCCTTTCGCAGCACCTTGATCTCCACTCTTGCCACCTCCTGTTCTTCCTTTCCGCCATTTGCTTCCCTGATTTCCTTAGGAAAATCGCGGTAGCATTCATTCATATCCACTGCTGTTTCAATGCCATCTATACGTCCATTCGCAGTGTACTGCCACATATCCACATTTTTAACCGTAAAGTCTGGAGTATTGCTATAATCCGCTACCCATTTAGTAAAACGATTCACGCCTATTAGATAGTTTTCCCACCAATTAGCATCTGCATAAATGCCGCACCAATATCCGGCTGCTTCAATCCTGTCTCCAAATACGCGCGCGCATGCAGCTGCACTTTGTTCAATACCGGGCTGCTCCAGATCATAATATACCGGATACAACAGATCATATCCTCTGACTAATCTTAAGACATGTTCTGCCTCAGACGCAGCGCGTTCTGCTGTATCGGCGTAGCTATACAAATATACGCCAAATGGAATTTTCAATCGGGTACATGCATCGGCATTTCTCTTAAACTGTGCATCATCCTGATTTGCTTGATCCATTCCATATCCGCATCGTAAAATGGCGCCATCAATTTGCGGCCGCACGGCCTCCCAATTGATGACTCCCTGAAACTGACTTACATCAATTACCTTTTTCATTGTCCCTCCTATTTCGCTGAGCAATCATCTCTTTCTGATAACCTGTTCCCTATTTATTATGTATGCTTTTACGTCTCTGTTTGACAATACTCTTTATCCCTATATGCCCCGCAGGGTTAAGCAACTCTTTATGCTCTTTTTTACTGCTTCACAACCTAAAATTTGTTTTTATTTGTAGCGAGTTTTTTTGTTTTAACTTAACGATTTGAATATTTTTATAAAAATATACTGCTAGTTAACTATACATGCTACAGTATTTTTGCATAAAATGAACTGTATATTGGAATATTATTCTCTCTTTGCTCTGGCTTTCGACTTTCTTTTCAATTGATCCACTTATATTGACTCGCTATTTATTTTGTGATATAAATTAAATAGGAAACTTATATTTAGAAGTAGTATATAATAAGGAGAATGTTATGGATGTAAAGTTTAAAAAGGCTCCCGGCTTACTATATGATGCCATTTCCATGCTGACTATGAAATTAAATCCTAAAGATAAATGGGTTAGCACTGTTGTCAATTCAACCCATGAAAATGGCGATTTAACTTATTATAATTACTGGATGGATCAATTTGATGAGCCAGATCAGCGCTTGTTACTGTTTGTTTATCGTAAGGATACGCGTGCCCTCACTTTCCTTTCTATATTCTTTAAAGACTTGCTCAGAAAATATGATTTTGAATTAGAACTAGATACATTTTTACAAGAATTAAATGACGCAGATACCTTATTTGAAAAAATATTCCATTTTTATCTTCATGAAGAGGCCTCCGCTTCCATTCGTCCTGCAGAGGTTGCCGAAAAGATTTATGACCGAAATGATTTGTCTGATGATATCCGGTTTTTCCTTCTTAACTTTTCTGTTAATAAAAAACCTTATATAGACTGTCTTAAGGAATTAATTACCAACTATTATGACCAACTATGTGAAAGCTATGCAATTCGTGCTAATGAACTGCTTCTATTACATGAAAATCTTTACATACCCGATTTGCAGAAAATCATGTCTTTATATTTAAATTCTTCTGAATCTGATGTTGATACTGAACAACAATGGAATTCTTTAGAAACCATTAGTATTTCTTTTTGCCTTTTTATGAAAAATGGTATCTGGATTACTTTATTAGATGATGTCCATGGCTGGTGCATTTTAGGACAAAATTATACTGAAAGTCTTCTTATTGATATAAACTTTAAAATCAGTCCCGAGGCTATCGGCAATGCTATTGGCGACCGGCATCGGGAACGGATTGTAGGCATTATCTTGGAACATGGCGAGCAATCCAGTGGTGACATCGCTAGAAAATTGGGGCTCGCTTTAAATACCGTAACTTATCATCTTGATATCATGAAAAAGGCAAATCTGCTTTGTTCACGAAATCAAGGTAAAAGTACGTTTTACTGGATCAACAGCAAAACCTGTGAACAGGCATCCAGAATGTTCAAAATTTGGGCGAGGGGAGGTGTGATTCATGAAGATGTGGAGGAAGCCGACCATGCTAATTGTATCTGAGCAGCAGATTCATTCTGTTATTTCCGTTGCTGCCAGATCTTGCCGTCACATATTACGCTAATTTCTGTACAGAAGAGCCATCCGATCAAATCGGATGGCTCTTTTCTTTAAAAATCGATCTTATTCGAAAATTTTTACAAATATGAGGTAGACCTCATGGTGCATACCTCTTGCTTTTGTTAAAATTCCTATGAAAACTAACGAAAGCGAGGAGATAGCCATGAAAAGACTCTATCTAAAAGTTTTGAAGCATTACTTACACAAGCAGTTCAAGGACACTAGAAAAAGACTTGGATTAACCCAAGCGAAGATGGCTGAAAAGCTTGAAATCGACACAAGATCCTACAGCGACATTGATAACGGCAAAAGTCTGTGCAGTACATTGACCTTTATTTTGTTTTTGCTCTACTATTGCCCTGATCCCATGAAGCTCCTGGAAGAGATTCGTAAGATCCTTGAAGATGCTAAAAATTCAGCCGCATAAGTAAAGTTCTAAAAAACAAGGACATTTCAAAGTATCTGCTTTGAGATGTCCTTGTTTTTGTTTGTATGCGTTCACTTATTTCAGCTGCTCATACACCTTTTCTGCCTCTATCACGATCTGCTCAAACTTCTGCAGTGCCTTTTCAATCGGCGCCGGCGTTGTTAAATCTACCCCTGCGTGCTTCAGGCTATCCAGCGGATACTGACTGCCGCCCATAGAAAGAAACTCCAGATACGGCTTCACGGCAGCCTGACCCTCTTTCAAAATGCCTTCCGAGAGCGCTACGGCAGATGAATATCCAGTTGCATACTTATACACATAAAAGCTTCTATAGAAATGAGGAATACGGGCCCACTCATACTTAACGCCTTCATCCATCACCAGCTCCGGCCCAAAGTACTGCTGCACCAGATCCTTATACAGCTCCGACAGATATTCAGCGCTCAGCGCCTCTCCCTTTTCCACCTGCTCATGCGCAATCTTCTCAAACTCAGCAAACATCGTCTGCCGGTATACCGTTCCCTTAAAGTTCTCCAGGTACTGATTCAGCAGATACAGCCTCATCTCCGGCTTGATATCCTGCGAGAGCAGCTGCTCGATCATCAGGTTTTCATTCACAGTAGAAGCCACCTCTGCCACAAATAGCGTATAGTGTGCATACTGCGACGGCTGCGTATGATTGGAAAGATACGTATGCAGTGAATGTCCCATCTCATGCGCAATCGTGGACACACTGTCAATGGTACCAGTAAAATTCGTCAGCACATAAGGAGCGCTGTCATAGGTCCCAGAAGAAAAAGCGCCGCCGCTCTTGCCCGTATTAGGCATCACGTCTATCCAGTGCTCGTCAAAGCCCTTCTGCACAATCCTGCCGTATTCCTCGCCAAGAGGCGCCACTGCCTTTTTCACCATTTCCTTAGCCTGCTCAAAGGTGTAGCTGATATCCACATCCCCCATCAACGGCGCATACACGTCATAATAATGCAGCTCATCCAAGCCTAAGATTTTTTTACGCAGCGCTACATACCGATACATAGCCGGGAGATAGCGGTGTACCGTTTCTACCAGACTGTCATATACAGAAGCCGGCACATTTTCTCCCGCCATCGACATTGCCCTTGCGCTTTCATAATGGCGCGTCTGGGCCTTAAATACATCCGCCTTCACGCTGGACGCATATGTGGCCGTAAAGGTGTTAATATGCTGTTTAAAGCCCTTATAATAGCTCTCAAAGGCCTTTTTACGAAGCTCCCTGTCAGATGAGGACTGCAGCAAAATATAATTTGAGCCCGTCACCTCTACCGTTTGGCCGCTCTGCATCTGCACTGGATCAAACACCATATCCGCATCCTGCAGCATGCTCGAAATCTCACGCGGCGCACCTGCCACCTCGCCCATGGCCGCCAAGATCTTCTCCTCCGCTTCCGTCAGCGTATGCGCCTTGCGCCGCCACAGATCCTCCAGCATAAACCGATATTCCTTTAATACCGGCGCCTCTATAAAGCTCTTAAACTGCTCCTCTGACATTGACAAAATTTCAGGCTCCGCAAAGGACAGCAGCGAGCCAACCTTCACCAGCTTGCTTCTTGCCTTTGACATCATCACCTGAGCAGCCTGCGCCCGTGTGTCCTCTGAGCGTCGCAGCGAGGCATAGCAGCTCAGGTTGGAGAGCTTGCGCTCCAAAACCTCCTGGTCATCCAGAAAAGCCCGCAGGCTTTCTGGAGACGCCGTCAATTTTCCCGCATAGGCGGGCAGTCTTTCAATCAAATCGTCTACGTTCTTTAACTCCGCTTCCCATGCCTCATCACTGGCGTACATGGGCGTTAAGTCCCATTTGTACTCCTCTGCGATCTGGCTGCGGTCTAAAATTTTTGTTTCTGCCATTGTGATTCTCCTTTAATCTAATTCTTTAAGACCTGTATATAGCTCATAATAGCGGCCTTTCAGCGCTAATAGCTCATCGTGACTGCCGCGCTCGATGATCTCGCCATGCTCCAGCACCATGATGGCGTCTGCATTGCGTACAGTGGAGAGACGGTGCGCGATAACGAAGGTAGTGCGGTTTTTCATCAGACGGTCCATACCATGCTCAATATGGCGCTCTGTTCTTGTATCAACAGAGCTGGTGGCTTCATCCAAAACCAGAATGGGCGCCTTGCTGATGGCGGCACGCGCAATGTTGATCAGCTGGCGCTGGCCCTGCGAAAGATTGGCGCCGTCGCCTTCCAGGATCGTGTCGTATCCCTGATCCAGCCGCATAATAAAGGAATGTGCACTGGCCGTTTTGGCTGCCTCAATGACCTCTTCGTCGGTTGCATCCATCCGGCCAAAACGGATGTTTTCCATTACGCTTCCGGTAAACAGGTGCGTATCCTGCAGCACCATTGCGATATTCTTTCTCAGCTCATCGCCTTGGATTTTCTGGATATTGACACCGTCAATTGAAATACTGCCTTCCTGAATATCATAAAAACGATTGAGCAGGTTGGTAATCGTTGTCTTGCCGGCGCCAGTAGAACCAACGAAAGCAATCTTTTGACCCGGCTCTGCCGTTAGATTGATATCCTTCAGGATTGTCTTATCCGGATTATAGCCAAATGTCACGTGATCCAGCACCACATGCCCCTCCATCTGCGGCATCGCCACCGCATCGGCAGCGTCAAGCTGCTCCGGCTCCTCGTCCATCATGACAAATACACGCTCTGCGCCTGCCAAAGCGGAAAAGATATTGGTGACCTGGCTAGAAAGCTCACTGATCGGAAAACTGAACTGGCGCGAATAATTGACAAATACCGTCAGACCGCCAATGTCAAAGCGGCCCAGCGCACATAAAATACCGCCGATGCACGCCGTCACTGCATAGCTGATCTGGCTCATGTTGCCCATGATCGGGCCCATAATACCGCCGAAGAACTGCGCTCTGATCTGCTTATTGCGCAGGTCCTGATTGAGCTTTCCGAATTCTTCCTTACATTTTTCCTCATGATTGAAGACCTTGACTACCTTCTGTCCTGTGACAGATTCTTCAATATATCCGTTTAAAGCGCCCAGCGCTGCCTGCTGCTGCGAATAATACTTGCGACTATGCTTGGCAATCGTACCGCCGGCCTTAGCAAACACCGGAATAAAGAAAATCGTAATCAGCGTCAGCCAGATATTGGTGTAAATCATCATGACCAACGTGCCAATCAGCTGAATCGTACCGGAAAAGATACTCACCAGTGTGCTGTCCAGCATCTGTCCTATATTATCCACATCATTCGTAAACCGGCTCATCATATCACCGGTGCTGTGCGTATCATAATAGCGCACAGGCAGCTTCTGCACCTTTGTAAACAGATCATTTCGGATAGCTTCGATGGAATGCTGCGATACATAGATCATAAGCCTCGACTGACCGTAAGCAGACACAATATTTACAAGATACACCAGAGCCAGCACGCCCAGCCCCATGGCCAGCCCCTTGAGCAGATTTTCTCCGCCCCCGGGAATGATATAATTGTTGATAATCGGTCTCAGCAGATAGGATGATGCTAATGTTGCCAATGTTCTCAGGACAACAAAAATCAACGCAATCGTTACTTTTACTTTATATTTGCCCACATACGCAAAAAGCCGCTGAATCGTTGCTTTTGCGTTTTTAGGCTTACTGGGCTCGCCCATACGGCGCCCCCGTCCTCCCGGACCTCCCATTGGCGGCATTATACAGTCACCTCCTTTTTATCCATCTGAGAATAATAAATCTCCTGATATTCTTCATTATGCTGCAGCAGCTGCTCATGCGTACCGATACCGGTGATCTTGCCCTCGTTGACCACTATGATTTCATCGGCATCCTGCACCGACGTGATGCGCTGCGCGATAATGATTTTGGTAGAATCCTTAAGCTCATGATTAAAAGCCTCTCTGATGCGGGCCTCTGTCGCCGTATCCACGGCGCTGGTGCTGTCATCTAAGATCAGGATCTTCGGCTTTTTCAAAAGCGCTCTGGCAATACAAAGGCGCTGCTTCTGCCCTCCGGATACATTTACGCCGCCCTGTCCAAGCTCCATCTGGTATCCATCCGTAAAGCTCTGTACAAAGCTATGTGCCTGCGCGCTCTCTGCTGCCGCATAAATCTCTTCATCCGTTGCGTTTTCATCACCCCAAAGAAGGTTTTCTTTAATGCTGCCGGAAAACAGTACATTTTTCTGCAGCACCATGCCCACGCCGTCACGCAGGTTCTCCAGCTTATAATCGCGCACATCGATGCCGTCCACTAAAATCTGTCCTTCATCTGCATCATATAAACGCGGAATCATGGACACCAGCGTTGTTTTGCCGCATCCGGTAGAGCCAATAATGCCTACAGTCTGTCCCGGCTCAATTGTCAAATTGACCTCATCCAGCACCTTTTCCTGGCTGTTTTTATAATACCGGAAATTCACATTTTTAAATTCAATCCGTCCTTCCGTCACCTTGCGCTCCGGATATCTGGCATTCTCATCATTCAGATCAATCCTTTCATCCAGCACCTCTTTAAGACGTTTGGAGGAAGCCATTGCGCGGGATGCATTCATAAAGATCATCGAAAGCATCATCAGCGAGGACAGGATCTGTGTAATATAGGTCACAAATGCCGTTAAATCGCCGATCTGCATACCGCCGACCATTACCTGCCTGCCGCCAAACCAAACAACGGCCAGCGAGGTAAAGTTCATAAAAAAGTTCATCAGTGGCATTGTCAGAATGACCACATTCATCGCGCTCAGTCCCGCTTTTTTCAGATCGCGGTTTGCTTCCTGAAACTTTTGATTCTGCTGCTCCTCGCGCACAAAGGACTTAACTACACGTACATTGGTCAGATTTTCCTGAATACTCGTATTCAGGCCATCTATCTTGGTCTGCATAATACCAAACCGCGGAAATCCTTTTTTGAGCACAAAAATCATCGTGATGGCCATCACCGGCATAATTACAGCCAAAATCAGAGCCAGTCTGGCATTGATATTGATGGCCATGATCAATGCGCCAATCAGCATGCCCGGCGACCGAAGGCACATTCTAAGCAGCATATTGATAAAATTTTGCATCTGCGTTACATCATTGGTCAGCCGTGTGACCAGAGAAGCCGTAGAAAATTTATCGATATTGCTAAATGAAAATTTCTGCACTTTCGAAAATACATCATGGCGCACATCAGCGCCAAAATTGATAGAGGCCTTTGCGCCAAAATAGGAGCCTCCAATGCCGCCCAGCATCATCAGGACCGCCGTCACCAGCATGACCAGCCCCATCGTAATGATATAGCCTACATTTTGATGCTGCACACCGTTATTGATGATCTGTGCCATAAATTTAGGCATGAACACCTCACCGACAACCTCTATGATCATAAGCAGCGGACCGACCACAAAATACACCCAATACGGCTTAACGTATTTCATCCATCTTTTCATTTTTTAACACCTCTTTTCCTAACACATCGGAAAGATTTGCCTGCACTCTGTTAAGATACTCCTCAAACAGCGCCATCTCCTCCTCCGAAAATCCATCAAACATTTTTGCATCGATATATTCAAATACCTGTTTGCTTTCCTTGGCAATCTGCCGGCCCTTCTCCGTAATCTCTACTTTGTTAAACCGCATATCATCTTCTGATGGTTTTTTTTCAATGATCCCGTCCCTTGCCAGCTTTTTCACCGTCACAGCAATGGCGGCCGGCGTAATATTAAGCCTTACTGCCAAATCTCGCTGTGACATTCCCTTACCTAAATAGGATAATGCCATAACCAGTCGATGCTGACTTTTATGCAGATTAGTTGCGGACAAATACCGGTCGATGACCCGCTTATGGTCATGCATGATCCGCATGATCTTTCCCATCATCGTATGCTGCCGCTCCTGCACCTCTGTTTTCACTTTTTTTACCTCCTTTTATCAACTAGTTAATAGTATACTTTTTAATAGTTAACTTGTCAAGTAATTTTAAAAGAAAACTTACTTGAGCTGTTTACATAAAAAATAGACAGCGCTGCATCCTTTTTTATAAAAGGGATCGTGTGCTGTCTATGGAGTTTACTCTGTCCTTATTTTTATTTCCTGCCATATCTGTGCCCATGGCCGCATTCTCCCTGTCCACAGGCCTGTGAAGAATTCTCCTGATCTATCGTCTCTTCCTCTATTGTATCAGACTCTGCTGATAATGCATCGATCCAGTCGCGAATCTGTCTCATCGTCATATTCTGCACGGCTGCTGGTGTGATAGAAGGATCCAGGCGCTGCAGCTCTAAAAGAGCCTTATACTTTCCACAGGAGAGTCCTGTCTTATGCGCCTCCTCTGCCTCACTAGAGGACATCGAATAGCAATACATATTGCCATGATGTGCCGCGCATGACTCAACGTCTGAAAAAATAGCTGCTGATTGTGCTTCCTCTTTGGCTGTAACCGTAATAGCCATAATCTCATCATCCGATAACAAGAGAGCAATTCCCTCACTAGCTAATATCTGATCCAAGGCTTCATAATAATTCATATGCTTAACATGCAGACCCTCTGCTAATGCTGCCCCGTCTTTATTATAACTGCTGACCGCAATCACCCTATCAAATCGATTGATTTTCAGTTCGATAGATGGATTGATATCTATACTGATCTCCGCCGTTGGCGTATAATACACCCAGCCGCAGCCGGCAGCAATCAACAAAAAACACATACATACTGCCGTGCATAAACGATAAAAATGCCTTTCTTTTTTAACCCTTGCATATCCATGTGTTTTTTTCATCAAGAAAGCTTTTGTACTCTCCTTCAATGCTTCCTCTGCCTGAATCTGCTCAAAGCTTTGCTTTATTCTATCCCTCATATACATCACCTCCCAGCCTTTCCCGTAGCATTTGTCTGGAACGAGTCAGGAGCGTATAAATTGTATTGACATTTTTATTCAAAATGCGGCTGATCTGCGGCGCTGTGTACCCTTCAAAATAATGCAGGTATACTACATTTCTATACTTTTCCGGAAGAGCCAGCACTGCTTCTAAAACCTCTTTGTGATCCGGATTCATTTCAGCCGGCTGATCCAGTATTTCTTCTAAAGAAACCGTATGGCTGCGAAAAAAATTTTTAAGAAAATCCTTGCAGGCATTGATGGTGACCCGAATGAACCAGGCTTTTTCATGCTCCTCACTTTCAAATGAAACACAGCTAAGGACATACTTCAAAAATACTGTTTGAAATATGTCCTCTGTGTCTGCGTAATTTTTTAAGTGTATCATGCAAAGCCGCCGAATTGTATCTGCATACCGTTCGATTGCCCGATTGACCTCTTGTTCGCTCCGCATTTCAAAATCCCTTATGACCGATTACATCTGCCTCTGTGCCCATGGCCATCCTCACAATTTCTGCCATGACCGCGGCCGCCCTGATTTTGACCGGGCCAGCCCTGATGATGTCCATCATAATAATCGCACACCCCATCACTGTCCTCATCGATATAGCCGCAACCATTTTCAAAATTGTCACAAACCCCATTTTGATCTACATCCACAAAGCTCGGGGTGATTTCCTTTTCTGCCGGCACAACAGCGGCTGCCCCGGATGATAACGCCATCACTACTGTTAAAATTCCGATGATTGCTTTTTGCATACGCAGTCCTCCTTGTTTTCAAACAGTCATTTCTGACCTCATTCATCTATAATACGATTCTCCAGCATAAATCCATTCACTTTTAAAAAATTTTTTTATGGCTTCACCATTCCGTTAAACGGATGAAACTCCGTATTATAAGCAGGATATATACGTCCATTCTGTAAAATCCCTGCGCCAAACATGCGGCCTCCTACCAGCGTCGCCACCACAGGCCTCCCTTGCTTCTCCTCTTCTATATGCAGACAAAGCACATACTCACGGTTCTTTTCAAAAATGGCTGTACATGCCGGCGGATATACCACGACGCTGCTTCCGTCCCTGAGAATACGATCTCCATATTGCCATTTTGGACAATAAATCAGCTGTGAAAAGCCTTCCTTCCCTTTCCAGACCTGCAGCGGTTTAAATACATCCATGCCATATAAATCATATTCTGGCTCTTCATGCACTGTGCCCATCCACTCAGCGACGATCACCAGCTCAGAAGCCTCCATAAGCTCCTGAGCCGTCTTTCCTTCATCATAAAGCCCCTCTACCGCGGTCGGCATATCTATGATATGCATTCCCTCTGCATCATAGCCATCCAGCTCATAACGCTGCGGCCTTCCCGCTGCCGCGGCCGCTTCCTTAAAAGCCCGCTCGCTGATATCCTCATTCCAAAACGCATCCCGTGCCTGCTCAAAATGAAAGCGCCTGTCTCCCACCTGCACGTCAAATCTTCGATCCTGATATTCATAGAGACCGCTGGCATATCCTTTTGTGCTTTCATCCAGATTCTGCTCTGCCAGCGTCGATAGGGGACGCCTGCCGGAAAACCAATAAAATGGATATTGCCGCAGTTCCCCGTCTATTTCAAACCAAATACGGTACGCACTTTCAAAAACAGGCTGCTCCTCGTCCTTAACCTGTTTCAGCTCGCTGCCGCTAAGCGCTGCTAATAAACCCTCTTTATAGCCAGCAGATAAAGGCACTCTGTTTTCCTCTCCTAAATACGAAATATAAATCTCCTCAATCTGACCTTCCTCTAGCCCTGTCAGATGCCAAAAATCACATGCCTTCGTATAAAACAAAAGAAAAAAGAGTGCCGTTATGACTGCTATGAAAAGAATGACGCCGCTTAGTATCCAGCCAAATGTCTTTCTTTTCATATGAATTTTATTTTAACTCGAAAATCATTTCGATCTCAATCGGCAGATTATCCGGCAGGCATACCATGCCCACTGCAGAACGGGACGGAACCTCGCCAAATACCTCCATCAAAAGCTCACTGGCGCCGTTAGCCACCGCCGGCTGCTGATAAAAATCAGGATCGCTTGCAACGAAGGCCAGCATCTTTACACAACTCTTTATCTGATCCAAGCCCACATTCGCATCCACCACCGACAGCACATTCAGCATCGCATTGCGCGCCCATTTCTTGCCCTCTTCGACCGTGATTTCCTTTCCCAGCTTGCCGCAGCCAATCTCATCACCGATGTTACAGCCGCAGCCGGAAACATAAATCAGCTTTTCGCCAAATTCCTTAACCGGCGTATACAATCCGCCCTTCGGAGGCGCGGGAGGCAGTGTAATTCCTTTTTCCTTTAATACGTCATAAATGCTCATTTTCATCTCTCCTTATCAAAAATTTATTGCAAGCAGCCCTTGGGCCGCCAAGCGCCGCATTTAAACCAGCATGCCGCGCGCAGCCACTTTCTCCTTGCGCAGCGTCTTGCCGTCATAAATATAGACCTGATTTTGCATATTGATTGCCGTACAGACATGCACCGGCATCAGCTCCAGCACCTGACCCACCTGCAGCTGCACATCCCCCTTTGTGCTCGTCAGGATGCCATGCTCCTCATTCATTCGTCTAAGCTGCAGATCCTCCCGTCCCTGCACCATGGCATAGGACGGATAAAAATAGGGCGGCTGATCAAGCAAAATATCCATCGGAAACGTTTTGGTGCCTCCGTCGATCACCGCATATTCCTTCGCCGGCACGCTCACGACCGTGGCATACAGCCGCACCGCCACCTGCTCCGGCAGCGCTGCCTTCTCCTGAATCAGCATATAATCATTAAAAATATAAGTCCCCGGACGCACCTCATCCACACATCCGCTCTTCGCCACATAAAGCCCTGTCGGCGTAGAGCCTCCGCTGATCTCCAGATTCTCAAACCCAAGCGCCGCCAGCTGCGCCGCTATATCCCGCAGCAGCTCGCCCTCCTCTTGGCCGGCCGCTTCATTATCCTCCGTAGGCTTCTCACCCAAAATCAAGCTCTTAAACGTATAGATACCCGTCAGATTCAGATGCGGCATCTGCTTCAAAGCCAGCGCCAGCTCCTGCACATGCTCTCTGGTCACGCCGGTCCGCTTCGCGCCCGTATCCACCTCCATGCGCACTTCCACCTTAATGCCCGCTTCCTGCGCCGCATCATGCAGCGCCTGCGCCTGCGCAGTACTGTCCACCGCGAGGATCAGTCTGCGGACTCTCTTAGCCAGCGCCATGGCACGAGCCAATTTCCTTTTGCCCACCAGTGGGTAAGCAAGGAAAATATCCTCTATGCCGCCGTCTGCCATGATCTCGGCTTCTGATACCTTGCAGCTGCAGATTCCCTCAGCGCCAGCTGCCAGCTGCAGCTGGGCGAAATAGGGCATTTTATGCGTTTTAATATGGGGACGCAGCTTGCAGCCGCAAGCACTGACCTGCTGCTGCATCCGCTTTATATTTTCTTTTGCAATGCGCTCGTCGATGACGATGCAAGGCGTTTCTAATGTTTCAATCAAATCCTGCGGTAGCATGCTGCTTATTCCTTTCCGTTCCAGCAATAGGTGCAGAGCTCACATTCGGGAATGCCGATCGATTTGACCAGCATTTCCAGACTGGGGAATTTGAGGCTGGTAAAATGCATTTCCTTGCGGATTTCTTCTACCATATTCTGATATTCCTGTGTGGAGGCATCGGTATAGAGCTTAAAGCGATCCTCGCTTGGGATGCCGCCTTCCAGTTTGACAATGATACGACGGGCAATCAGGTCCATGTCGGATGTGGAACGCGAAAAATTGATATACTTACAGCCAAACATGATCGGCGGACACGCGGGACGCACATGCACCTCTTTGGCGCCGCTCTGATATAAAAAGTCAACGGTTTCTCTGAGCTGCGTACCGCGTACAATCGAATCATCGATAAATAGCAGCTTTTTATCCTGAATCAGTTCATGCACAGGGATGAGCTTCATATGGGCAATCAGATTTCTCACGCTTTGATGCGTGGGCATGAAGCTGCGCGGCCATGTGGGCGTATATTTAATAAACGGACGTTTAAAAGGGACACCCGAACGATTGGCATAGCCAATGGCCGCTGCTAATCCGGAATCAGGGATGCCGCCTACACTGTCAAGCTCTAGATGGTCCTTTTCATCTGCCTCTGCCATAAGGGCTCCGCAGCGATAGCGGGATTCCTCTACATTAACACCCTCATAGGTCGCCGTAGGATATCCATAATAGGTCCACAGGAAGGAGCATACGCGCTTCTTATCCATGGGCGGAATCTTGTTTTCCACACCCTTTTCTGATAAAAAGACGACCTCTCCCGGACCAAGCTCGCGAATGGTTCGATAGCCCAAATTCAGATAGGCATGTGACTCAAAAGAGGCGCATAGGCTTCCATCATCCTTCTGCGCCAAAATAATCGGCGTTCTTCCTACCAGGTCACGACCGCAATAAATTCCGTCCTTCGTCGCCACCATCAGTGACATAGATCCATCAATCCGCGTCTGTGCATAGCGGATCCCTTCTTCAATCGTATCCTTTTGATTGATCAGCGTAGCGACTACCTCGGTGGGATTGATTTCATTTCCGTTCATCTCCAGAAAATGCCCTGCCTGATCAAATAGAAGCTCCTTCACCAGCTCATCCAGATTGTTGACTCGTCCCACTGTTGTGATCGCAAAATGCCCCAAGCTAGAGCGCACCAAAAGAGGCTGAGGCTCTGAATCACTGATACAGCCAATCCCTACATGACCATGCATTCGGTTAGCCGCGTTTTCAAATTTATTTCTAAACTGTGCGTTTTCCAGCTTGTGGATGGAGCGGTCAAATCCACTTTCCGTATAGACCGCCATACCGCCGTTGCGCGTTCCCAGATGTGAATGATAATCAATGCCAAAGTATAAATCCATTGTACAGTCGCCCTTAGAGACGACACCAAATATACCGCCCATAATAAATTCTATTCTCCTGTTTAAATTTCTTCGGCCAGCTGCTGAATCTTTTGATCCTTCACCAGCACTTCTTCTTCCATGGCCTTCTTGCCGGCCTCTAGCTTAGCAGCCAGCGTGTCATCTGAAAGAGCCAGTATCTGCGCTGCTAAATGAGCAGCATTACCAGCCCCATTCACAGCTACCGTCGCTACCGGAATGCCTGTGGGCATCTGTACCGTTGCCAGAAGCGCATCGATGCCGCCAAGACCGGCTGATTGAATGGGAATGCCAATCACTGGAATCGTTGTATGCGCTGCTAAAACACCGGCCAAATGTGCCGCCATGCCGGCAGCCGCAATGATCACGCCAAATCCCTTTTCCTTTGCACTGGCTGCAAACTCACTGGCCTGCACCGGTGTACGGTGCGCGCTCATCACATGCACCTCATAAGGAATCTCATATGTCTTTAATACCTTGACAGCCTTTTGGACAACCGACCAATCGCTATCGCTTCCCATAATCACAGCTACTTTTTTCATTGTGCTTCCTCCGTTTTTCATCATGATTTTTTTATTTTTCTTTATCATCTGTATTTTCAACTAAGCTTTTCTTTAATGCCTCCAATGTTTCTCTATTCCTCCTAAGAATTTCAAGCTGTCTATATGCTTTTTCTCTTAATATCTTTAATCGTTCAATTTGTGGTATCTCCTGCCTTATTAAATCTGCATTGGTATCTTCTAAATTGATAAGAACTACTAATTCTTCTGCCGAAGCAAAATCTCTAATATTAGGCGTCTTTCCTCTTATTCCTTTTTCATTTCTCCATTGAGATGCTGTCTTTCCAAATAAAGCCATATTAAGAACATCTGCTTCTGATGCATATGCATAGCTCATCTCTTTAGGAGATAATGTAGGCGTAATTAAAAATTCTTTTACTGCATCTGTATGAATGCGATAATTTATTTTTGAAAGTTCTCTCTTAACATCCCATCCAATTGCAAGCTTACTTGCCTCATCTTTTTTTAATCTTTGATAATCTTTTATAATATAAAGTTTAAATTCAGGTGAAATCCAAGATGCAAATTCAAAAGCAATATCAGTATGAGCATAGGTACCGCCATATCGTCCCGATTTTGATAGAATTCCTATCGCATCCGTCGATTTTATCCATTGCTGGGGTGTCAACGTGAATGCATTATCTCCTGATTCTGCTTTAAACCTATCGAATTCGATAGGTTTAAAATTTGGATTATGAATTTGTTCCCATAACCCCAAAAACGAAATTGTGGAATGATTCCTCATCCAATTCGCAATTACAATAAAAGCATTGTTTGCATTTTTGTACTTGGCTATATCTGTCAATGAAACATACGCTTCTTCATTAATAACATCGCCCACTACTCTGATTTCTGTTCCATTTGCATTAATTTTCATGTTTCCCATGGTATATCATCCTCTACCTGACTATAAGCAAACACACTTTCATCTTTTCAAATCAAAAAGGCGTTCAAAAATGAAAATATCTTGAAACGCCTCTCTTTTTATTTCTCTAAATTAGGCTGAATAGGTAAAATGATCTCATTCATGCGGCGTTTGGGTACATGAAGACGGCGCTCTTCATCCAGATAATACTGAATAGAATCCCCCTCCTTTTCTTCCCAAACCGGATTTTCCGCCGGGTATCCCAGCGCAATCAGCGAATGAATTCTGCAGGTTTCCGGCACGCCTAAAAGCTTTGTCAGCTGCTCTCTGTCCAAAGACCCGATCCAGCAGCTGCCTAGTCCTTTTTCCACTGCTAAAAGCAGCATATTCTCTATGGCAGCACCCGCATCGGTATCATTTCCGTTTTTCTTCAGCTCCTCATTGATGAGCACTATGATATACGCTGTCGGTCTAAATCCCGGCTTTGGCGCATATCCCTCCAGATATCCCGCCCAGCGGGTACAGGCAAAAACAGGCTCCAGAAGCTGCTTTTGATGCACAATCATATACTGCAGGGGCTGAATATTTGCCGCCTGCGGCGCTAACCTAGCACCCATCACAAGCTCATACAGCATGTTCTTTTCGATGGGCTGCGGAGAAAAACGCCGAATGCTGCGTCTCTTTTCAATTGCTTCTGAAACGTTCATGACAGCCTCCTATCTGATTTATTTTTGCAGATAATCTTTTAATGCACAGACCTTATCCGTCTGCTCCCATTTTACACCCAGTTCTTCACGCCCCATATGTCCATAGGCTGCCAGCTTTTTATAAATAGGCTTTCTAAGATCGAGCTCGCGGATAATCGATGCCGGACGAAGATCAAATACATGCTGAATAGCCTCCGAAATCTTCTCATCCTCATATACGCCGGTGCCAAAGGTATCCACCATCACAGACACGGGTTTGCTCACGCCGATCGCATAGGCCAGCTGCACCTCACATTTTTTAGCAAGGCCGGCAGCCACCACATTTTTGGCCGCATAACGGGCTGCATAGGCAGCGCTCCGGTCCACCTTTGTCGGGTCCTTACCGGAAAAACAGCCGCCGCCATGACGCGCATAGCCGCCGTATGTATCCACAATAATCTTACGGCCGGTAAGGCCGCTGTCTCCCTGCGGTCCTCCAATGATAAAGCGTCCCGTCGGATTGATATAAAACTTGGTCTCATCATCCAGCATCTCTGCAGGAAGCACCTGCAAAATCACATTTTCCATAATTTCTTTGCGCAGCTGCTCCATGGATACTTCGCTGCTGTGCTGAGAGGAAACCACCACAGCTTCAATCCGTTTAGGCTGATCATTCTCAAACTCAATCGTAACCTGCGACTTTCCGTCAGGTCTCAGATAAGGCATCAGCCCTGATTTCCTTACCTCTGTAAGCCGTTTTGCCAGCTTATGAGACAGCGATGCCGTCATCGGCATCAGCTCAGGCGTTTCATCACAGGCATATCCAAACATCATTCCCTGATCTCCTGCGCCAAACAGATCTTCCTCACTGGAGGAACCAGACTTATTCTCCATCGAATGGTCCACGCCCAGCGCAATATCAGGCGACTGCTCATCAATCACTGTCATCACAGCGCAGGTGTTGCAATCAAAACCATATTCTGCATTATTATATCCAATTTCCTCAATCACGCTGCGCGCAATTTTCGGAATATCTACATAGCATTTTGTACTAATTTCGCCCATGATCATCACCATACCGGTAGTGGCAGTTGTTTCACAGGCAACACGTCCCATAGGGTCCTTCGCTAGGATTTCATCCAAAATGGCATCAGAAATCTGGTCACAGATCTTATCCGGATGTCCTTCTGTCACGGACTCAGATGTAAAAAAATGTCGATTATACATCCCAAACCCTTCTTTCCTCAAAATTTGTCACTATCCAACTGAATAAATATAAGGCATAATCCGTGCAAAGTCAACTATTAATTTAGCTCATCCAGCGTCATGGAAAAGCTGGGAATAAACTCCCGCAAAAAGTCCTCTGCACAAGGCATGTTCATATCGTGAATCTTCTGCTGCAGCGTCTGCTTTGCCATGGAAAACTCCATATTTCCGCTCTTTAGCTCCTCCAGACATTTTGTATAGGCCGCAATGGTATCAGCCGCCTTCACATACCGGTATGCCTCCTCCTCCGGCTGGATCAACGGACGGTAGTCATCCCTCAGCTCCTCCGGCAGCAGCGAAATCATCTTTTCCTCCGCCACCTTCTCCACATTTTTATAGGCCTTCTGAATTTCCTTGTTATAATACTTAATCGGCGTCACCAGATCACCGGTAATGACCTCCGCCGTCTCATGAAAAACAGCCAGCGCCATCACATGCTCCGGATCTACTCTGCCGCCGTATCTTTTATTTTCAATCAGTGCCAGACAATGCGCAATCATCGCCACCTGAAGGCTGTGCTCCTGCACATTTTCCTCCCGATTGCTGCGCATGAGCCCCCATCTCTTAATGTGCTTCATGCGGGCAATATATGCAAAAAAATGACTCAACTGATAATTCTCCCCTTCTGCACCTCAAACATCCTTCCGGCCGGCAGCCTCTGAATGCTGTCCTCAATACCCGTACAAGTAATAATCGTCTGATTTTGCTGAATGTACTGTGCCAGATGCAGCTGCCGCTCCCTGTCAAGCTCACTCATCACATCATCCAGCAGCAGTACCGGACTATGACCGATCTCCTGCTTCATCATCTCCAGCTCTGCCAGCTTCATCGAAAGCGCCGTCGTACGCTGCTGCCCCTGCGAGCCATATACGCGCACGTCTGCCTGATCAACATACAGCGCCAAATCATCATGATGCGGCCCGCTTGCCGTCGTACCGTAACGAATGTCGCGCGCCAGATTATTTTCCAGCGTACGCTGGAAGAGGCTCTCGTCTGCCGGCACGGCGTTTTCATACAAAATTTTTAATTTTTCTTCTCCATGCGTAATGCTGTCATGGATAGGGCCAGTAAAGGACTCCAGCTGCTTTACAAACTGCACCCTTCGCTTCATCACCTTTACGCCGTACTGAACCAGCTGTGCATCCCATGCAAACACGGTTTCTTTTTTAGCCGAATTTTTGGATATTTCCTTAAGCAGCTGATTTCTTTGCCGAAGCACCTTGCAGTATTGCTGCAGGTCATGGAGATATACCGGATCCACCTGACAAATCTCCATATCCATAAACTTGCGTCGCTTAGCCGGGCCGTTTTTGATGAGCGAAAGATCCTCTGGAGAAAATACAACCACATGAAAGCAGCCAAATAATTCGTTGATCTTCTGCGCAGGATACCCATTGATGGCTACGGACTTTCTGCCATTTTTGCGCAGGTGAATCTCAATCTGATCCTGCCTGTACTTTTCATACCAGATCTTGATCATCGCCTCATCCTGCTCATACCGGATGCACTCTTTATCGTAAGAGGTGCGGTGTGAACGTCCAGTAGCACAGTAATAAACGGCTTCCAGCAGATTTGTCTTTCCCTGGGCATTTTTTCCATATACGATATTGATATTAGGCGAAAGCTCTACGTCTAACTCCTCGTAGCAGCGAAAGTTTTTTAGCATCAACCGCTTCACATACATATCAGGATTCCGTTTCTGTCTCTATCAGCAGGATCTCGCCGCTGACCTCTACTTTATCGCCCATTTTAATTTTTTTGCGGATTGCTTCTGCTTTCTCTCCGTTCACTCTGACCATGCCGTGTTCGATCAGCTGTCTGGCTTCTCCGCCAGTGGAAACAATATTTTCTAATTTCAGCAATTGGTTAAGCTGAATATAGTCTCCTTTTACCTTGCAGATTTTCATCATATTCTCCCTTCTTAGCTGTGAAGGCGGATCGGAAGAATGAAATATTTATAATCCTCTGATTCCACATCCTGAATGATACAAGGTGTCAGAGAGGAAGACAAATGTATGCAGATCTCTTCTTCTTCGATCGCTTTTAATGCGTCGAGGAAATACCTTGGATTAAAGGCAATCGTCAGTCCTTCTCCTTCTAAGCTCAGTGCAATTTCTTCATAGGCGCTGCTGTTTTCAGCATTGGAGGTAATCACCATTTTATCGCCCTCAATCTGCAGGCGAATCGGACTGTTTTTACTTTCACGGCTGATCAGAGCTGCTCTGTCTACGCTGTCAAGCAGTTCTTTTTTATTGATTGTTACCTTTGATTGGAAATCCATATTTAAGTTGCGCTGATACTGTAAAAAGTCTCCCTCCAGCAATCTCGAAAGGACAATGGTTTCATTCATCTGGAAGATCACGTGTTTTCCGGTGAAGCTTACCGTCATAAGAGAATCTTCTTCGTTTTCCAAAATCTTATGGATTTCATTCAGTGCTTTTCCCGGTACGGTTACTTTAAATTCCTCTGCACAGTTTACCTGTGTGCGGCGCATGGAAATACGAAAACCATCCACGGCAACCAAATATAAATAACCGTCGCGAATATCCATCAGTTCTCCAGTTAGGATGGGTCTGCCGCTATCTTCAGGAGCAATTGAAAAGATTGTATTATGAATCATGTCTTTGAAGGTAGCCTGCGGCAATACAATTTGCTGTTTGGATTCTACTTCAGGAAGTCTCGGAAAATCTTCGCCGGACTGTCCTGCAATGTTAAATTTAGAGCGGGCACATTCAATTGTGATATTGTGATGATCATCTGTTTCAATTTTGATGTCCTCATCAGGAAGACGGCGGATGATCTCAGAAAAAATACGGGCATTGACAGCAATACAGCCCTCTTTTTTTACAACAGCTTCAATGTTTGTCTGAATGCCAAGTTCCAGATCGTTGCCAAGAAGCGTTAGCTGATTTCCTTCCGCATCCAGCAGAATGCATTCAAGAATGGGCAGCGTCGTTTTGGAAGAAACGGCTTTTGATACAATTCCAACACTTTTGAGAAGATCGTTACGATTACAGATAGTTAACATGATAGTCTCCTTTCAGGCTGTGGATATCTCTACAGCGATGCGTTATATATAATATATATAAGTATTTATTAGTAGTTATAGTAGTAGGGGCTGTGAATTTGTGGAAAAGTGGTCTTAGGCCTTTGTAGAAGGGGCTTGACGATGTTGAAAAGTCTGTGGATAAAATGACGGAAATTGTCGAGTTATCCACAAAATCCACATGGGTGGAAAATGATGAAAAGTTATCCACATGAAATCCACAGGTTATCCACTTAAAAAATGGGGTTATGCACTTAAAAATGTGGATAAAAATGAAAATGAATAAAAGATGAATATTTGAATAATTATTCGCCGTTAATTCGTCTTTCCATGTCTTCCAGCGCTCTTCTGAGTTCGTCTCCCTGATTGCCTTTTAAATCATCAACAATTTTGTTGCAGGCATGGATGACAGTGGTATGATCCCGTCCTCCAAAATAGCTGCCGATATTGGAAAGAGGTTCTTCTGTCAGCTTTCGGCTGAGATACATAGCAATTTGTCTTGGATAGGCAATTTCCTTGGGTTTTTTCTTGGAGCGTACATCTTCTGCACGGATATGATACCGCTCGCAGACGATGTCGATGATACGGGGAATCGTGATCATTTTTTGCGCGTCAGCGCCGATATAATCCTTAAGAGCTTCCTGTGCAAGCTCGATATCGATAGAGCGATCGGGGTAAAGCCTGCTGAAGCCGCTTACACGTGTGAGGGCTCCTTCGAGTTCTCGGATGTTAGAAGAGACATTATTGGCTATGTAGCTGAGAACGGAGATGTCGATATCCATATGGTTATACTGTGCTTTTTTCTGCAAAATGGCGACGCGCGTTTCATAATCCGGCGGCTTGATATCGGTGATCATGCCCCATTTAAAGCGTGAACGGATGCGTTCTTCTAAAAGCTGAATTTCTTCCGGAGGGCGGTCACCGGAGATAACGATCTGTTTGTTATCCTGATAAAGGGTATTGAAGGTATGGAAAAATTCATCCTGCGTACCTTCTTTTCCTCCTAGAAACTGGATATCATCGATCAAAAGAACGTCGATCTGGCGGTACTTTTGACGGAATTTTTCGTTGGTATTGCTTCCAATGGCGGTGATCATCTCGTTAGTGAAGGTCTCAGAGGAAACGTACAGAACCCTTTTGGTAGGATCATTGCGCAGGACATGATGACCGATAGACTGCATGAGATGCGTTTTGCCAAGTCCTGAATTTCCCCAGATATAAAGGGGATTGTAGGTATCTCCTGGAGAATCGGCTACAGCAACGGCGGAGGCATAGGCTAGGCGGTTGTTGGTGCCGGATACGAAATCTTCAAATGTGTAGCGAGGATTCAGGCCTGCCTTTTTGGCCAGATCAACTGTGTTTTTTTCTTCAGGAGGGGCGGCTTCCTCTGAGGGGGTATAGGTGCCTTCGTCAATGATCCGAAAGGAAAGGGCGCTGTAGCCGAGTTCCTCGAAGCATTGATGGATCAGGGCGGCATAGCGGCCGGACTTGGAAATAATGTCTTTGGTAGCGGGCTGAGAGGTTTCGAGGATTAACACCTGATTTTCAACAATAACAGGGACTAAATCCTTAAATAAAGCATCGAAGGTAACAGGCTGCAGTTTGGACTGCAGAAGCTCCTTCAGGCTGTTATAAATGAGCGCAGCATCATAGATCATGAGTAGGGTCCTCCTAAGAGAAGTAGTGAAAAGGTGCACAAAGTGGATAACTTTTTTCACATCTGAAAAGCTAGGAAAATAAAGGGATAAACTAAGAATATAAAAAAGTTACTCACAAGGTTATCCACAAAATGTGGATAACTTGATGCTTTTATGGCTTGCTGTCATAAAAGGTGTATATAGGATATCAAAAATCGGCCGATTATTCAAGAGATATACAGAGAAATCAGGTAAAAATTCAAATTGGCATGTGGACAACTTTGTGGATAACTTTTTCCTAAAATGCTAAAAAAAGGGATTGCTGTATAAAAATGGATAATGAGGTGATATTTTGCTGTCTTTTTACAGAAAAGTATTTCATTTTCATAAACTTACGTAATAGTTTTGTAAAAAAACGAGGAATAATGTTGATAGTGTGGATAACTTTGTACACAAATGTTGATAACTAAGATATAGGTAAATAAAGGCTTGAGAAGGGCTATAGAACATACATTTGTCCACAAATTGTGAATAACTCACCCTTTTTTTGTGGATAACTCAAAAGAAAAAGGATCTCAGTTCGGTAAGAGATTTAAAAAAAAGATTGCTTTTTGCTATGAAATGCCTATGGTTTTAATATGTATATAAAGGAGAAAAAAAGAATGAAATGTTCGATTCAGGAGACGTGGCATTTCGTTTTCCTGATTTGTTATTCTTCATTTAATATAAGAAAGTTCTTTTTAGGTGAAAAAAAGCTTGACTTAATGAAATGCGTTAAATATAATGAAAACGGTGCTCTAAAATAAGGAGGTGTAGTCTCTGTGAAAACGACTTTTAAACCGAAAACCAAACAGCGTAAAAGAGAACATGGCTTTAGAAAAAGAATGATGACCGCTAACGGAAGAAAGGTTTTATCCAGAAGAAGAAGAAAAGGCAGAAAAACGCTTTCTGCTTGATCACGACTAAATTTGACAATGAGTTGAATCGGTTTTGTGGCAGCAAAGCCGATTCAATCTTATTTTCTTCCTTATATATAAGGAAGAAAATGCTTTAAAATGAGGGGGAGTGTATGATACAAAGCCTCAAAAATCTACAATTTCGCCGGGTTTACAGCCAAGGAAAATCAAAGGCTGACTACTGCGTCGCGGTATATGTTTTGGAAAATGACCTATTGGTGAGTCGCCTAGGGATCACCGTCAGCAAAAAAATTGGAAATAGCGTCGTGCGAAGCAGAGTGAAAAGAATCATTAAGGAAGCCTGTCGGCTCCATGAAACAGATTTTTTGCCCGGATATGATGTTGTTATTGTTGCCAGAAAAGCAGCTAAAAATAAAAAGAGCACAGATATGGAGATATCTCTGCTTAGACTTGGCAACCAACTAGGATTTTTAAAAGGAAATGGATGAAATGAAAATGATCATGCTGGGGCTGATTACCTTTTATAGAAAGTGTATTTCACCCTTAAAGCCTGCGACCTGCCGCTTCGTTCCCACCTGCTCTGCATATGCTTATGAAGCGATTCAAAAATATGGGGCATGGAAGGGCGGAAAGCTGGCAGTGCGCAGAATCTTAAAATGCCATCCTTTTCATTCGGGCGGCTATGATCCCGTTCCCTAAGAGCCGCCGGCGCAGAGAGGAGCAAAGCCATTGAATTTTGTGATATTGGCAGCGACGAAGAACTGGTTATTAAAACCGTTCGCAATGATTATGAGCTTCATCTTCAACGGCGTATTTTATGTGGTCAACACGCTAACGTCTCATCATGTTTTAGCAATTACCATTATCTTCTTTACATTTATTGCCAGAGCATTGATGATGCCTTTGATGATCAAGCAGCAGCGTTCATCGCGTGCGATGATGCGTCTGCAGCCTAAGGTAGAAAAAATCCAGGCTAAGTACAAAAATAAAAAGGATCCTGAATCCAATCAGAAAATGCAGATGGAGATCAGTGAATTATATAAGAAGAATAAAGCCAATCCTATGAGCGGCTGTCTTCCTCTTTTGATTCAGATGCCGATTCTGTTTGCACTGTTTGAGATTTTAAGAAATGTTCCGTTTTACCTGAATCAGATCGGCGATATCTATAATAGTATGGCCCTGCAGGTACAGGCAGTTCCGGGATATGTCGATATCTTAACCAATAATTTTCAGGCTGTCATAAACAGCCTGAGCGACTTCGATATTCAGACAACGGATTCAGTCATTGATCTGCTTTATCATTTATCCCGAGATCAGTGGGGCGTTTTAAAGGAAGTAACAGGGCTTGTCGGCAATGCGGCATTTGAAAGCAATTACTTGCTGCAGGAGACGTTTAATTCGTTCGGCGGTGGTCCGCTTTTATTTAATCTTTCCGAAGCGCCCGGTTGGACCGGAATTGGTATCATTTTCCCGCTTTTGTCAGGCGGTACTACATTTTTGCAGAGCTGGCTGGCGCAGAGGGCGAATGATAAGCGTCAGAAAATGGCCAGCCCGGATGGCAAGGTGAAGCAGCAGAACTCCATGAAGATGATGACCTATGTTTTTCCGGTTATGACGGCCTTCTTTACGGCTTCGATGCCGCTCGGTCTCGGCCTGTACTGGATTGCCGGCAATCTGTTTGGTATTGTCAGTCAGTTTATTACAGATTCTATGATCGACCGAGAGGAATATCGGGAAGCTCTTAAACGTAGGGAAGAATTGATTGAGAAAAAGAAGCTGAAAGAGGCTTCTAAATCTAAAATCGATAAACTAACCGGTAATCGGATCGGTACCGCTTCCTCCATGAAGAGCAGCATGGCCGGCAATAAGCTTGCGGCAATGCGCCAGCAGCAGGAGGAAAAGGAGAAACAGAAGGCACTTAAGGATACTCCGGCAGAGATGTCTGAGCAGACGGAAAATACAAATCAGGAGGAAAAATAAGAATGAACTCGGTTGTAGTCAGTGCTAAAACACTGGATGAGGCGATTACAAACGCATTATTGCAGCTGGGCGCCTCCAGTGATCAGGTTAATATTGAAGTTTTAGAAGAAGGCAGCAAAGGGTTTATGGGCTTGCTGCGCAAGGATGCTAAGGTGCGCGCTACATTAAAGGAAGGCGAGGAGCCAGTGATTGCGTCTTCTGAGCCGCTAAGCAGCGCCTCTGTGGAGGAGGTACAGGAAGAAACTGCTAAGCAGCCGGTAGAAGCTGTGACCGTAACAGGAGAAAAGGTTGTCATCGATGATACCATCGAGCAGCGCCTGAGAAAGGTCAATTCGGAGAGAGAAACGAAGGCTGCCGGACAGGGCAGAAATGAAAGAGCACAGGACAAGCCAGCCTATGCAGCGCCTGTGTATGAGATTCCTGCCGATGCAGAGGTGGTACAGCAGAAGGTCAAGGACTTTTTGCAGGAAGTGCTGAGCGCCATGGGCATTGAATCCTCTATTACCACTCAGTTTTCTAAAGAAGGAATCCTGGAGGTAGGTATCGAGGGAGAAGGCATGGGTGTGATTATCGGAAAGAGGGGCAGCACACTGGATTCTCTTCAATATCTTGCGACCCTTGTTGTGAATAAAGGAAGAAATGATCACGTGAGAATTAAGCTGGATACAGAGGGCTATCGGGCACGCCGTCAGGAAACGCTCGAAAAATTAGCGATCAATCTGGCTAAAAAGGTAAAGCGGACGGGTCATCGGGTCGTGCTGGAGCCAATGAATCCCTATGAAAGAAGGATCATTCATTCGGTACTGCAGGCGGATCGCAGCGTAGAAACGCACAGCGATGGAGAGGAGCCATACCGTAAGGTGATTATCTCACTTAGAAAGAGACATTAATAAGGAAAAGGATGCTGCGTTATGTGGCATCCTTTTTTGAAGGAAAATGAGGTAGAAACACTGTGAATCAGGAAAGGGAAAAAACAATAGCAGCCATTTCAACGCCAGTGGGAACGGGCGCTATTGCTGTGATTCGGATGACGGGGCCGGATGCCATTGAGATTGCAGACCGGGTTTTTGTATCACCGCGAAAAAAGAAAGCGGCATCCTGCCCTGCGCATAAGGCCCTATATGGATGGGTTCAGACGATAAAAGGAGAACAGCTGGATGAGGTTTTGCTGCTGGTGATGAGGGCGCCGCATACCTTTACCGGAGAGGATACGGTGGAAATCAGCTGTCATGGCGGCATGTATATTTGCCGGCGTATTTTAGAAGCCCTTTTGGAAGCCGGTGCTTCTATGGCGGAGCCGGGCGAATTTTCAAAGCGGGCTTTTTTGCATGGCCGTATGGATCTGACAAAGGCAGAAGCGGTTATGGATATGATAAGTGCACAGACAGCATATTCATTAAAGGCTGCTGTCAATCAGCTGGGCGGAGGGCTTTATAAGAAAATTGAGGCACTGCGTCAAAGCCTTTTGGATATGATCGTAGGCATTGAGGTCAATATTGATTATCCGGAATATGAGGATGTGCCGGAGATCACAGATGAAGCGATACAAAGAGGCTGTCTGGAGATTAATGAAGAGATAAAGGCACTACTTGCGACAGCAGAAAGCGGCCGCATGTTGCGCCAGGGAGTTAAGGTGAGTATTGTGGGCCGGCCTAATGTAGGGAAGAGCAGTCTCCTGAACATGTTGCTGCGCGAGCAGCGCGCGATTGTAACATCGGTTCCGGGCACAACGCGGGATACCTTGGAGGAAAGGCTGGATCTGGCAGGCATTCCGATTTGCATCATGGATACGGCAGGCATTCGCGATACAAAGGATGAGGTGGAAAGGATCGGTGTGGAAAGGGCTCTGCAGTCTTTGGAGCAATGCGATCTGGCGTTTTTTGTGCTGGATGCGGACCGGGAGGTTTTGCCGGAGGAAAGGCAGCTATTTGAAAAGGTGAAGGCGCGGCCGTATTTGATTTTGCTGAATAAGATGGATGCGGGATGGCAGTCTGCTGAGCAGCTGGAGGAGGTTTTTCCCGAGGCCAAGGGAAGGATTTTAGAGGTCTCTGCTAAGCAGGGCAGCGGCGTACAGGCGCTGGCAGCGCGAGTAAAAGAGATGTTTTTTGGCGGAGAGGTGCTGGCGGATGATCGGCCGATGGTGACGAACCTAAGGCAAAAGGAGGCGCTGATCAGAGCCAGAGAGGCGCTGGAGCGGGTGCTGGAGCAGGCAGAGTTTGAACAGGATCTTCTGGTGATTGATATACGGCAGGCCTGTGATTTTTTGGGTGAGGTTTGCGGGCGCAGCACGCAGGAGGATGTGGTGACAGAGATCTTTAGCCGGTTTTGTCTGGGAAAATGATCGGATCAGGCCAGGCAGTTGATTTTGCGGAGGTTAGCTGGTATAATTTCACTACTAAAGCAAGTGAATTGGGCTAGGCAAAATACGAATGGAGAGATATATGTATCAGGAAGAAGCAGTGGATATTGCGGTAATCGGCGGCGGGCATGCGGGCTGCGAGGCAGCGCTGGCAGCTGCCCGGCTTGGTCTGCGGACGATCTTATTTGCTATTTCGCTTGATTCGATAGCAATGATGCCCTGCAATCCCAGCATAGGAGGAACCTCTAAGGGCCATTTAGTGAGGGAAATTGATGCGCTGGGCGGCGAAATGGGGCGCAATATTGATCATACCTATATTCAGTCGAGAATGTTAAATACAGCCAAGGGGCCGGCGGTGCATTCCCTGCGGGCTCAGGCGGATAAATTTCGCTATAAAGAACGGATGAAGCAGGTGCTGGAGAATCAGCAGGGTCTTCAGATCCGTCAAAATGAAGTCGTGCGGATTGATGTGCAGGATGGAAAGGTGAAGGGTGTGGAGACAGCTACAGGAGCCTATTATCCATGCCGCGCAGCGATCATATGCACAGGAACGTATCTGAATGCCAGATGCATTCACGGAGAATATGAAACGCTCACAGGTCCGAATGGGCTTCAGGCGGCCAGAGGCGGACTTACGCAGTGCATGGAGGCACTGGGAATTCCTATGCGGCGCTTTAAAACAGGGACACCTGCGCGTGTGGATGGAAAAACACTGGATTTTGAGCGCATGCAGGTGCAGGAGGGGGATAGCGAGCTAGTGCCTTTTTCCTTTGAAAGCGATCCACAGGCCATTTCCCGGGAGCAAAGGCCCTGCTATTTAACTTATACAAATGAACGGACACATGAGATCATCCGTGCCAATTTGCATCGGTCGCCCTTATACGGCGGCGTGATCCATGGAGTGGGGCCGCGGTATTGTCCTTCTATTGAGGATAAGGTGGTGCGTTTTGCTGATAAGGAGCGGCACCAGCTGTTTTTAGAGCCGGAGGGAGAGGGCACCAACGAGTATTATGTGCAGGGCATGTCTTCTTCCTTGCCGGAGGATGTGCAGCGGGATATGCTGCGTACAATTCCGGGGATGGAGCATGTACAGGTGATGCGCACCGGCTATGCGATTGAATATGACTGCGTCGACCCCTTAGCGCTTAAAAGCACGCTGGAGCTCAAACAGGTAAAAGGCCTTTACAGTGCCGGCCAGTTTAATGGCAGCTCCGGCTATGAAGAAGCAGCGGCGCAGGGGCTTGTAGCAGGCATCAATGCGTCGATGGCTCTGCTGGGAAAAGAAGCGCTTGGCGTAGACAGAAGCAACAGCTATATCGGCGTGCTGATCGACGATCTGGTGACCAAGGGGACGAATGAGCCGTACCGGATGATGACCTCGCGCGCGGAGTATCGTTTGCTCCTGCGGCAGGATAACGCAGATCTGAGGCTTACGCCGGAGGGCTACCGCGTGGGACTGATCTCGGAGGCACGCTATGAGAAATTTCTGGCGAAAAAGGAAGCCATTTCCCGGGAAATTGAGCGCCTGCAGACAACAAAATCAAAAGGGGGGCACGGCCTTTTGGGAGAGCTTTTGAAGCGGCCGGAAAACACATATGCGAGCCTTCAGGAGCTGGATCCGCAGAGACCGGCGCTGCCAAAGGAAGTCGGAGAACAGGCGGCCATCCAGATTAAATATGCGGGATACATCGAGCGGCAGCTGCAGCAGGTAGAAAAATTTAAACGGTTAGAACAGAAAAAGCTTCCTTCAGAACTGGATTATGAAACGATTCAGGGGCTCAGAAAAGAGGCACAGCAGAAGCTAAATGCGGTGAAGCCTCTTTCTATCGGTCAGGCAGAGCGAATTTCCGGGGTGTCCCCGGCAGATATCAGCGTGCTCTTGGTTTATCTGGAGCAGCGAAGACGGGACGGAAAGGAGAGGCGATGAGGCAAATTTTGGAAGACGGCGCCAAAGCAATGGGCGTGAGCCTTTCCCAGCGCCAGCTGGAACAGTTCGAGCGATACTATGAGCTGCTGGTTATGTGGAATGAAAAAATGAATCTGACGGCCATTACGCAGCAAGAGGAGGTGGCGGTCAAGCATTTTTTGGATAGTTTGGCGGGATGGAAGGAGCTTTATTGGGAGCAAAATAAGGCGCCGGCGCTGATCGATGTGGGGACGGGTGCCGGCTTTCCGGGGCTGCCGCTGAAAATTGCGTTTCCGGATGTTCAGCTGACGCTGCTGGATTCACTGCAGAAACGAGTGGGATTTTTGCAGGAGGTGACGGAGCAACTGGGGCTTGCGGGGGTGCGTTGCCTGCACGGCAGAGCGGAAGAAGCGGCGCATGAGGCGTCTCTGCGGGAGCATTTTGATGTGGCCATGGCTCGGGCGGTGGCACCGCTGCCGGTTTTGCTGGAGTACTGCAGCGGATATGTGAGAAGGGGCGGCGCATTTTTGGCCTATAAGGGGCCGGGCATTGAAGCTGAGCTGGCGGAGTCGCAGAGAGCTATGCGGGAATTGCGGCTGCAGTATAAAAAGACACTGAAAGCGACACTTCCCGGAGATGATCTTGACCATTTTGTGGCGGTTTTTGAAAAAATTGGTAATTTAAGCTTGAAATATCCTCGAAAACAAAGTAAAATTAAGAAAGAGAAATTGGTATAATTTACCAATCAAAAAGGAAGAGAAATGAGGGAGCTTAATTTTGACAAATCAGTTGCTTGTTCAATCCATTGATGTACAGAAAGTTGTGCCTAATCCTTATCAGCCGAGGCATGTGTTTGAGACGGAGGCGCTGAGGGAACTGGCGGAATCGATTAAAAATCATGGAGTGCTCCAGCCGATTACTGTGCGGCAGGTGGGAGCAGAATATGAGCTGATCGCGGGGGAGAGGCGCCTGCGTGCTACGCGCATGGCCAGGATGGAGGAGATCCCGGCCATCGTTGTGGAAGCGGATGATGAAGAGAGTGCGGTGCTGGCGCTGATTGAAAATATTCAGCGGCAGGATCTGAACTATATGGAAGAGGCGAAGGGGTATCAGAGGCTGGCGGAGGACTATCACATGACGCAGGAGGAAATTGCACGTGTGATGGGTAAGACACAGCCGGCGGTGGCGAATAAGCTGCGCCTTCTGCGTTTGGGAAAAGAAGTGAGAAGTATTTTGTCGGAATATGGGCTTACAGAGCGGCATGCACGTGCCTTGCTTCGCCTTCCGGAGGAAAAGCTGCAGGTAGAAGCGGCGGCGCATATGGCAAAGGCAGGACTCAATGTACGTGCGGCGGAGGCGTATATCGACAGGATTTTACAGCAGATAGAGGAGCAAAAGCAGAAAAAACCAAGAGTTCGGCGGTTTATTCGTGATATCCGCCTGTTTACGAATACGGTGAATAAGGCTGCTTCTTATATGAAGGAATCCGGCGTGCCGGTGCAGGTGACGGAGAATAAAGCAGAGGGCTATTACGAGATGGTGATTCGCGTGCCCTATCAATAAAAGGATAAAACGGAGGTTGAAGGTATGTATTGTAAGGATTATGTAGTAAAGGAGCTGGCGGCCTGTCTGCCTGACTTGACGGAGGAGCAGATTAGCGAGGGCATTGAAATCCCGAAAGAAAAATCGATGGGAGATTATGCATTCCCATGCTTTCGTTTGGCCAAGATCATGCATAAGGCGCCCAACTTAATTGCACAGGAGGTAGTCGCCCAGCTGCAAAACAGTGAGGTTTTAGAAAAAGCAGAGGCTGTAGGGCCCTATGTTAATATGTTTCTAGATAAGGCGTGGCGCGCGCAGTTTGTTTTAGGGCAGGTGGATGCCGCAGAAAAGGAAGGTCGCGCCTATGGTTCCTCTTCCATAGGAGAGGGGAAAACGGTGGTGATGGATTATTCATCCATCAACGTGGCTAAGCCCTTTCATATCGGACATTTGCGCACGACTGTAATTGGAAATTCAATCAGCCGAATTTTAAAGTTTTTAGGCTATAAGACTGTCAGCATCAACCATCTGGGAGATTGGGGCACTCAATTTGGCAAAATGGTGCTGGCCTACCGCAAGTGGGGAAATCCAGATGAGGTAGAAGCGAAGGGTGTACGCGGCCTTTTAGAGCTGTATGTTCGTTTTCATGAGGAGGCAGAGCGTAATCCTGAGCTGGAAGAGGAGGCACGCGCTACGTTTACCTCCATGGAGCAGGGGGATGAAGAAGCGCTTAAGCTATGGAAGCTCTTTGTAAATATCAGTCTGAAAGAGGTGGATAAGGTATATGCCATGCTCGATGTGCAGTTCGATTCATATCTGGGAGAGAGCTATTATTGGAATAAAACAGATGAGCTGATCCAAAGGCTGAAGGAGAAGCAGCTGCTGCAGGAAAGTGAAGGCGCGCAGATTGTGGATCTAAGCGAGGATAACATGCCGCCCTGTTTGATTCTTAAAAAAGATGGCAGCACACTGTATACAACACGGGATATTGCAGCTGCATTATATCGGAAGGCAACCTATGATTTTGATAAATGCCTTTATATCACCGGCATGGAGCAGAGCCTTCATTTTGCCCAGTGGTTCAAGGTGGTTGAAAAGATGGGCTATCCGTGGAGTCAGGATCTGGTACATATCCCCTATGGGCTGGTTAGTTTGGAAGGCGGCGGAAAGCTGGCAACACGAAGCGGCAACGTAATCTTTTTAGAGGATCTTTTGAAAGAGGCTGTACAGAAAACAAAGGTCATCATGCAGGAAAAGAACCCCGATCTGGAAAACATGGACGAGGTTGCCGAGCAGGTCGGCGTTGGCGCCGTAGTATTTCATGACTTGTTTAACAATCGGATCAAGGATGTAACCTTCAGCTGGGATCAGGTGCTGAATTTTGATGGAGAGACCGGGCCGTATGTGCAGTACACCTTTGCACGTGCTTCCAGCATCCTGCGTAAAGCAGCCTGGGAGCCTGCACAGCAGGAAGAAATTGATATGTCCTGCCTTACCGATGAATATTCACAAGAGCTGTTAAAGCTCATCGAGAGCTTTCCGAAGCGTGTGGCCGAAGCCTGCCAGAAATGGGAACCCTATATGGTAACGCGCTATACTGTAGCGATGGCCACGGCATTTAATAAATTTTATCATGAAAACAGCATTTTGAATGCAGAGGAAGCCGTTAAAAAAGCAAGGTTGAAGCTTACGTATGTAGTGGCGCAGATTATTAAGCAAGGTTTATACTTGATTGGTGTAAAGGCGCCGGAAAAGATGTAAGTTAAATTCTATTTAAAATAGAAAAGAGGTGAGGATGGTCTGTGCGGGATATTATTTTAATTTATAATCCGAAAGCCGGTGATACCTATTTTCGCTTTTCCTTAGATCGGTTTATAGAGGTCTTTTCAGAAAAGGAATACGAAATACGGGTGTTTAGGAGCCGGAGGGCCGGCGATATGGCGGCATATCTTGAGGAGTGCGATTTAAGTCTTACACAGGCCATCTTTATTGCCGGAGGAAATGGAAGCATCAATGAAGTAGTCAATGCCATGATGCGGATTGGATCTAAAATTCCAATTGGCGTGATCCCAGCGGGAGTGGAAAATGATTTTGCCAAATCATTGGGCTTTGGCGCAGATCTGGAAGAAAACCTGAAGGCCCTTGCCGTGATGGATGCTGTGGCAGTCGATGTTGCGAGAGTCAATGATCAATATTTTGTTAATTTATGCAGTGCGGGAACCTTTACCAGCCTTACGAATGTAAGCAGCGATATGAAAAATACATTTGGGCGATTAGCGTATTATGTAAAGGGGCTGGGGGCCCTGACCAAGATACGGAAAATGAACCTGCATATTGAGACAGAGCAGGCAAGCTATGAGGGCGTATATGCGTTTCTGATGTTGATCAATGCCAAAATACAGCGAGAAAGAAAAGATATTGTCGGGCTAACGGATGGAAAATATGATCTGCTAGCGATTAAAAATGCAGGGATTGCAGATATTGCGAGGATTTTTCTTAAGGTTATCAAACGGGAACCGATCGATAATAAAAATGCGCTGCATTTGCAGGGAGATTATTTCAAAATATCTGCAAAAGATTGCATAGAAACAATAGAGACAGAGGTAGACGGGGAAAAAGGACCATCATTGCCATTAGAAGTGAAAGTGTATCGGGGAGCACTCAATTTCTTCATTAATAAATAGGTTCTTGGCGTTTCAATTGCCAAGAGCCTATTTTGTTCCACGTGGAACAAATATAGAGAAAGATCTAAGAAATGTTCCACGTGGAACATGAAAAGTTTTGCTTTTAAATAGAGATATGATATAATAAAGGCGGCAAAGCAGTTTCGGCGATTTAAGCCTTGATAGGATTAGAGTGCTAAAAAATGGAGGATTTATGGATGGGCAAAGTGATTGCGATTGCAAACCAGAAGGGCGGGGTCGGTAAGACTACGACAACGGTAAATCTGGGGGCATGTCTGGGAGAAAAAGGAAAAAAAGTATTGATCATTGATATGGATCCTCAAGGAAACACAACTAGCGGATTTGGAATTGATAAGGAAACGCTGTTTGCAACAAGCTATGAGATGGTGCTGGGTGACAGCACAGCACAGGAGAGCATCATAGAGCTTCCGCAATATAAGATTGACCTAATTCCAGCGAGCATTGATTTGGCGGGGGCAGAGGTAGAGCTGATCGGAATCGATCAGAGAGAACGGTTGCTGGATGAAAAAGTGGCAAAGATTAAAAATAATTATGATTTTATTTTAATCGATTGTCCGCCATCGTTAAATATACTGACGATCAATGCATTTCGCGCGGCAGATTCAATTTTAGTACCGATTCAGTGTGAATTTTATGCACTAGAAGGATTAACACAGCTCATCAGCACTATCAATTTAGTAAAGCAAAGATTAAATCCTAAAATTGAAATAGAAGGACTTGTGTTTACCATGTATGACAATCGAACCAATTTGAGCCTTCAAGTGGTAGAAGAAGTGAAGAATTTCTTGCCTAGTAAAATATATGAAACGAAGATTCCTCGCAATATTCGGTTAGCAGAAGCGCCAAGCTATGGCATGCCGGTAATATATTATGAGAGAACTTCTAAAGGTGCCGTCAGCTATTTGGAGCTGGCAGAAGAAGTGATTCAAAGAAACCAGAAGTAAAAGGAGCTGATCAATATGGAAAACAAGGCAAAAAAACGGGGCTTAGGAAGAGGATTAAGCGCTTTGATGGGCAGCAGCGAGAAGGAAGCGCTTACTATATCAGAAGAAAACTCGTCAGAGATAAATGGACAAGGTGCTAAAAAAACAGACGGTGTTTGCTGGCTTGATATTTATCAGGTAGAACCAGACAGGGCACAGCCAAGGCAAAAGTTTGATGATGAAAGTTTGGAAGAGCTTACCTCATCGATAAAACAGTATGGCGTGCTGCAGCCATTGATCGTGCAGGAAAGAGATGGATTTTATCAGATTATAGCAGGAGAACGCAGGTGGCGGGCGGCCAAAAATGCAGGAATTGAAAAAATCCCCGTCATTATTAAGGAATATACCTCTGAGGAGGTATTAGAAATTTCCCTGATTGAAAATATTCAAAGGGAAGATTTGAGTCCGATTGAGGAAGCAAAGGCTTATAGGCGGTTGATGGAAGAATATCATCTGAAACAAGAAGAGGTTGCTGAGAAGGTCGGCAAGAGCCGTTCGGCACTCGCCAATGCACTCCGTCTTTTGAATTTGGAGGAGACAGTGCAGGGATGGGTAGAGGTAGGTGCCCTTTCAGCAGGACATGCCAAGGTTCTGCTGGGAAGCAAAGAAAAAGAGGAGCAGCGCATATTAGCGCAAAAAGTGATAGAAGAGGGGCTTAGCGTTAGACAGCTGGAGAAGCTCCTGGAACTAAACAAAAAGAAAAAAGAGCAGGCTGAGAACAAACAAGAGCCACAGGACGCAGTACAGGCGCTGATCTATAGCTCTATTGGCCAGCAGATGCAGGATATTTTAGGTACGAAGGTCAGCATTGTACAAGGAAAAAGAAAGGGGAAAATTGAGATTGAGTATTATTCGGCGGACGATTTGGAACGCATTATGGATATGCTCAATCAGATTAAGCAATAATATGTTTCGGTTATTAGGACTTGATTTAGATGGAACGCTGTTAAATGATCAAAAGAAAATTTGCAGGCCGAACATAGAAAACCTGCAAAAAGCAAAAGAACAAGGGGTAAAAATTGTACTATGTTCAGGCAGATCAGCCGATGGTATGCAGAGAGAGCTGAATCAGCTGGCGCTTAAGGAAGAAGGGCAGTATGGAATCGCATTAAATGGCGGTGTAATTTTTGAGACCACAGGAAAGGTTTTAAAAAAGAATCTGATGAACGAGGAGGCAGCTAAAGCACTGATCTCTCTGGGACGTTCTATGCTGGAAGAGATTAATATTCAGTTATATACAGGTGATAGAGTGTGTGTGGAACGGTGGAATGAAACAACAGATTTTTATCAGGAAGCAACCGGAAGCCATCCACAGATTGTAGAAAACTTGATGGACTATGCGGAGAAGACGGTCAAAATTGTCTTTTTTAGCAGGGGTGTCATCGATGAATCGCTTAACAAGATACGGATATTAAAGGAAAAGGTAGAAGGGCAGCTCCCCAAGGAAACGCAGAGCGTGATTTCAGCACCCTATTTGCTTGAGTTTTTTGATCAGAAGGTAGATAAAGGAAGAGCGGTCAAGGAGTTAGCGGACTATCTAAGGATTGGTTCGAGTGAGGTTATCTGTGTGGGAGATCAGGAAAACGATCTGCCTATGCTTCGCTACGCAGGAGTGGGAGCCGTGATGCAGAACGGAGCTCCCGAGGTAAAAGCGGCAGCGGATTATATTACAGAAAAGAATAATAATGAGGGCGGGGTGGCAGAAGTAGTAGAGCGGTTTATCTTGGCGAAAGAGGAAGCAGACATATAAAATTCACTTGCTTTTTAAACAAAGATCATGTATAATAGAGTTTGCTTTTAAATGCACCCGTAGCTCAGTGGATAGAGCGATGGCTTCCGGAGCCATGCGTCGGGGGTTCGAATCCTCTCGGGTGTATTCATAACAAAAAGAAGCTGATTATAAAAATCAGCTTCTTTTTGTTATGGTGAGACTTAAATATTTCTGACCTGTTTTTTCCATAGCCTTTTAAACGGCAGGGGTGATACAATACCAATAAAAGAAAGGAGAAAAGAATGAGTAAACAAGCGGTGCAATCAGTAAAGGAATTAAAAGCCTTTTTTATTTTATGGAGCACGCAGAGTCTTTCTCAGTTAGGCAGCAGCATGACCGCTTTTGCACTAACACTTTGGCTGTATGAAAAGACGGGATCTGCATTACAAACGGCTTTGCTTGCTATATGTACCTATGTTCCGTATATTTTGATGAGTGTGCTTGCCGGGGCGCTCAGCGACCGGTGGAATAAGAAAAAAACAATGCTGGTATGCGATTCGCTGGCGGCGCTTTGCACGGTAATTACATTCATTATGTTAAAGTTAGATGTTTTGGAAACATGGCATTTATATGTGTTAAATGCGATCAATGGTTTAATGAATACAGTGCAGCAGCCGGCGGGGGAGGTTGCAATGACAATGATTATTCCCCCAAAGTACTATCAAAGAGCCAGCGGCCTGCGTTCTCTTTCTCAATCTTTGATTACGATTTTGAATCCGATTTTGGCAGCAGCGTTGTTTTCTTTTTTAGGGATGGAAGCAGTGATAGCAGTCGATTTAGGCAGTTTTCTCATAGCATTTGCGGCGTTAGGACTATTTGTAAATATTTCCGATGGGCAGAGAAAAGAAAAGCAAGAGTCTGTTTTTAAATCAGCCAAGAATGGTCTGCTCTTTTTGAAAAGGAATCCACTTATTTTTTCGCTGATTTTATTTATGGCAGGCGTTAATTTTGTGGCATCTGCATTCGATGCGGTACTGCCAGCCTATGTTCTTTCGAGTCCAAGCGGTGGACAAAATGTCTTAGGCGCCGTTACGGCCTCGGCGGGAATCGCAACACTCATAGGAAGCGGTATGGCGTCGCTTCTGCCAAAGCCGAAGGACCGGATTAGAGTTATTTATTTAACGATGCTAATTTCATTAAGTACAGAGAATTTTTTACTGGCGTTTGTAAGGCAGCCTATTTTATGGTGTATAGGGCAGGTGATCGGATGGGTTCTGGTGCCGGTTATGAGTGCCAATATGGATGTGATTTTAAGATCGTCTATTCCGGTGGATATGCAGGGCAGGGTTTACGCATGCAGAAATACATTGCAATTTTTTACGATTCCGATCGGGCTATTTATAGGCGGCATTATGGTGGACGACGTGTGTGAGCCTTTGATGGAGAAAGCGGCAGAGGGCAGCTTGCTGAGGCAGTGGTTCGGTGCAGGAAAAGGCTCGGGAGCTGCGCTGGTTATGTTTATTTTAGGAGTCCTGGGAGCAGTCTTTTGTTTAGTATTCGGAAGAATTTTAAAAAAATATCATTATGAAGAAAAGGCGTAACGGAAAATCATAGATATAGCAGTTCATTGAAAAATAGAAAAGCAAAGTAGAAAAATTTCCCTTGGGGACTTGTGCAATCTGACGATTCGAGATATAATGAAAACAAGCTAAAAAAGGAGGTAATTTCCAATGGAGAAGAAATCTTTATGGGAGAGCTGGACACCCGAAATGAAGCAGTCGATGACAGAATTCTGCGAGGGTTATAAGGCTTTTATGTCCAAGTGCAAAACGGAGCGGGAATGCGTTGACGAGATGATCGCAATGGCAGAGGCCGCTGGATATACGAATTTGTTTGATGCTGTAAAGGCAGGCAAAAAGCTGACAGCCGGCAGCAAGGTATATGCGAATAACCGCAATAAAATGCTGATGATGGTGCAGATCGGCACGGATGATTTGGAAGAAGGACTGAATATCCTGGGAGCGCATATCGACTCCCCGCGTCTGGATCTGAAGCCCAATCCGTTATATGAGGATAGCGGCTTTGCGATGCTGAAAACGCATTATTATGGCGGTATTAAAAAGTTCCAGTGGGTGACTATGCCGCTTGCACTGCATGGCGTTGTTGCTAAAAAGGACGGTACGACTGTAAAGATCTGTATCGGTGAGGATGCCGGCGATCCGGTATTTGGCATCTCAGATATTTTGCCGCATCTGGCAAAGGATCAGCGCTCTAAGAATATTAACGAAGCGTTTAGCGGAGAGGATTTGAACATCACATTTGGCAGCACGGCTGCCGAGGGAGCAGAAGGCGAGAAAGATCTGTTCAAGAAGAATGTGCTGGATATCCTTAATGAAAAATACGGTATTGAGGAGGCTGATTTCCAGTCTGCTGAGATTGAAGTAGTACCGGCGGGACCGGCGCGTGATCTGGGTATTGATCGCAGCATGGTATATGCATATGGGCATGATGACAGAATCTGCGCGTATACATCCGTTATGGCACAGCTGGATCTGGCACAGGAAGAGGCAAAGAAGACCTATGTGACGCTGCTTGTTGATAAGGAAGAGATCGGAAGCGTGGGTGCGACCGGTATGCATTCTAAATTCTTTGAGAATTGTATGGCAGAGATCATGGAGCTGTGCGGCGGCTATAGCGAGCTGAAGCTGCGCCGCTGTCTGTCTGCTTCTAAGATGCTTTCTTCTGATGTGAGCGCAGGATTTGATCCCAATTATGCAAATGTGCATGAAAAGAATAATGCGCCGTTCTTCCACTATGGTCCGGTGCTTCATAAATATACGGGAAGCGGCGGCAAGAGCGGTTCCAATGATGCAACGGCAGAGTATATTGCACAGCTGCGTCAGGCTTTTGAAAGCCATGATGTGAAGTTCCAGATGGCCGAGCTTGGTAAAGTGGATCAAGGCGGCGGCGGTACGATTGCGTTTATTTTGGCGCAGTATTCGATGGACGTAATTGATCTGGGTATTCCGCTTCATAATATGCATGCACCGTGGGAGGTTGCTGCAAAGTCTGATATTTTTGAAGCTTATAGAGCCTATAAAGTGTTCCTGCAGAATTTGTAAGAGTTACCTAAGCGCCGAGGGATTTTCTTTAAGAAGATCCCTCGGTAATCATGAATCCTACACCTGTAGCTCAGGGGATAGAGCAGTGGTTTCCTAAACCATGTGTCGGAGGTTCGAATCCTCTCAGGTGTATTCTGTTTCCCATATACAGAAAAGAAGAGAAATAGAAAGGGTGCGGCAAGATGACGGGGAAAGAGTTGTCGAAGGTGATCAGGCGTTCCTTAGACGGAAAGGAAAGAAAACATACGGTTTTTCGGGAGATCATGAGCTGGGTGCTGGTGATTGTGCTTTCAATCGGCGCAGCGATGTTTTTAAACCGATTTATCATTGTAAACGCTAGAGTAACGAGCGGTTCGATGGAACATACAATTATGACAAAGGACAGAGTGCTGGGGTTGCGGTTTGTTTACTGGTTTTCGCAGCCACAGCGGGGCGATATTATCATTTTTAAATATCCGGATAACGAAGAAGAAATTTATATTAAGCGTGTCATTGGGCTGCCGGGTGATATAGTAGAGATTGTAGACGGTCAAGTATATATCAATGATCAGCCTTTGGACGAGCCCTATTTGTGGGAGAAGCCGTATGGTAGCTTTGGACCGTATGAGGTGCCAGAGGGACGGTATTTTATGCTGGGAGATAACCGAAATAACTCGCGGGATTCCAGAAGCTGGGTTAATAAATATGTGACAAAGGATCAAATATTAGGAAAAGCATATTGGGTCTATTATCCGAATTTAAAAAGTGTCGGATAAATGATAAAATAAATAAAACCTGTCGCGTTTCATTGCGGCAGGTTTTTTAGTATGAACTTATTTTGTTTTGTCAGGTAGTGCGATTTCGCCGGCCTTGGTGAGGCTTAGCTTCGCTACGGCAGGACCAATCAGCTCATAGATCAGTGTGGCACATAAAATGATGGCTCGAATCGTAGCGCCATATTCGGGGACGGCCGTAGTGGCGATCAGAGAAAGTCCGATGGCAACGCCGGCCTGCGGCACGAGCGCCATGCCTAAATACTTGCGGATGGGTGCGGCAGCCTTGCAGATAGCTGCGGCTAAGGCAGTGCCTGCCATTTTTCCCGCTACGCGGAGAAGCACATAGATGATGCCAGCCACGCCGATGCTGGGCAGGATGGAAAGCTGCAGCTCTGCGCCGGAGGCAACGAAAAACAGTAGGAATAAAGGCGGTGTAAAGCCTTCAGCGATGCTCATGATTTTCGGTGTTTCGCGGCTGAAATTGGCGAGGGCTGCGCCCATTGCCATGCAAAGAAGCAAAGAGGAGAAGCCGCAGAGATCAGCCAGTCCGACGCCTAGGAAAACAAAGGCAATGATGAGGGAAAGGCGGTTTCCTTCTTTTTTGAAGAAACGGAGGGGAATTGTGAAGATAAGCCCCAATACAAAACCGACGATTAAAGCGCCGCCGATTTCAAATAACGGAGAAAGCAGCGTCTGCGCAATGGATACATGCCCGCCTTCTAAGGCGTTGGCGACGGCAACACAGATACCAAAGTACATGAGGGCTGTGGCGTCATCGATGGCCACAACAGAGAGCAGCGTCTCTGTCATAGGGCCTTTAGCGCGGTACTGCTTGATGACCATGATGGTGGCAGCCGGTGCAGTCGCGGCGGCAATGGCGCCCAGCACCAAGGAAAAAGAAAGGCTCTGGCCAGCGATCAGCAGCCCGGTTACAACAAAAATGACGGCAAACAAGGACTCAAGGGCGGCGATGATAATGGGCGTGGCGCCGACTCGCTTGAAGTATGAAATTTTGAATTCGTTGCCGATAGAAAAAGCAATGAAGCCCAGTGCAGCATTGGAAATGATGGTAAAGCTTTCGATTGCATCCCGGGGAATAACATTGAAGACACTGGGACCGATCAGCAGCCCGGCAATCAAATAGCCTGTAACATTGGGCAGCTTAATATGTTTAACGAGCCGGCCGCAGAGCATGCCGGCAAAAATCATAATGGCTAAGGCTAAAAGCGTATTTTGTATCATTCGTTCGTTTTCAGTCCTTCCGTATAGCCTACCGGGACGGTGAAAATGATACCGGTATCCGGTTTGTCGAGGCCGCCTGTTACTTCATTGACGATCTGAGATACGACAGGGATCTGAGCTTCGTTAATGACCATAAAAATGGTGCGGCTTTCCTTGTGGCCGGGATCCAGCAGCATCCGCAAAGACATCATAAACGACAGATCGCTGAATTCGCTGAGGCTGTGCGCCATTCCCTTGCTTTCTAGGATGGTGGCGCCATATAGGTTCGCCTCTCCAAGCTTTTCGAGAATTTCTTCAAGGCACTCAATTTTGTTTAAAACAATAAACAGTAGCTGCATAGAGTTTTCCTCCTAAAAGATGAAGTATATGGGTTTATTGTAATCATTTTATCTGTGAAATTCAAGAGCGCAAATAAAAAAAGCTAAACCGAGTGTCAGCTCGATTTAGCTTTTTGATTTGAAATCCAATCAGTCTAAATAGCCCTGCGCTGCCAAAAGCTCAGCCAGTTCAACAGCGCCGCCGGCCGCGCCGCGCAGCGTGTTGTGAGAAAGACAGACAAATTTAATATCATATTGTGAATCAGGACGGAGCCGCCCAACGCTAATGGCCATGCCGCCTTCGAGTTCACGGTCCAGTTTAGCCTGCGGACGATCGGCCTCTTCAAAGTAATGAATAAACTGCTGCGGAGCAGAGGGAAGCCCAAGCTCCTGCGCCGGAGAGCGGAACGTCGCCCAAATCTCCTTAATTTCCTCAAGGCTTGGTTTTTTCGCAAAAGAAGCAAACACAGCGGCCGTGTGGCCATCGCTGACCGGCACGCGCAGACACTGCGTCGTGATCGCCACATCATTCGCACTTACAATTTGATCGCCCTCGATATGCCCCCAGACCTTCAGGGGCTCCTGTTCGCTCTTTTCCTCTTCGCCGCCGATATAAGGGATCAGATTATCAACCATTTCGGGCCAGCGCTCAAAGGTTTTTCCCGCGCCGGAAATCGCCTGATAGGTGCAGGCCAGAACCTTGGTCAGCCCGAATTTATCCTTTAACGGATGCAGGGCAGGCACATAGCTCTGGATAGAGCAATTGGATTTTACGGCAATAAATCCTTTTTTAGTGCCTAGTCTTTTGCGCTGAGCGCCAATAATGGCGGTGTGCGCTGCATTCAGCTCCGGGATAACCATCGGAACGTCAACAGTGCCGCGGTGGGCAGAGTTATTGGAGACGACGGGAATCTCGGCCTTGGCATAGGATTCCTCTAATGCTTTGATCTGATCTTTCGGCATATTGACCGCACAGAAAACGAAGTCAACGAGATCCTTTACAGCATCGATATCAGACGCATCTAAAACGATCATATCGGACATCGCGGCGGGCATCGGCGTTTTCATAGCCCAGCGGTTGCCGACGGCTTCTTTATAAGATTTACCGGCGCTGTTAGCGGATGCTAAAAGTGCAGTGACATGAAACCACGGATGGTTTTCTAAAAGGGTGGCAAAACGCTGACCGACCATACCGGTTGCGCCAATAATGCCTACACGATAATTTTTCATAGCGAGTACCTCCTACGCGTGAAGATTATAAATTCCGCAATATGATACCATCTGTCCTGCAAAATGTCAATTGTTTTAATGTTTTATCGGATGATGAGAGAGGGGCGAAAAAGATTTGAGAAAATAAATGCAGTATGCTATATTGAAAAAACAGTAAAATCAAATTATCTAAACAGGGGGGGCAGAGATGCTGATTGGCAATATCCATCAATTAAAGTGCGGATATAAAAAAACTAAAGTCTTGCAAAAAGCGCACATTGACAGGGTTTTAACGATGTGCTATACTTACCGTGGTTATAAATGCTTGGTCCCTTTGCGGCCTCTGGCCGGTACATAATTTGGCTGCGCTGTGGACTTAGATATTATAAGGAGGAAATGAATTTATGGTTTATTCACATGAAGTTGAAAAAATGTGCCCCGTTAAAGTTGGCGCTAGCCATGGTTGTGCTCCGATTCCTGAGGAAGGAAAATGGGTATATTCCAGAGAAATCAAGGACATTTCCGGTCTGACACATGGTGTGGGCTGGTGTGCTCCGCAGCAGGGCGCATGTAAGCTGACCCTGAATGTTAAAGAAGGGATCATTCAGGAGGCTTTGATTGAGACGCTGGGCTGCTCCGGCATGACGCATTCTGCGGCCATGGCTTCTGAGGCTTTGGTTGGCAAGACGTTGCTGGAGGCTGTGAATACTGACCTTGTTTGTGATGCGATCAATACGGCAATGAGAGAGCTGTTCCTGCAGATCATCTACGGACGTACGCAGTCTGCATTTTCTGAGGGCGGCCTGCCGATCGGCGCTGGTCTTGAGGATTTGGGCAAGGGTCTTTGCACGCAGGTGGGTACTTCCTACAGCACGCTGGCAAAGGGTCCGCGCTATCTTGCTCTGGCTGAGGGCTACATCACGCGTATGGGTCTGGATGAGAATGATGAAATCATTGGATATGAGTTTGTCAATCTGGGCCGCATGATGGAGATGGTTAAGAAGGGCGAGGATGCAAATGAGGCGCTCAAAAAGGCTACAGGATCCTATGGTCGTTTTGCAGAAGCTGCAAAATATGTGGATCCGAGAAATCAATAAGGGGGACTGAAAATCATGGCATTATTTGAGAGTTATGAGAGAAGAATAGACCAGATCAACGCTGCTCTGGCTAAATATGGTATCGGTTCCATCGAAGAAGCTAAAAAAGTTTGTGACGATGCAGGCATCGATGTATACAGCATGGTAAAAGGCATTCAGCCGATTTGCTTTGAGAACGCTTGCTGGGCGTACACCGTAGGCGCAGCAATTGCCATCAAGAAGGGCAACAAGAAGGCTGCTGACGCAGCAAAATCCATTGGCGAGGGTCTGCAGGCATTCTGTATTCCTGGTTCTGTGGCAGATGACCGTAAGGTGGGTCTGGGCCATGGCAATCTGGGCGCAATGCTGCTTTCTGACGATACCAAGTGCTTTGCTTTTCTGGCAGGCCACGAGTCCTTTGCAGCTGCAGAGGGTGCGATCGGTATTGCTAAATCTGCGAACAAGGTTCGCAAAGAGCCCCTGCGTGTCATTCTGAACGGCTTGGGCAAGGATGCGGCTAAGATCATCAGCCGGATCAATGGCTTTACTCATGTGGAAACTCAGTTTGATTATTTCACCGGCGAGCTGAAAGAGGTTTATCGCAAGGCTTATTCCGACGGAGAGAGATCTAAGGTTCTGTGCTATGGCGCAGATGATGTGCGCGAGGGCGTTGCCATCATGCACCGCGAGGGTGTGGATGTATCCATTACCGGTAACTCCACCAACCCGACCCGTTTCCAGCATCCGGTGGCTGGTACCTACAAGAAGGAGTGCATCGAGCTTGGCAAGAAGTACTTCTCAGTAGCATCCGGCGGCGGCACCGGTCGTACGCTGCATCCTGATAACATGGCGGCAGGTCCTGCTTCCTACGGCATGACCGATACCATGGGACGTATGCACAGCGACGCTCAGTTTGCTGGTTCTTCTTCCGTTCCGGCTCACGTGGAAATGATGGGTCTGATCGGTATGGGCAACAACCCGATGGTTGGTGCGACGGTTGCAGTAGCAGTAGCTGTTGAGGAAGCAGCTAAGGCAGGCCGTTTCTAAACTATTTAAAAGCAAATAGAGGGGTGACTTTTTATGGGGAATAAAAGGTCACCCCTGTTTATTTATATGTGGACAGAGAAGCACAGATAAAAAAGTGTGTTGAAGATGCAGAGGCTAAAAGCTATACTTGTTGTCATAGTAATTTCTGCAAAAACCAGCTTGTATGAATGCGTGGGGAAAGGAACTGAAAATATGAAAATAATGGTAACGGGCGGAAGCGGATTTATCGGTACGAATTTTATTAAATATTGGTTAGATAAATATCACGAGGATGTGGTTGTCAATGTTGATAAAATGACATACGCAGCGGTAGAAACCAATCATGAGGATACAGCGTTAGCGTATCCGGAGCGTTATTTCTTTGAAAAAGCAGATATTTGCGATTATGATACCATGCTGAGCATTGTTAAAAAATATGAGATAGAAACCATCGTCAATTTTGCGGCAGAATCGCACAATAGTTATGCGATTATCAATCCCACCGTGTTTTATCAGACGAATCTCATGGGAGTGCAGACTTTATTGGAGCTGACGAGAAGAGGATATGTAAAAAGGCTTCATCATATATCCACCTGTGAGGTTTACGGAAGCCTGGAGCTGGATTCCAATGAAAAATTCTATGAGGATTCCCCTCTGTTTCCTAATACCCCTTACAATTCGGCTAAAGCCTGCGGCGATCTAGCAGTGAGGGCGTATGTCAAAACATATGACGTGCCGGTAACATTATCCAATTGTGCCAATAACTACGGTCCCTATCAATTTGTTGAAAAGATGATTCCTCTGTTTGTGACCAACCTGATTTTAGGAAAACCATTGACATTATATAAAGAAAGTCAAAACAGAAGAGAATGGCTGCATGTAAAGGATCATTGCAGAGCAATTGATGATATTCTGCACAAAGGCGAGTTAGGGCGGACATATAATATCGGAAGCGGATGCGAAAAAAGCATTGAGGATATTGCAGGTCATATACTGGCTTACTTTAACAAGGGCGATGCGGATAAGGTATATATTCCGGACAGACCATCCCATGACAAACGATATTTATTAGATTCAAGCAGAATTAGAAAAGAGCTTGGCTGGAAGCCCGAGGTCAACTTTGAAGACGGCTTAAATGAAACGATAGAATGGTATTTAAAGAATGAAAAATGGTGGAGGCCTCTGCTCGAACGAAGAGTGGTGGATGAAACAAAATGGAAATAAAGTAAAGGTTGTCAATTTCGTTCAGAAGAGATATACTATCTAGTTGATAGGTAAAAAGGTCTCATGATGAAAGGAATTAGACAATGAGCATTAGAATTATCGTAGATTCGGCCTGTGATCTTACGCAGGCCGAGGCGAAAAAATTAAATATCGAGATTTTGCCGCTTAAAACCATGTTTGGCGATACAGAGTACTTGGATGGAGTCACACTTACCCATCAGCAGTTTTTTGAAAAGCTGATTGAGACAGATATACTGCCCACAACCAGCCAGATTGCTCCGTATGAATATGAGGAGCAGTTTCAAAAGGTAAGGGAAGCGGGAGATACAGCAATCTGCATCACGATATCCGCCAAGCTTTCCGGCTGCTATCAGAGCGCACATATCGCGATAAATGGGTATGAGGAGCAGGTGACGCTGGTCGACAGCGAGAATGTATGCATTGGAGAGCGCTTACTGGTGCTTTTGGCTGTGCAGCTTCGCGATGAAGGTAGGTCCGCAAGGGAGATTGCGGAGATTTTAAATCAAAAAAAGAAGGATATCCGCCTGATTGCGCTGCTGGATACGCTGGAATATCTGAAAAAAGGAGGGCGCATTTCCAAGGCAGCGGCAATGGCGGGCACGCTGCTCAGTATCAAGCCCGTTATTGCCATTGAAAACGGAGAGGTAGCCATGCTGGGCAAGGCACGCGGCTCTAAAAATGGCAATAATCTGCTGCGGGAGCTGATCAGCCAGCAGGGGGACATCAACTTTGACCTGCCGTTTTGTCTGGCCTACAGCGGTCTGGACGATAGCTTACTTAGAAAATATATTGCCGATCATGAATCGGTTTATAAAGAGCATACGGATTCGCTCCCTGTTTGCTCCATTGGGAGCAGCATTGGCACGCATGTAGGACCGGGCGCGATTGCCGCCGCCTTTTTTGTAAAATAAAAATCACCGCCTCAGCAGCTTTGAAGGGCTCTGAGGCGGCATTTTTATTCTTCTACATCCATTTTCATATATCTTCTGAAGGTCTTTAAGCCTGCACTTTCATAAAAGGCTAGTGCGCCGGTGTTGAATTCCCACATATCCAGCTCTATTCTTTTAAAGCCCCGCTTTTTGGCGTCTTCTTTGATAAAATCGATCATGGCCGTAGCAATACCCTTTCGCCTGTGGTTTTCATCCACGCCGAACTCTTCTATATGGAAATACTTCCGTTCTTTATTAAAAGGAGATTCCGGTCTTGTGACATACTGAACCATGGCGAATCCAACAATCTCATCGTCAATAGCAGCAACAATCACTCCGCTGTTTTCCTCGTCAAATTTTGTATATATGGAGGGTTCTACGAGCGGCCAGGAATCCTCGCGGAATATATCGGAGAGGCCTTTAACATGAATCTCATTGACCTGTTTGCGGATTTTGTTTACGGCCGCGAGCTCCTCTCTTTTGGCATATCTTACAATCAAATTTTCCATACCGGCTTTCCTTAAAAATTATCAAGCAGGGATTTGTAAAACTCGCAATAATCGCTTCGCTTTTGCGCTGTAAACTCCATGGCCTCACGCGGATGGCGGTTCAGCTGCCCCGTGAACATGTACTGCAGATCATAGCCCCATACGACGCCCTGCTCCTTAAGTGGCAGCATGTAGTTTTCGATAAAGGTGAGCAGACTGTACAGATTGTATTTGGGATTCTTCAGGAAGCCGAGCAGCAGCTCCATTGCACAGTTGCCAGCGCCGCGCCCCATGCCCATGGCGGTGGCGTCCAGATAGGAAACACCGTAGGAAAGCGTCTCGATGGTGTTGGCAAAGGCCAGATTTTGATTGTTATGCGCGTGGAAGCCCACCAGCTTGCCATATTTTTCGGCGGCAGCCAGATAAACCTCAGCCAGGGCGGAGGCATTTTCCGGATACAGCGAGCCATAGCTATCAACAAGGTAGATCACATCGACGGAAGAGTTTCCGAGCATCTCCAGCGCCTGCTGCACCTGCTCCAGGCCCACCTGAGAAATGGCCATGATATTGCAGGTGGTTTCATAGCCCAGATCATGCAGGTATTCGATCATCTCAATGGCCGCCGGCATCTGATGGATATAGCAGGCCACGCGCACCATATCGATCACGCTCTCCGACTTAGGCAAAAAATCGGTCTTAAAATCACAGCGCCCAACATCGGCCATCACGCAAAGCTTCATGTCAGAGATATTATCGCCAACGATGGCACGGATATCCTCTTCATTACAAAACTTCCACTTGCCAAAATCACTTTCGCGAAACAGATTTTTGCTGGCCTTGTAGCCAAACTCCATATAGTCCACGCCGCTTTTAATATTGGTCTTGTAAAGCTCTTTAACAAATTCATCGCTAAAAGCAAAATTGTTGCACAGGCCGCCGTCGCGGATGGTTGCATCGATCACCTTAATATCATTGCGCACGGCCATCAGATTTCCTTTTCTTGGTGACATACCTAGATCCTCCAAAGTTTTTATGATAAATTCTGAACTGGGCAGCAGAATCGGCCAAAAATAAAAGCCCGTCCTATTGAAAGGACGAGCATACACTCGTGTTACCACCTTACTTCACGGAAAGCTCACGCCCTCCGCCTCATCAGGTACAGCAATCCGGCCTTGCGGCCCAAAATGACGATACCCTGGCACCTTTCTACGGTCTGCCTCTCCGTCGCAGCCTACTTACTGATCGTCTCATCGTTCAATTGAGCGATGTTGGATCCTGTTCGGTGCGCAGCTCAAAGATGTATTCACTATGGGTATCCACGCGCCTCTCACCGTCCGGCAGCTCTCTGTTTGTCTTCGCCACAGCTACTCTTTCTTGTCATAGCCTTTCCGTTTGCTTGATTCAGTTGCTAGTTAGTATAGCGGCTTTGCAGTGCTTTGTCAAGGATTTATTTAGAAGTGCTTGTAGACCATTAGAGATCGGTTACGCCAGTAGAACTTGTTTACGCCGATGATGGCTGAAATTGAAAGCAGCGGCTGTGTGCTGCGCCGAGTATGGCTGAAATTGAAAATATAGCTGAATTTTTTCAGCTATTTTGATCTCTTCTGCCACCTCCGGTGGAATTTCTTCCACCATATGTTTTTCAGAAGTCGTTCATGACGGGCAATTTTCCACCACAGTTCGCCTGTTCCGCCATGATTAGCTGAAATTGTTCAGCTAATTTCAATTTTTTGCTATAGACGGCTGAACAGTATAATCAATATGGTCTAGCTACTCAGGTACGCTACGCTGTGCGCGTGTAGTCGGCGTTGCACAGTCCTAGTTTTTTCATTTTTAACGTATCTTTTGGCGATTAGCCCCGTTATGCTGCGCTAATAACGGCGCATTTAACGGGTTAAAATAGAGAATAGCCCCGTTAAATAAGGACATAGACGCGATACCTAACGGGCAAAATCCCCTAATAGCCCCGTTAAATCACTTCAGATAAGGAGCCGTCAACGGAGATAAAATAGAAAAGATACGTTAAATAGCTTAAAAATAGCTTCTGATAACTTCCGGAGATTCGCATCTTATCAGCGGACCTGTATGGATGGTGTGATGTGGGTAGCCCCAATTAGATCAATGGAAATCAAAAGCCTTATCTTTTCTGACATATAATCATCCCTTTGTTGCATTTATTGGTTTTACTTGCCCTTAGAAGCCATTGCAAAAGAAAGTTAGTTAATGAAAAAGTTATATTTCCAATAAATATACAATGCAAAAAACGAAGGCTCTGATAAAATTTAGACCAACTATAAAGGAGGAAAACAGAGATGGGAAAACTAGCAGATCAAGCAGTCAATAACCATAGAAATTATCACAGCTGTTCGGCAGCTGTGCTTTGTGCATTTCATGAAATGGCGGGGTTATCTGAGCAGCAGGCGGAGAAAGAAGCAGCGCCGTTTGCAAGCGGGAGAGCAGGCAAATGCGGCGCAGTCATGGCGGCGGAATATGTGCTGAAGCAGGTTTACAACAAGGATGCAGAAGGCAAAATAGCAGAGTTTGAAAAAAAGTTCATGAATCATCATAAGGGCTCCGTGATGTGCCATGACCTGATGGGCTCGTGCAGAGCTTGTGTAACGGATGCAGCTTTGATATTGGAAGATACACTAGAACAGCCTGATTAATCAAAATATGTCAGATCGGCAAATGCTGCGCTTAGCAGGCATAGCTACAAGAAATGGAGGGTATGATGACAGAAGAAGAAAAGCTGGATGCAGGCTTATATTATGATTTTTGGGATGCCGGTGTCAACGGCAGAAAGCTGAATGCAATCAAATTTTGCAGAGAACTGCGAAAGCTGCAGGATGCGGATGCTGCGGAGGAGGAGCAGGCAGCGCTGATCCGGACCTATTTTGGGTCAGTAGGGCGCGATGTGAGCCTGTGCCCCGGATTCATGTGCGACAGCGGAGAGAATATTCATGTGGGCGATCAGTTTCTTGCCAACTATAATGTGACAATTCTCGATATCATGCCAGTGCATATTGGCGACTATGTTATGATTGGTCCCAATACATTGATTACTACAGTAAACCATCCGATCACGCCCAAAGGGCGAAGAGAACATCTGGGGATTGGAAAACCTGTCAATATTGGAAACGATGTATGGATCGGAGGAAATGTGACGATTCTCCCCGGCGTAACAATTGGCAATAATGTCATCGTTGCCGCCGGAGCCGTGGTGACAAAGGATGTTCCGGATAACTGCATCGTGGGCGGCATCCCGGCCAAGAAGATCCGCGATATTGAAAACGATGTCATTTAATTTAGAATGATTCCATAGCAGACAGCGCATACTCTATGATAAGTTTGATCATAGGAGGCGGCATAGATGAATCATTTAGAAAACGAAAAATCACCCTATTTAAGGCAGCACCGCGAGCAGGCGCTGGATTGGTACCCATGGGGCGAAGCAGCATTTAGTAAGGCAAAGGAAGAGAATAAGCCAATCCTGCTCAGTATTGGCTATTCGACCTGTCATTGGTGCCATGTAATGGCGCAGGAAAGCTTTGCGGATGAGGGCATAACAAGGCTGCTGAATGAAAGCTTTGTGGCAATTAAGGTCGACAGGGAGGAGAGGCCGGATATCGATGCGATCTACATGCGGGTATGCCAGGGAATGACAGGTTCCGGCGGCTGGCCGCTGACGATTCTGATGACGCCGGAGCAGGCGCCGTTTTTCGCCGGCACCTATCTGCCGCAAAAAGCATTTTATAACTTATTATTAGAAACGAAAAAAATGTGGAAGCAGGAACCCGACGCATTATGGCGCACAGGCCGCCAGCTGGTCAACTGGCTGCAGCAGCCGGCGACAGAAAGTGAGATAGTGCCTCCGGCAGCGCTGTGGGAGCAGGCCGTCAACTGGTTTGAGGCAGCCTACGACCGGCGCTGGGGTGGTTTTGGAGCTGCGCCTAAATTCCCCAGTGCGCATACACTGTCATTTTTGCTGCGCTATGCGCAGAAAGAAAGGACGGAAAATAGCGCGGATATCCGAAAGATGGTCGCGCAAACGCTGCAGAAAATGGCGCAGGGCGGGATCCGCGATCATCTGGGCGGCGGCTTTTCGCGGTACAGTACGGATGAAAAATGGCTGATGCCGCATTTTGAGAAGACGCTGTATGATAATGCGCTTTTGGCTATGGCCTATAGTGAGGCGGGCTATCATGCTCTGGCGCAGGAAACGCTGGATTATGTGCTGCGGGAGCTGCGGGACGAGGAGGGCGGCTTCTACTGCGGACAGGACGCCGATAGCCAGGGACAGGAGGGACTGTTCTATCTGTGGAGCAAGCCAGAGGTCATAGAGGCGCTGGGGCAGGAACGCGGCGAAGCGTTCTGGCGCGCCTATCATATGGAGCGAAAAGGGCTGCCCAACCAGATCGGAGAGGACTTTGAGCGGCAGGCCGCTGAGCAGATGGATGAGGAGCGCCGGCAGCTTTTCGCATACCGAAAGACGCGGTACCCGCTGGGCGTTGATGACAAAATCCTGACAGCGTGGAACGGGCTGGCCATAGCCGCATTTGCGCAGGTAGGCCGGCGGCAGCAGCGAAGGGAATACCTGCAGGCAGCTGCAGCGGCGGCTGCATTTTTGGAAAAGCATCTGGTCAAAACCTCCGGGCGTTTATATCTGCGCTATCGGGACGGAGAAGCGGCGCATGTCGGGCAGCTGAGCGACTATGCATATTATGCATATGGCCTGCTGCAGTTGTACAAGGCAGTGCACAAGGCCTCCTATCTATTGCAGGCGGTGCATACGGCGCAGCATATGCAGGCGCTGTTTGCGGATCCCGAGGGCGGATATTTCACCACTGCCAAGGACGCAGAGCCGCTGATTGCGCGCCTGAAAGACACCGAGGACGGCGCGCTGCCCTCGGGCAATGCGGTCGCTGCGTGGGTGCTGATTGAGTTGGCTCATTTTACAGGCGAAAGCAAATGGCGGGCGGCTGCAGACAAGCAGATTTCCTTTATGAGCCGCCAGGCGGCCAACGTGGCGGCGGGTCACACCTTCTTTCTGCAGGCGCTTCAGCTGCAGAAGTATCAAACACAGATGCTGGTGTGCGCAGCCGCAGCCGACGATTTTTGCATGCCGGAAATAGAAGAGGCGATGCAGGACGAGCTGGCGGTATTGGTGAAAACGCCGGCAGAGGAAAGGCTGCTGCAGGAAGCGGCGCCATTTACAAAGCAGTATCCGATCCCGGAAAAGGGCGTGAGCTATTATTATTGCAGCAGTGAGAGCTGCCAAGCGCCGGTCACCAGCTTTGAAGAGGTGAAAAGCCTGTATAATGCACAGAAAAATGGGCAGACTAATTCCCAAAACTGATAGTCAGGAGAGGGAAGCAGATATGATGAAAGGTTTAAAGATCGAAAAAATCACCGGGCGTGAGATTTTGGATTCGCGCGGCAATCCAACCGTGGCGGCGCAGGTTACGCTGGCCGATGGCAGCATCGGCATAGGCATGGCGCCCAGCGGTGCGTCGACCGGTATCTATGAGGCGCTGGAGCTGCGCGACGGAGATCCGTCCCGTTATGGCGGCAAAGGAGTCACCAAGGCCGTGCATAATGTACAGGGCTGCATTTTCCATGCGCTCAAAGGGATGAACGCCAGCGAGACGATGCAGATCGATACGGCCATGCTAAAAGCAGACGGTACACCGGACAAGTCGCGCCTTGGCGCAAATGCCATTTTGGCCGTTTCCATTGCCTGTGCCCGCGCAGCAGCCAAAAGCCTCAGGCTGCCGCTTTACCGCTTTTTAGGCGGAATCAATGGCAAGGTGCTGCCAGTACCGATGATGAACATTTTAAACGGCGGTGCGCATGCAGCCAATTCGCTTGACGTACAGGAATTTATGATCATGCCGGTGGGCGCGGCAGATTTTAAACAGGGACTGCGCTGGTGCAGCGAGGTGTTCTGGATGCTGAAGGGTATTTTAAAGGAAAAGGGTCTTACGACGGCTGTTGGAGATGAGGGCGGATTTGCGCCGGATCTGCATAGTGACGAGGAAGCGATTGACTGCATTCTGGAGGCCATTGTCAAGGCAGGCTATGAGCCAGGCCGCGATTTTAAGATCGCGCTCGATGCGGCGGCCAGTGAATGGAAGGCCGAGATGACCGGAAAGTACCGCATGCCTAAATCGGGCAAAGAGCAGAGCAGCGATGAGCTGATCGATCACTGGGAAAAACTGTGTGATCGCTATCCGATTGCTTCTATTGAGGACGCGCTTGATGAAGAGGACTGGGAAGGTTGGCGCAGGCTCACCGAAAAGCTGGGAGACCGCGTGCAGCTGGTAGGCGATGATCTGTTTGTGACCAATACCGAGCGGCTGCAAAAAGGGATCAGCATGGGCTGCGCGAATGCAATCCTGATTAAGCTTAATCAAATTGGGACGCTTTCTGAGACGCTGGACGCCATTCAGATGGCACAGAAGGCAGGCTATAAAACGATCATTTCTCACCGATCCGGCGAGACGGAGGACACGACGATTGCAGATCTGGCGGTGGCCGTGAATGCAGGACAGATTAAAACGGGCGCGCCGAGCCGCAGCGAACGCGTGGCCAAATATAACCGTCTGCTGCAGATTGAAGAGGAAAAAAATCTTGACAGACGAGGGTAAGCCGCACTACAATGAACGAAAAAAGAGCCGGTGAAGGATAGCCGGCTCGGAACATATATGGAAAGGAAAGATGGATCATGAAGACAGTAGTTATGGAAGAGGCTTACGGCGGCAAAGGAAATGTAGTGCTGAAGCATCTGCTGGATGAAAAGCAGCTAAACGGAAAGTGCGGTCTGTATGCAGAGGTCACGATTGCGCCGGGCTGCTCCTTGGGCTATCACGAACATCATCATGAAAGTGAAACCTATTTTATCATAAAGGGACAGGGAAATTATAATGATAACGGCAGCATCCGCCCGGTGAAGGCAGGCGATGTGACCTTTACGCCGGATGGCTGCGGACATGGCATTGAGAATACAGGCGATGAGGATCTGGTCTTCATGGCGCTGATCATTTTGGATTAAAAACGAAGGAAATATTATAGAAACGTGCAGTTTGCATTGCAAAGCGTAAAGCCGGTTGCAGCAAGCTGCACGTTTTGTATATTTAAAAATAGGTTTACTTTTTATTAGAAAAGAGTATAATAAAAGTAAATCTCAAATTTCCTTTAGATTTAAAGAATAGAAAGGGGAGTTTTTATGAATTTAGCAAAAATTTCTGCAAACGGACAAATTACTGTGCCGGTAGAAATTCGTCGTTTACTAGGTCTAAAATCAGGTGATAAGATTTTATTTTACCAAAAGCAGGACGGAGAGATTGTTTTGAGCAATGCCTCCGCACAGGCAATTCACAAAGCGCAGGCCGCTTTTTCAGGTGCCGCTGAGGCTATGGGAATTACAAGTGAGGAGGATGTGCAGGCGCTTGTAGACGAAGTACGGTACGGAAAAAAAGGAAAGTAAAATGAGAATATTGGTCGATACAAACATTCTTTTTTCTGCGCTGGTTTTTCCAAAGTCAAAACCAGCGCAAGCTTTGTTTTATATAGCTGATAATCATGAGATGGTATTGTGTGATCGCAACATCATGGAATTACGGGATATCTTAAGGCGGAAAGCCCCTAATTTTTTGCCAGATGCCGAAATTTTCTTGGCGGAAATGTCTTATGAGCTGATCCCCGCGGTGAATTATACAGAAAAACTGATACGTGATGCAAAGGATCAGCCAATTTTAAATGCGGCTATTGTATTTGATGTGGATATCATTCTGACTGGAGATAAAGATTTTTTAAGTCTTGAAATGGAGCATCCAAGATGCATGAGTGTTGCACAGTTTTTTGAAAGTTACGGCTGCGACTAAGATATGCTTGACAGTAGCAGAGTCTAAGCAATACAATGCAGGTAAACAGATATGGCAAATTGATATGCAAAAGGGAGAAACAGAAAATGGACGCATACAAACGCATTAACCGCCTGCTGCGGGTGATTCAGTTTACCTACCTTTCGGCACTGGCAAGCTTTATCAACTATCTGGTTCTATATCTTAACGATATTGGATTTTCAGAGATGTATATCGGCGTGATTCATGCGGCGGGCGCCGGCATGATGCTGGTCATTCAGATGGCGCTGGGCAGGATTCTGGACAAAAAGCAGTGCTTCCGGCAGGTTGTAGCGGCCGTGCTAAGCTTCTGCATCCTAGGCGTGGCAGCCATGCCCTTTGTGAAAAGCTGGATTTTTTTGGAGCTTGTGATTATCATTTTGCTGTACGCTATCATCAAACAGTTCGGCAATGTGTTTGACCTGTGGACCTATCAGCTCAAGGCAGAATATCCAGAGGTAACCTACGGCAGTACGCGGGGAATCGGGTCGGTAGGTGAAGGTGTGGCCACCTTTGCGCTGGGCTATTTGATTGCATGGTTTGGCTTTGGCGCGATGTTTATTGTCACGGTCGTGCTGCTGGCTTTGGCTTTATTTACGGCCATGCAGATGCCCAATCCGGCGCGGCAGCCGGCTGCAGAAGCAGAAGCGAAAAACTGGCGCATGGTTTTAAATAGCCAGCTGGTGCTGTATTTAATGAGCTTTTTAATCATGAAAATTGCGGTAACGCTAATCAGTACTTTTTGTTCGCTCATGGTACAGCGGCTGGGCGGCGGCAGCGAATGGTACGGCTTCATCATTTTGCTTTGCGGCATTACAGAGCTGCCGGTGTTCATCTGGCTCGGACGCTCCTGCAAAGGACCGAAAGCGCAGCTGTGGTACAAGATCTGCATTCTCATAGGACTTACCGGCAGTGTAATGGATGCGTTGGCGCCCAATATCCCGATTTTTGTTGTAGGGCGCGTTATGCTCACGGTAGTCTATGTAATTTATACAGTAGCGAATCTGGAATATGTGAGAACCCATGTGAATCCAGCCTACCAGGGGCAGGTCATGCTGCTGATTGGAGCAGTTTCCAGCAGTATCGGCTACATGGCCTCCAGCCTGCTCGGCGGATACCTGCTGGAGCTTGGCGATCAGGTAGTGATGGCGGTGGTCATGGCAGCCTTATTTGCCATATCATGGATCTTACATAGTGCGGCATTCAATAAAAGGAGGAGCATATGAGCTTAGAAAAATGGATCGGAGTTGATCAGGGCTGCACCAAAATGCTGCTTACAGCTGAGTACAACGGACAGTGGATCGATGAGAAGGTGCCCACGGGTCTCGATGTAACGCAGGCCTATCTGCACGAGCAGATCGACGCTTTCATCGCAAGGCTGCCCTTTAAGCCGGAAGGCATCGGCATGGGCGTGGTCGGCCTTGTGGAGAAGGATGAGCTGGTGCTCAGCGACACCAAAGGGCTGCAGGGCATGAAGGCCGCAGACTTTGCGAGCCCCGGCTGCCCCTGCCACATCATCAACGATGTGAAGGCAGCCACGGTAGAAGAGGCCTCTTATTACGGCGATGAGGACTGCATGGTGCTGATCATGGCCGGAAGCGGCTTTGCCATGGGCGTCAAAGAGCAGGGGCGCATCCTGCTGGGCCGCCATGGCTGGGCCGGTGAGCTGGGCTCGTTGATCTATCCGCTTGATGGAAAGCTGCAAAGCCTCGATTCCATTTCCGGCGGCCTTGGCATTTTAAAGCGCGCCGGCATCAGTGCACAGGAGGTGCATGAGCGCCTTGCCGCACAGGATCCGGAGATGACAGCGCTCATCCGCCAGGCGGGAACCTATTTCGGTATCGCCTTAGTGGATATCGTCCATACCTTTAATCCATCCCATATCGTGATCGGCGGCAGCACCCCGAGCTATCCGGGCTATATGGAGGCCGCTAAAGAAATTCTTTTGCAGCATGCGCTGCCTACGATGCTGGCTGATTGTGAGCTTGCAGAGCCGCATGACCTTAAACGCATTGTTGCACTGGGGGCCCGCAGGTTCGCATATGCCCAGAGTCGCATATGAAAAATCTAAAATTGTTCAGGATAATACATGGACGAATTGACAATTAGATATTAAAATAACTTTAAAAAGATCCGAAGAAAGATCGCTGGATCGTTTTGCGCCTTAGGCGCGCATGCGTGAAAACGCAAATTAAATTTAAAGGAGATTATACCAATGGCTATGAATTTAGGTATTAGCAGCTACTGCCTGTCCAGAAAGCTGTACACTGATGAAATGACCCTGTTCGATATCATGGATTGGGCAAAAGAGCATGGTGCTACTCATTTTGAGATCGTTCCGTTTGGTCTTCCGCTGATGCAGGAAGATGGCAAAACTCCTAACAAAGAGTTTGCTGAGCAGATTAAAGAGCATGCTGCAAAATTGAACCTGCCTCTGTCTGCATTCTCTCTGAATGCTTGCTTCATCAGACCTGCTGATGAGGAAGAGACTGTTGAGCAGAAGTATGCTAACGAGCTTGCTCGTGTAAAGGATTATATCAACCTGGCACATATCATGGGCATCAAGAAAATGCGTGTAGATATGTGCTCCGGTCAGCAGCCCCACGGCGAGAACACTCCCGAGCAGTTCGAGATTGATTTCCCGCAGCTGGTAAAGGCAGCTCAGGAAGTGGCTGATTATTTGGCTACTTTGGGCATGGGCCTGACGCTGGAGAACCACGGCCTGTACGTAAACGGCGCAGACCGCGTAATCCGTATTCTGAAGGCAGCTAACCGCCCGAACATCGGTCTGACGGTTGACGTTGGTAACTTCCTGTGCGTAGACGAGGATCCGGAAGTGAACGTAGCAAAGGCAATCAAATATGCTGATATGGTTCACTTGAAAGACTTCTACATCCGCAGCAACGAGACCATGTTCCCGCAGGATGGTATGTACACTACCTTTACCAACATGTCTAAGCCGGTTAGACAGGATGGCAAGAGAAAAGAAGAGAACGGCCCGAAGATTGCTAGATTCGGTTATGTTGGTACCGCTGCTAAGAACAAAATCCTGCGCGGCGCTATCATCGGCCAGGGCGATATGAATATGTGGAAGATTCTTGAGATCATCAAGAAGTCCGGTTATGAGAAAGAGATTTCTCTGGAGTTCGAGGGTATGGAAGATTGTGTTGCTGGTACCTACTATGGTCTGGAGACCGCTCGCTATATCTGGGATCGCATCTAATTAGCACCTTAAACACTGAAAAGGCTCAAGCGTATGCTTGGGCCTTTTTTGATCAAAGGAGGAAGCATGCAATACGGATTCAGCAATTATAGCTTTTGGAGTCTGCTCGAGAGCGGTGCGCTGTCGCTGGAGGGCCTTTTTGAGTGGCTGCACCAAAATGGCTGCGACCATGTGGAGCTGGCTGATTTTGCTCTTGACCTGCATCAGCCCGGCATGCCGGAAAGAGTGGCGGAGCTGGCTGCTCTTCACCAGCTGTCCATATCCGCCTACAGCGCCGGATCGAGCATAGCGCAGCTGGAGGGCCAAGCTTATGAGGCAGAGCTTGCCAGACTGAAGGGCGAAATCGATATTGCGCATCGGGCAGGCGCGCCGCTGCTTCGCAGCGATCTGGTCAAAGTGCTCACGCAAAGGGATGCCACGGATATAGAGGAATATGAAAGGCTGTTTCCCATTATGGTGAAAAGCGCGCAGGCGCTGGCAGATTATGCGGCGCAGTACGGTATGGAGGTGACAGTTGAAAACCATGGCACGCTGATGAATGGCGGCGACCGCGTGCGGCGGCTTATTTTGGCGGTAGATCGGCCCAACTACGGCTGTACGCTGGATGTGGGCAATGCAGTATGTGTGGATGAGGATCCGCTCGTCTGCGTGCAGACGCTGCTGCCCTTTGCAAAGCGCATTCACATCAAGGATTTTTATATCCGTGAGGATGCTTATGCAATCGGCGCACGCTTTAAAGATGGGTACGAGGTTGGCGGCGGTCCGCGCGTGTTAGGAAACGGCAGCTGGCTGACCACCAAGCACAAGAGATATCTGCGCGGTGCGATTGTCGGCCATGGCGATCTGGCGCTGCGCGGCATCCTGCAGGAGATCGTGGCCTCCGGCTACGACGGACATTTAACGATTGAATTTGAAGGTATGGAGGAGCCCATGCTGGCCTGCCGGATTGGTATGCAGAATCTTAAGCAGCTGACGGCGCTGGCAGAGGAATAAGGAGGAATAAAATGAAATTTGGAATTAGTAATTATAGCTTTTTTAAAGCATTATCCAGCGGAAAGATGTCTTTGGAGAATGCTTTTGAGTGGCTGCACGAGCTAGGCTGTGATCATATTGAGCTGGCTGATTTTGTTGTAGATTTGCACCAGCCCGGCATGGCCGAAAAGGTGACGGAGCTATCGGCAAAATATGGACTGGCTGTGTCTAATTATAGTGCCGGTTCGAGGCTGGCGCAGGTAGAAGGCGAAGAGTATGAGGCAGAGCTTAGTCGTCTTAAAGGGGAAATCGATCTGGCACATGCCATTGGTGCGCCGGCAATCCGCTGTGATCTGGTGCGGATGTTTGGCAGTGATGACCCCACCAGTATTGAAGAGTTTGACCGGTTATTCCCCAAAATGGTGAAGGGTGCGCAGGATCTGGCGGATTATGCGGCTGGCTATGGCATGGACGTACTGCTGGAAAACCATGGTACGTTTGCCAATGGCGGCGACCGTGTGCGCCGGCTGGTACTGGCAGTGAATCGACCGAACTATGGCTGTACAATCGATGTGGGCAATGCGCTTTGTGTGGATGAGGATCCGATGATCTGTGTGGAGACGCTGCTTCCCTTTGTAAAGCGCGTGCATATTAAAGATTTTTATATTCGTAAGGATGCCTATGCGATTGGCATGAAATACGGAGATGAGCAGCAGCCAAAGGACATCACAGGAAATAGATGGTTTACAACCAGACACCATCGCTATCTGCGCGGCGCCATTGTCGGCCATGGCGATATTGATCTTCGAAGCGTAATCGGGACGCTTGTAGCTTCCGGCTATGACGGAGATATGACCATTGAATTTGAAGGCATGGAGGATGAGATGCTGGCCTGCGAGATCGGCATGCGCAACCTCAAGCAGATGGTAGCGATGGCGCAGAAGTAAGTGATTGAAAAGTATAATGAAAAAGCGTTAAGGCCGAAGATGACCTTAGCGCTTTTTTTTGCGTTGGTGTTTTAAAAATGCTCTTTTAAGAAGGCCTCCGCAAGATTGCCGGAGTTGATGGTGGTTATCAGATCCAGATCTGCAATTTTATGAACAAAATCATGCTTTGCCTGCTGGGCGGCTTTCTGAAAATAAGCTTCGGCCACGCTTTTAGAGGCGGGAGAACCCTTGCCATGATAATACATCAGACCGCATTCATAGGAAGCGGGAGCAGAGCCGCCTGCGGAAGCCTCTTTATAGCAACCGAGAATAAAAGCGTTATCCACCGGATCGCCATGTCCCTGCGCATGAAGCAGGGTATAGTAATACTGCGCTTTGGCGTATCCCTCTGAAGCAGCATCGGCAAACCAGTTGATAGCATCATAATAGTTCTTGTTTGGATTGAGGTCCGAACAGCACCACAAGCCGCATTGTACCTGAGCTTCGTGGTGTCCCTGCTTGGCGGCCTTTTGGAACCAGATATAGGCTTTTTCATGATCGGGAGGAGAGTTTTTCAAAAGCGTTTTAGCATAATAAAATTGCTCTTCTGCATCAGTCGGTTCAGGTGACGGCTTAACGGCTTCGATCGTTTCGATTTTCTTTTTCTTGCCAAATCCAAATAAACCCATTGTCAATTCTCCTTAAGTAATTTTATACCTCATTATAAAAAAGAAAAGATATGGATGCAAGGGAAAATTTGTCTAATAAAAAGTATAATTGACGAACCATTTTGTTGATGATAAACTGGATGCAGATCAATATAGATGAGAAGAAAGGGGACTAATTATGAAGAGAAAAATGTATGCTGTTTATGTGGTCCTATGTGTCTTTTTAGGAGGGATTAGCTTATTTGGCTGCAATCAGAAGTCATCTACGATTTGCATCGGATGGAGCATTTCTGCGGAAAATGCCTCTGCCAGCTGGCAGGAGACACTTTCCCAGAAAGAAGAAAAGGATAATGCATATCTGCAGGAGCAGGGAAAGTCATATCGACTGGAATATCGAATGATCGTTTTGGATGAGACAGCAGATTTGAAAGAGCAGCTAAAAGGAATCGATTTATTATATGGAAGTGATTGTAATTTTACGATTGAACAGCTGCATGAGCATTTTTTGGATTTATCAAAAGAGCTTACAGACGGAAGGCTTCGGTCCTTATATGACAGTATGCCGGAAATGTACTGGGAGTCACTGCAGCTTGAGGGCGCTATTTTTAATACGGTCAGGTTTACGCCGCCGCCCACACAGGGGCTATGGATTGATAGATCGGTTTTAAAGGAGCTGAAGCTGGAAGTGCCAGAGGAACTTATCGGGCAGCCGCTTGATAAGTGGAAGGATTTTTTTGCTGCCATTTATGAGGCGAATGGACATAAACCATTCATTGATCGGCCTGAGATAACAACTAGCAATGCATCGCCTGTTTTAGTGGGAAACACTTGGGAGGCTCATTTTCAAATGATTGCACCGCATTTGGGAATTGCCTATGATGAACCGGAATTAGGTGTGCAGTGTGTTTATGAAAGTGAATACGCAAAAAAGATGAACCAGATTTGGAAGGAATATTTTGAGGCTGGGTATATAGGTAACCGATGGGATCCGGCTGATAAAGAGACATTGTTTGTCAGAACCCATGTCAGCTATGCGTTGAGACCGCATGATATACAAGAGGTTTACTGGGTATATCCGTTACAGGAATATGGATATAGTACGAATGCATGGACAGACAGGCGAAATCCATATAATTTAGAGCTAGAGGTCACAAAAGCTGCTGCCGATAAAGATAGTGTATATGAGTTCCTATGTAATCTGGCAGAAGATCAGGAGTTTGCGCAAACTATCTGTGCACAGGAGGTGGGGTATAAGTTTTTTACGCCTATGACACAAATCATGAACCCTATTGGCGGGGCATCTACTTTGCTGAATGGGTTTACAGAACCACAGCAGGAAAACAGAAGTCTGATTATTGAACAGTATGAGAAGATGAAGCACTGCCCGGCCCCGGGATTTGTATTTATGCGGACAGAAGCTATAGAAGAAGAGCTACAAAAGATAGACCGGCTCATTTATGCGGAGAGCGATGCAGGCACAGTGCGTTATAATGTAATTGGACAAATGGTAAGTGGCAGCATGGACTGGGCCGATTATGAAAAAGCACTGGATACTTTTGTACAGCGGCTTTATGAGGAAGGCCTGGAGGAAGTGATCGAAGAAGCCAATCGTCAGCTAAAAGAATATATGGGTACTTAAAATACGAGGCCGCTCTCCGGCCATATAAAAGAAAAAATAAAGAAAAAGGAGGAGAAGATGCGAATTATTCAATATGAGGATGCCTACCGGGATGACATGATTTTCATGGTCTTAGAAGCAAAAAACGCCCTCGGGCGCGTGCCGCGGCTGAACGAAGACCTGTTGGATATTCACCGGTATTATCTTTCATGCGGCGGCATGTTTTGGCTTGCTCTTGATGAGCAAAGTAGAGTTGTTGGCTGCCTTGGCTATAACCGATACAATCAGGACACCGCAAAGCTGCACCGCCTTTACATCAAATATACCATGAAAAGGCAGGGGCTGGGGTCCAAACTGCTGGAGACGGCCGAGCAGTACCTAAAAGAAGCAGGGTACCGCTATGCCATCGTGCATCTCGGCGGCAAGGAATACTTCGAATCCAGGCAGTTCTATCCCAAACATGGCTACAGAGAATATAAAGAAGCCCATATGTATAAAGATTTACTTAACATACAAGGAGGCAGGTTCAGTTGAAGCATATATATCTGATCGGCGGGGCGATGGGCATCGGCAAAACCACAGTATGTCAGATCCTAAAGCGCAAGCTGCCAAACGCCGTATTTTTAGACGGAGACTGGTGCTGGGACGCCAGCCCGTTTCAAGTAACAGAAGAAACAAAGGCCATGGTCATGGACAACATCTGCTATTTGCTGAATCAGTTTATTCATTGCAGCGCATACGACAACATCCTCTTTTGCTGGGTCATGCACGAGCAGTCCATCATCGATGCGATTCTTGCCCGCTTGGACACAGAAGGCTGCCTAGTGAAAAACATTTCTCTTATCTGCAGCGCAGAAAAATTGACCAAGCAGCTGCAAAAGGATATCCAATCCGGCGTGAGAATGCAAAGCAGTATAGAGCGTAGCCTAGCAAGACTCCCATTGTATGCAGGACTGAAAACGATAAAGATCGATACAGAGAAGCTCACAGCCGAAGAGGTGGCGGATCAAATTAAAAACGGGTAAATCGATTTACGAAATCCCCAGCAGAACAATACTGACAATACCAATCGCGATCATCAGATAGCCGTACTTGGTACGGCCTTCTTTATAATGCAGCAGAGAAAGCAGATAAACGGAAACGGTGGCAAGCGTACTCTGCAGCGGATAGACAACGGTAGAAGGCAGATACTGCAGCGAATACATAATCAAAATATTGCCGCCCGAAGAGCCGAGGCCGCAGAGCAGCGAGCTGGTCAAAAAAGCCTTAGGCTGCGCTGTAATTTCAGAAAAATGTCCTCCGCGTAATTTATGTACCAAAAGCATCAGCCAGCAAACCGAAGCGCCAATCAGAAATGCCCAGAAATTAAACACCATGATGCTGCTATCCTGAGCCCATTGGACCGACATGTTTTGAATCGTACTTAAGCAGCCATTGAGCAGCGTAGTCAGCAGTGTAATCGGCAGCCATATCTTAGCCGGTATATAAACGGAAGTGCTGTTTTTAGCTTCGCCGTCACGCCAAGAAAGAATCAGCACCAGCAAAACACAGAGAAGGCCAAGCCCTTTAGGCAGGTTCATGGGCTCGTGAAAAAGCGTTAAGCCAACCGTAATAGGTACCACGGAGCTCATGCCGTAAATGAGCTGGATAAGCCCCATCGGTCCCTTGGAATAGGCAATCAGCAGGAGATATACCGTGGCCACAAAGATGATGCCGAACAGAGCGGCAAGCAGCAAAAGCAGTCCGGAGGGTTTGGCGATCCCCCCTGTCAAAGCACTGATCACACAGGTTATGGTCAGGCTGATGGCATTAAAAAACAAGTTGGTTTCGCGGCGGGAAAAATGCCGCGTGTACTCTTTGTTGCAGATGGTGCGCATAAAAAAGGATAGATAAGCGAGGATGAAAAAATGCATGAGGACACCTCCCGAATAAAGAAATGCCGTACTTTTTAAAGGCATTTTAAAATATAAGCAGCCAAAAGTCAATAGAAAAGAATAGAGAAAACAGCATTTTTTGTTGAAATTTGCCAATTTTTGTTTTATAATGAATATTAACTATTTTTTATAAAGAGGAGAAGAGAAAAATGAAAAAGCGAATACTGAGCTTAGGCCTCGTCATGCTGATGATGCTATCTACCCTGACGGCTTGTCATGAGCATGAATGGAAGGAAGCCACTTGTACGGAGCCCAAAACCTGCAATATTTGCAACGATACAGAAGGAGAAGCGCTTGGCCACGATTGGAAGGACGCTACCTGCCGGGCCGCCAAAACCTGTGAGCGCTGCGGCGAGACCGAAGGCGATCCGCTCCCGCATACATGGAAGGAAGCCACCTGTATAGCAGCGAAAACCTGCAGTGTTTGCGGCAAGAAGGAAGGAAATGCACTCGGCCATACATGGCAGGATGCTACCTGCAAAACAGCGAAAACCTGCAGCGTCTGCGGCAAGACAGAAGGAAAGCCATTAGAGCATAGCTCTGCCAATGTAACCTGCACACAGGACGGAACCTGTGATCTGTGCGGTGAGGCCGTTCCGGCCACCGGTCATAGCTGGCAGGAAGCTACCTGCAGTGAGCCCAAAACCTGCAGAACCTGCGGACAGACCGAAGGCGAAGCGCTTGGACATTCAACCGATAATGGCGTTTGTAGCCGTTGCAAAGCAGAGATCTATGCAACGCAAACCGGCAGCGGAGACGATGTGGTTTCCGGCATCAGCGTAGGAGATGGCATATACCGCGTACACTTCACCAACTCCGGCAGCCGCAATTTCATTGTGCATGCCTATGACGCTTCCAACGATAAGAGCTATCTGGTTAACGAGATCGGCAGCTATGACGGCTATGTGCTGCTTTCCGGTGATGCGCCTTTTTCCTTTGAGGTGCAGTCAAGCGGCGAATGGACCTTTACCATTGAACGGCTGCCCCAAACAGCCGAGACCAGCTTCAGCGGTCATGGCGATTATGTGACGGGCATCTGCTCTGCATCTTCCGGCACATGGGAATTCACACATGACGGCAGCCGCAACTTTATTGTTCATTTGTATACCACAGACGGCCGCAGCCATCTAGTCAATGAAATCGGTGCATATAACGGCAAAAAGGTCGTCAAAGTGCCCAGCGGCAGCAAGGCATTCTTTGTCGTCCAGGCAGACGGCAACTGGACCATCAAGCCCGCTGCATAAAACGCTTGACAAAGCCTGCCGGCCTATGATACAGTAAGCAGCATAAACGACGATAAGAATCAGTATGCTTAGCTCCTTGGCGCAGAGAAAAGACGGTCGGTGCAAGTCTTTCCAAATCTAGGCAGAACCCATCTTTGAGTAACGCGTGAACGGCTTTCCCGCACGGCGGGAAAAGGATGCCGCAGGCAGCCTTAGGGGCCGGTAAGCGCTGTCGGGTAACCTCCGTTATCGGGTAGACGAGTGCAAGGCCGCAGTGCCTTGAAGTCAGGTGGTACCGCGAAATGCAAAATTCGCCCTGAGCCAATACGGCTCGGGGCTTTTTATTTAGGAGGAAAACAATGAAGGTTAGAAATTTGGTAGGAGAGCGGTTTAAGGAGCGTCCGTCGGACTGCGTGGTGGATAGCCATGCGCTGATGATTCGCGGCGGCTATATCAAACCGGTGGCGAACGGGATTTTTTCTCTGTATACGCCAGCTAAGCGGATTACGCAGAAAATCGAGCAGATTATCCGCGAGGAGATGGACATGCTGGACGGGCAGGAAGTGATGTTCCCGGTGGTGCTGCCGGGTGCGCTTTGGGAGGAAAGCGGCCGTTTTCAGTCGGTGGACAGCACGCTGGTGCGCTTTACCGACCGTAATGACACCTCGATGGTGCTGGGTATGACGCATGAGGAGGCGAGTGTGCAGCTGGTGCGTGAGTATGCCAACAGCTACAGCAAATATCCGTTTATGATCTATCAGATCCAGACGAAATTCCGCGACGAGGCCAGACCGCGCGCGGGGTTGATCCGCGTGCGGGAGTTTACGATGAAGGATGCCTATTCGTTCCACACCTCGCAGGAGGATCTGGAGCAGTATTATGCGCGCTGCCTGCGCGCTTATGAGCGGATTTACGCCAGAGCCGGCGTGCCGGAGGTCATTGCTGTGGCCGCCGATTCGGGCATGATGGGCGGCAGCGTGTCGCATGAATTTATGATGCTCACGCCGATTGGCGAGGATTCGATCGTGATCTGTCCGCAGTGCGGCTACCGCGCGAACATGGAAGCGGCGGACAGTATTGTGGAGAACAGGAATCAGCTGCCGGCGGCAGAGCTGACCAAGGTGCACACGCCAGGCACAAAGACGATCGAGGAGCTCACGGCGCTGCTCAAGGTGCCGGTTGAAAACACGGCGAAGGCTGTGGTCTATCAGAGAAATCAGGATGATAGCTTTGTGGTGGTCTTCATCCGCGGCGATCTGGAGACGAATGATACCAAGATCAAAAACTATCTGGGCGACGCAGTGCATCCGGCGGCGATCGATGCAGACAGTCCGGTGGTAGCCGGCTTCATTGGGCCGGTGGGCCTTTCTGACAAGGTGACGGTACTGTTTGACCGGTCGCTGGAGGGTATCGATTATCTGGTGTGCGGCGCCAACGAGGAAGACTATCATTATACCGGACTCAATCTGAAACGCGATCTTGGCGAGGTGTCTTATGTGGATGTGGCCAAGGCGGTGGACGGCGGCATTTGCCCGCACTGCGGGCAGCATAGCCTGACGATCTCGCGCGGTATTGAGGTGGGAAATATTTTCCAGCTGGGAACGAAATATACAAAGGCGATGAATATGACCTATACCGACCCGGAGGGCAACAGCCAGTATCCGATCATGGGCTGCTATGGCATCGGCGTGGGCCGGCTGGCGGCTTCGGTGGCGGAGGTGCGTCACGATGAATACGGGCCGATCTGGCCGATCAGCATTGCGCCGTGGCAGGTGCATATCTGCTGTCTGCGAGCGGATAATGCGGAGGTGAAGGGCTTTGCGGATGCGCTGTATGAGGAGCTGACGGCGCAGGGCGTGGAGGTGCTGTATGATGAGCGCGACATCCGGCCGGGCGCGATGTTCTCGGATGCGGATCTGCTAGGCGTGCCGGTGCGCGTGGTGGTGAGTCCCAAGAATCTGGATCAGCAGGTGGTGGAGATCACGACGCGGGATAAGTCGGTTTCGCTGAAAGCGCCGAAAGAGGAGGCTGCGGCGGAGATCCAGCGGGTGATCGCGCAGCTGAAGGCAGAAGTGGCGGCTAAGGTGCCGCAGTCAATTTAAACATAATGCGGGGGTGGCTATGCGCAAGGGAGCAAGTGTGAATCAGATCACCGAGGGCGTGATCTGGAAGCAGCTGCTGCTGTTCTTTTTTCCGATCTTGCTGGGGACGTTCTTTCAGCAGATGTATAACACCGTGGACACCATTGTGGTGGGCCGGTTTGTGGGCACAAATGCGCTGGCGGCCGTGGGGGCCTCCGGCGCGCTGATCGATCTTTTGATTGGCTTCTTTACGGGTCTGGCGTCTGGCGCGACCGTGGTGCTGGCGCAAAAATACGGCGCCGGCGATGGCGAGGGCGTGAGCCAGGCGATCCATACGGGCATGGCGCTGGCCATCGTGAGCGGCGGGATCGTGACCGTGGCAGGGCTAGCGGCGGGGCCTTGGGTGCTGCGGCTGACCGGTACGCCGGAGGCCGTGTTTGAGGATGCGAAGCTTTATACGCTGATCTATTTTGCGGGCTCGCTGGCGATGGTGCTCTATAACGTGGGCTCAGGCATCCTGCGGGCGCTGGGTGATTCGAGGCGCCCGATGATATATCTGATTGTGTGCTGTCTGGTCAATATCGTGCTCGATCTGGTCTGCGTGGTGGGGCTTGGCATGGGCGTAGCCGGCGCGGGGCTGGCTACGGTGCTTTCGCAGGTGGTGAGCGCCGTGCTCGTGACCTTCCGGCTGATGCGGCTTGATGGCGACAGCAGATTGATGCTGCGCCGCATCCGGTTTCACAGAGGCATGCTGAGGAGCATTCTGCGCATCGGTGTGCCGGCCGGGCTGCAGTCAACGATGTACAGCATTTCCAATCTGATCATCCAGTCGGGCATCAATTCCTTCGGCGAAATCACGGTGGCCGCATGGACGGCGCAGGGCCGCATGTGCTCGGTGGTGTGGATGATCAATGGTGCATTTGGCGTGTCGATTACCACCTTTGTGGGCCAGAACTTTGGCGCGCAGAAGTACGACCGCATCCGCAAAAGCGTGCGCACCTGTCTGGCGATGTCCGCCTTTTCCGTGGCGGCAGTGAGCGCAGCTCTGATTGCGCTGAGCTCGGTGCTGCTGGGTATTTTCTCCGGTGATCCGCTGGTGATCGAGGAGGGCATCAAGGTGGTGTGGTACATCGTACCGTTTTATGTGGTGTATGTGCCCATCGAGGTCTTTTCCGGCGCCATGCGCGGTTGCGGCGATTCGTTCTGGCCGGCCGTGATCACCTGCGTGGGCGTATGCGTGCTGCGCGTGCTCTGGATCACGCTGATCGTGAGCCGGTGGCATACGCTGCTCATGCTGTCGCTTTCTTATGGTGTGAGCTGGGGTATCACGGCGCTGGTGTTTGCCGGATATTATCTGCAGGGCGGCTGGCTGCGAAAGCGCATTCGCGCGGTGCATGGAGGAGCGGAGCATGCGTAAGCTGGCAGTGCTTTCCGACATCCATGGCAATGCAGCAGCGCTGCAAAAATGTGTAGCGTACTGCCTTACCCAAGGCGTCCGGAGCTTTTTGTTTCTGGGGGATTATCTGGGAGAGCTGGCCTATCCGCAGAGGACGATGGCGCTGCTGTATGAACTGAAGGAGCATTATGACTGCCGGTTTATTCGCGGGAATAAAGAGGAATATTGGTTTGGCGATACGGCAAAGTGGAAGGAATACGACTCGACGACGGGCGCGCTGTATTACACGTATCATCAGATGACGGAGGCGGATTTTCGCTTTTTTGAGGCGCTTCCATGCAGCATGGTGTTTTCACAGGAAGGGCTGCCAGCACTGACACTGTGCCATGGTTCGCCGCGGCGCGTGAATGAAAAGCTGCTGCCGGATGATGAAGCTACCTTTGCTGCCATGGAGTGCTGTGAGACGGAGTATATCCTTTGCGGGCATACGCATAGGCAGGGGGAGATCCGTCATGGCGGCAAAACAGTGTGGAACCCGGGGTCAGTCGGTGTGCCGCTGGGCAGCGGCGGCAAAGCACAGTTTATGATTATAAGCGCTGACAGCACGGGAGCTGCTGAGGGGTGGCAGCGTGAGTTTGTTTCGCTTTCCTATGATGCAGAGGCGGTAATTGAGGATCTGCATAGCTCCGGGTTGTATGATCATGCGCCAGGGTGGTGTGCGGTTTCAGAGCATGTGCTGCGCACAGGACTAATTTCGCATGCGACGGTGCTGAACCGGGCGATGGCGCTGTGCCGCGAGCAAACAGGCAGCTGCACATGGCCGGAGATTCCGGAAACCTGCTGGCAGCAGGCGGTGCAAGAACTGCTGGGATAGGCAGATGAATTTGATTCGCAGGCAGGCGAGCGAAGGCGAGGCTGTCTGCAAATTTTTATATACACGGACAGGAGGATGTAGGATGGCGAAGGTAATCATGATTTGCGGCAAGATCAGCAGCGGAAAGAGTACTTATGCGGAGCGGCTGCGGCAGAAGGGGCATGCGGTGGTGCTTTCTGTGGATGAAGTTATGCTGTCTCTTTTTGACCCGTATTTGGGAGAGAAGCATGAGGAGTATGCCAGCCGTGTGCAGCGGTTTTTGTTTAAGAAGTCGGTAGAGCTGATTGCTGCCGGCGTGGATGTGATATTGGACTGGGGATTCTGGAGCAGAGAGGACCGCCGGCAGGCACGAGAGTTTTATGTAAAGCAGGGGATTGCATGTGAATTTCATTATGTAGCGGTGGATAATGCGGAATGGAAGCGACGAGTAGCACAGCGGAACGTGCAGGTATTGGCCGGGAAGAGCGATGCGTATTTTGTAGACGAGAATCTGATGAAAAAATTTGAAGAAAAATTTGAAGAGCCAGAAAAAGGCGAAATAGAGGTTTGGATGGAGGAAAAGGGGAAATAAATGCTATTTCGGTAGATGCCTCTTCAAAATTATATTTGGTAAAAGTATTTATAAAAATGATCTCTTACAATTGATAGAATCAGTATAATTGTAAGAGATCATTTTCTATTATTTGATATCTTCGGTTTAATGATTAAAAGATCTTGTCTTATATAATCTATACAACACACAAACCAAGTTAACAACCAAGCATCCACCTATCACGATAGCCTCTGCTATTATGTGATCAGGATTCATATGCCCATATACCTCAAACCCTAATAAAGTCACAGCAAAAACCTCAATTATGAGAACGATAATCTGTAGCCAAAACATAACCCTTTTCATTTTCTCAGCTTCCTTTCCATATATCCGCATGTAAACGGGAAAAAGTCAAACTTTTTAGTGCCTGTGTGTACAAAGCCATAGGTCTCATACCATTTACGAAGCACCTGATTTTCTTCCACAATACCGATCTGCATCATGTCACAATTTAACCGGCAAGCCTCTTCAAAAGCATGAAGCAGCAACGCTCTCCCGATCCCGTGATGGCGGTAGGTCGGTAGTACAGCTAAATTATTGAGTTCACACTTTCTATCCTCAAGTAGAGCAAGTGAATAATAGCCTGCAATTTGTCCGTCTGTTTCATAGATATACATAGGGCGCTGCTCGGTTTCGTAGTGGTAAAGAAGCCGTGCTTCATCAGTCGCAAAGGCAGTAAAGCGAGGTGCGTTAGCGGCGGTAAAGCCGAATTCATCGGCAACCGTCATAAATGCCTTCTGAATCACCTGCACACAGGCTGCGATATCTTGTTTTTGCATTTCTCGAATCATGGGTATACCTACCTTCCTTTTTCTCTCTTACTTCGGCTCCCCGCATTGATAGCAGGTGCGCCTTGTCAACGGATTTTTATGGCCGCACGCTTTGCAGGTCCACGAAGTGACGCTTTTCTTGACAGGAGCGCTTTCAACCAGCACCGGCATAATTACATCAGGCTCTTTGGGCGGAATGGAAGCGGATGCGGGAGCCGCTGCGGCATCTGGATTTAAGAGCCGCTTTTTTTGATGATTAAATTCAGCTTCGCTGATTGCGCCCATATCTAAAAGCTCTTTGTATTCTTTTAGTTTTTGAATGTTCGCTAATTCAGTTGTATCATCCCTGAGCAGAGTCTGTCCCTCAGCAACCCATCCCTTAGGCGTGCCGCAGCTGCAGGTGCCAACGTAGGGATAGTTTATTTTTCCGCATTTATTGCACTTCCAGCCGTTTGGGATGCTAGAAGCGCCGGCTAAAGAGGCTTTTCCTTCGCTGGAATTCCAGTCAGTGGAAGTATTCTGGCTATAGACAACTGGTTTAGCAGAGGCAACGAGAAAGGCGATAAAGCCAAATAAAAAGCCCCAGATAAACCAATTCTCAGTATATCCTTTATTTTCAATTACCTTTTTAGTAGCCACACCCCAGATTACAGCCCAAGTAAGTAATAAGATTAAGTAAAATAACATCGTTATTAGTCCTCCTTATATTTTTATTAATATCATGACGATATCGGAGTTTGCCAGAGGCAAACTCATAGCGCAGCACAAGCACTTGAGTAGGCGAAATATTTCCTGCTACGCAAAAGTTCGGCTTTGCCGAACTTTCCAAGAAATCCCTGCGGGATTCTTGTGGTCGTATAAGATTGCCAAAAGGCAATCTTACTAAAAATGATCTAAAGATCATTTTTATATCATGACGATATCGGAGTTTGCCAGAGGCAAACTCATAGCGCAGCACAAGCACTTGAGTAGCCGAAATATTTCCTGCTGCGCTTATTATATCATATTTTGGTATCTCCTGCCTTGATTTTCTGCGAGACTGGTAAGCGTTGTTAGAGTAAGATATACAAAATAAAATCCGATGCTCGTTACATATGTAGTCATAGGGAGATAGTACACTGCTGTTTACTATCCAATATCAATATCAATGTCGCCGGTGCTTGTTGTAATCTCACACGTACCACCGCTTGTAGTTTTGGGAACGCTGACTCTCCCGGTGGAAGTGTCTGTAATAAATATCTTTTCCGAAAGCAACGTTCCTTTGACATCACCTGTACTTGTATTAATCATTATATCGGCAGCGTCACAGCCGCCAAATTCAACTCCGCCTGTGGTATTTTGGACTTTAATACTTTCTTCAGCAATCACATTTTTGAGTTGTATATGTCCTGTGCTGCTTTTTGCCGTCAGCTTATTGCAAGCAATATCATTCATGAGAATTTTTCCCGTTGTTGCAGACAACTTTACAGTCTCAGTTTGGGCAGAACTCAAAGTAATATTTCCCGTTGTTGTATTTACTTCAACACTCTTGGATACTTGAGCATGGCAAGTAATATTTGATGTCGTTCCCGAAGCGGCAATGGTTTCAAAGCTGAATTTGTCGGGAATTTCAACGTTACCTGTTACCGTCTCAACAGAAAGAGAAGCATATACTTCTTTCGGTAAATATACAGTAACCTTTGGTAACCAAAAATTTATACAGATATAGTCATACCATTTACGATTATTAACTGCCGATATAGTAAGAGTGTCGTCCTGTATTTTTGCAGAATGTTTCAGGCTTTCTTCTTCAACACACTCAATCTTGCATACATCATTATCTGAAGGAACAAAGGTAACGGAGGCGGTTTCCACATTTACAAATATGTTGTCAAAATCTTCGTTAAACTCGTAGGTATTGGTTTCTATTTTTTGTGTAGAAAACTTTGTAAAATCAAAATGCATGATAGACAATGCTCCAACAAAAACCAAAGCACCTGCAATGGTTAGAATAACCGCTGCTAAAAGCCATTTTTTACTACACTTGTTCATTCTGTCGCCTCCTTTTTCATAAAACAGGATTTAATCCATATAAATATCCTTTTAGAAAATTTAAAAATCGCGTTTGTAGCATACTTGCAACCATAGAAACCTAAAATTGCAATACCAACACATGTAATTCCTGCACCGAGCATAGCTGCTCCGGGCACAATGCTTCCTTTTACCATGAAAACAACAGAGGAAAATGCACCGGCCACTGAACAAGCAACCAACGAAAATTCGATTGCCCAAAGTGAAATAATGATGCTCCATATTACTGCATATATGGAAATAACGATTGCAAACAAAGCAATTAAAAGTGGAAGCCATATGGGAGCGCCTAATACCAAAAGTACAACTTCCCATGCTCTAAGCGCCCTGCTTGGTTTAACTTTTTCTTTGACAAACTTTGTCAGTGGAATTTCAGACATAATCTGCATCGTAATATCTTCTAATGATCCAAGTTCTGCAACAGCATCTTTTTCTGTCAGTCCTTCTTCCATACGGTCATCAATTATCTCACTGTAAAAACCGATTTGTCCCTCTATATCTTCTTGCGACATTCCGGTTAGCTTAGCTTTTAATTCTGCAAGAAATTCTTGCTTATTCATTCGCCATATCCTCCTCTATCACAAATTTATATATTGCCATAATTTCTTTCCATTCATCTTTGAACTCTTTAATGCGTTTGGCTCCTGCCTGAGTAATATGATAGTATTTCCGCAGTCTGCCACCGTGTTCTACTGTTCTGACTGTCAACATATTTGCTGATTCCAATCGTTTTAGAATGGTATAAAGCGTAGATTCCGATAATTTAATGTATGGTTTCAGGTCTTTTATAATCTGATATCCGTATGAATCTTGGTTTTTAATAGCAGCCAATACGCATACATCCAACAGCCCTCGTTTCAACTGAATATCCATATCATACCTCCTATTACATAATATATCATATTGCGAAGTATTGGCTTTGTCAACAGATAATTACATGAAAAGGGAGAGGCTACTTCCTTATGTAGCCTCTCCCTTTGGCAGTCTCTTTTTCAATCGGATCAAAGCAGATCATCCGACCAACCCACATCCTCTCCATCCTGAGGTGTAGAGGGTGTTGTGGGCGGAGGTGCTACCTCGCCGCCGGAACTGGAAGAACCACCGGCAGATTCACTGCCGCCGGAGCTTCCGCCGCCGGATGGATAGCTTGGATATTGGGTTGGCGGTTCTACGGGGTCGGGTTCTTTCTCTTCTTTTGGTACCTCGCCTATGAAAAGAGCAGCGGGACGAGTTTCTGCAGCCGGATAAGCATCCCAATATGCGGCAGCAGCGTAAGGGTCGCTTTCCTTCAGCTGCTGCAGCGTGCCGACCAAAGTCCATTCGGCGCCGGCAGACCATTCTACAGTGCCATTGGATGCACGAACCTGGATTTGCGGCGCAGCCGCAGGCGCCGGTTCCTGATGAAGTAACAGCCAGCCGTTTCCGATGCCAGCGGCAAAAAATAGAATAGCGGCAGCGCAAATTAAAAGAATTGTTTTCTTCATATAAGGTCCTCCTCTTATTTGGCATCCGTAATCAGGCGGCGCAGGAAGCGGTCTTCCGGCGATCCTACGGCATAGTCCTTGCGGGCAATGAGCTGCTCGGCAATCGAATAGATGCTTTTCGCCATCGGCGGTCCGTAAATGGTATAGGTTTTTCCGTTCTTTTGCAGGCTGATATACCCGCGAAACGCGAACTGTGTTTTATAGCGCTCGGCGGGCAGACGCACCAAAACCGAGGTAAAGCGCTGACGGCCCTGAACCGTCTCGAAAACACGGTCATTTACAACGCCGTTTTGCTTCCAATAGCTGCGTCCCGAAGCAACCTTATCGCCGCCCAGCACAAAGGCGTAGCCCTTGTCAATATTCTCCTGCATCATAACCAGCGTGCCGTACTCTGTCAGATGAAAGCCATCTAACCCCGCGCTGCTCAGCAGCAGCTTTTTAGTGTTTGCGGAAATGCCTGTCTTGAAGCGGATGCCCGTATCACCAGAGATGCGAATGGAAAAGCCGTGATAGGTCAATAAATCCTTTAAAGCGTCCTGACGCTGCGCAGTATATTTGCCGTTAGCAAAAGAAAGCAGCCAGACCTGCATGCCCGTTGGAATCCCACTGGCATTGGTCTCATAATATGTGGCCGTTGCCGCGCGTCCGTCAGACAGCGTAACCCTTAAGGTGCTGCCGCTGATCTGCCCCTGATATGCGCAGCCATCTATATAAACCCTAGCATGAGTAGGCGTTTTGGCAAACGTCAGTGAAACCGTATAATCATCCTTAGGTGCAGGCGGCTCCTCCGGCACAGCAGCGGGCGGCTCCAACTTGTGAGACCGAATCAGCAGATTCTGCGTTCCCTGCGCCACATATGCCGCATAGCAAACGCCCTTCACCATGATGATATCAGAAGCAGAGCTATCCACGGGCGAAGCGATCGGCTTACCCACCTGCATCCAGCCGTCCGCCGTCTTTTTTTGCAGCACCATTTGCAGACTCTTGTTGATATAGCTCACATAAAGATCACTGCCATAATAAAACATCTGAACATTAAGCGCGCCGCGCGCAAATGCGGCGTCTTCGCTTTTCCACTGGCTTCCATCATACAGAAATAGTTTCGTTAGGCCGGCATCATTGCCAGCAATAAAGGCTAATGTAGAGGCGTTTTTGGCTACGGCATGGAGTTTACCGGCGGCAATACCGGTATCCAATACCTCCGTCCAGCCGTTTGTACTGGCTGCGGAAACCTTAGTCGTGTTTTTGCTGGTCATGAAATCACTGTAGATAGCAAAAACCCTTCCGTTCCAGCTGCAAACGGCTGGATTGCACAGGTAGCTGGTTACGGTGAGATTGGCAAAAGCGTTGCCACTGCCGGCAATCTTTTGTGTAGCCAGCGTTTTGCTGCCGCTTTTTATATAACAAAGGTAGAGCGCATTTTGATGCTCCAGCCATTGCGGCTGCATAGCATAGGTGTCGGAAGAAACCCAGCGCTGCGTCCATGTGCTGCCGACAAGCTGATATACTGCTGGCCGCCCGCCGCTTTGCAGCACCCCGAGATAGAGGGAGCCCTGATACCATCTTAGGGTAGCATCTGGGAATGTATCAACTCCGCTGAGGGTTGTGATCTGCGTCCAGGTCTTGCCATCTTTATTTTGCAGAAGACGCAGGCTTCCGGTGCTGGTACAGGAAACCGTATAGAGCGTACCGTCGCTGCCCATTGCCAGAGAGGCGCCGGCGCCCTTGATGCCGCTGATGGTTTGGCCGTATTGCTGCCAATATTCATCACCGCTTGTATCGGCAAATGTGACGTCAAAGATCAGCAGCTCGCCGTCCTGTGAATAATGGGCATTGGAGATGGCAATGCCGCTGTTTTGGCCTCCGGCATAATAAAGCGTATTGTCCGTAAAGGGAGCATCCAGATTGGTGCTGCCATAGGAGGTTTTCCCCTTTTCAATATCCAGAGCCGCATATTCGCTAAGATAGGTCGAGCCATTCATATCGCTTGCCTTTTCAGGATCCGTCACATCAGGACGGAATACATAGATATAGTTTTCGCCCCGGTAGTTGCTGTGGTCTGAGATGGATTCATCTACCCGGTACATCAATAAGCCGCTGCTGGGAATATAGCTGTCAAAGGTTGCGCCCGCTTCTTTTTTTCGGTATTCGACGACGAAGAACTGACTATCTGATTGCGCTGTCTTTAGCTTGAGCGCCGTGGGATAGGAGCCATTCCAGCGATCGCTTCCGCTGGCAACACGCAGGGTATAGGTGCCGGATTGGGTGATCTCGGGAATCTGGATCCATCCAAGCAGCTCGCGGCAATATTCCAGAGGATACTGTAAATAGCAGAGGGTTGAAGCCATGATGCTCCAGCGGCCGACGGGAGAGCCGCCGCTGCTGCGGTATAGATCGGGCAGTCCCAGCGTATGCAAAAATTCGTGTGTAATGGTACCCTGTGCACCGGAGACGTTGACACTGGAGGTGCTTGTACGAATGAGGATATCCGAATTTAAAAGGTTGTAGCGGCGCACCAGAACACCGCTGCCAATTGTTTCGTAGCCGCTGTAAACGGAGCTGTGCGGCCAAAAGCCGTCGCTCATACTAGAAGCAGAGCCCTGCACGATGATAGTTAGATTATCTAATACGCCCGCTTCTCGATAATCGAGCTTTTCGCCGTTTAGAGAAATGCGTCCGTCTTGTATTGCATGAATGGCATCCAGCACCAAAGCGCTTTCATTATTTTTATAGTAGTCGGCAGTATGATCCAGCTGCAGCGAGGAGCAGATGGTTTTGCCGTCCAGCAGGGCTTTTTGTGGAAAAAGATTATGGACGGTTAGCTTTCCATCGGAGATAGCCTTCATATAATTTTTAAAGGAATCCTCTGCTGTATCATACATGTCCATCACCTTTTCCCAATGGGCAGCATTTTCAAAAATATTATGTGCATCATCCGAATCGCTGAAGCGAACGCAGATGACAAGATTGGCAAGTGCACCTTCATTTTTAGCAGCCTTTACAGGGATTTCCGGAATCAGCGGCGCTAAAAAGCAGAGACAAAGCAAGGCAATGAGACAAAAGCGCAGAAGGCCTTTCTTTTGGATCTTCATCTTACTGTCCCTCCCATACCTTGGCGGCCGGCAGCCAGAAAATGCTCACGCCATCCTGCGCAGACAGGCCCTCCGGGATATGCAGTGCCAAATATTTCTCATTGCTGCCATCGTAGCCGACAACAACAGCGTCTTCAGCGCTCTGCTGCTGAGCCTGCGGATGACCGTCTTCACTAAAAGATCCGCTGAAGGTCCCGGTAGGTGTATCTTCACGATGCTGCCAGCACTCTGCTGCCGTCTCGGCAGGAGCGACAGAAAACAGCTGAAAGATTGCTGATCCGCTAAAAAGGTCATGCTGCAGATTCGCGTCTATATGGTAGAAGGTTCCCGATGAAATTTCTAAAATTTCTGCTGATGCAGCGCCGTGGTAAGTACCTTCATGGATGGGTGCGGTGATTAAAGAAATGGCCTGCGGCGAAATGCAGATGCTTTTTTCTATCCTTTCGGATGTTAATAGCCAAACAGTAGTGACAGGCGTCTGATCTGTCAGCTCGGCAGCAATCCGGATGCGGGTTCCCTTTTCTTCTGTTTCATAAAAGCGGCCGCCGGCCCCGGTCGAGGGCATTGCGGCATTGAGCCACTCGGCGCTTTGCAGCAGGGAAATCAGATCGCTCATGCGTTCCTCGCTGGCGGCGCTGGCAGCTTGCAGTAAATAGGTCTGCAGCGCTGCATCCTCTTGATCAAAAGGGATGGTCAGATTTTGCAGTAAAGCGTAGACCTCTTCATGATTCTCTCTTCGCAAGGAGAGCTCATAAAGGTCGCGTGCCTTAAGCAGGTCTCCCTGTGTCTGATAATGCTGCCCCAATGTTTGCAGCTGCGCTGCATCGAGCTCGCCCCTTCGGCAGAGCGTTTCATAGGCTGCGAGGACAGGAGCCTGTTCGAGATCCTCTTTTGCTTGAGCTAGAAGAAGCTGATAAAGCGCGCTGTCCAGTTCTCCGGGATAGAGCGCCTCGGCTTGCAGAATAAGCTGGCAGGCGTTTTCTGTATTGTTTTCTTCTATTGCTGCATATGCCTGCTGCTGCAGGGCGTCCAGCGTCTGGGAGCTGCGGCAGCTAAGGCAGGACAGCATGAAAAATAATAGAGTAATAAATAAAGAGATCCGTCGCATAGAGATATCCTCCAACTTATTTAATGCATCTTTACAGTACGGCCCTGATGGAGCGGATTCCATTTGCCCTTTACATAGCAGATCATAAACAGGACAAAGAGAAGTAGATTGTGGGCGATCATACAGCCCCAGGCCAGAATCAGGCCGGGCACGTCAAAGGGCAGGAGGCCGGCGTTTAGCAGGCGCACACACAGGAAGGTACCGAGGATGCGGATGCCCCACATGCCGATGATGTTATAGATAAACGGCTCCTTGGTTTTGCCTACGCCCTGCATCATACCTTCGATGATGATGGAGAAGCCATAAAACGGCTCGGACACGGCTACCATGCGCAGCACGGCGGTGCCAAGCGAGATTACAGCCTCGCTGTCGGAGAAAAGGCCGAGCAGACTGGGCGCGAAGATGAAAAGCAGACCGCCGGAGAGGATCATCAGTCCGATTTCGATGGGAATGAACATGCGCGCCAGATCGCGCATGCGGTCCCGGTCGCCGGCGCCGTAGGCATTGCCGGCCAGCGTGGCGGCGGCTGTCTGCATGCCGTAGCCAGGGATGTAAAAGGCTGATTCCACGGTATTTGCAATGGTGTGTGCTGCGGTGGCGATCTCACCCAGAGAATTGATCATGCTGGCGAAGGCCACATAGCCCAGCGAGGTGCCGAAGCGCTGCAGCATATTGGGAAAGGCCACCTTGAAGCAGGGCTTTAGAATCTGCATATCAGGCTTAAACCGCTGACCGCGCGGCGAAACAAAAGGATGCCGCCAGAGCACGATTGTAATCAACAGGCCGCCGGCTGTAAAGGCGATGGCGCTGGCGATCGCAGCACCGATCACGCCGAGGCCTGCGCCGGGCATGGTAAAGGAAAGCGAAAATACAGACAGCGTGCGCGTGGGGTAAATGAGCAGAAAGTTCAGAATCACGTTGATCACATTGACGATTACGCCGATTTTCATAGGCGTTTTCGTATCGCCGGCCGCACGCAGCACAGTGCCAAAGATGATGGAAGCAGTGCGCGGCAGCATGGGGATGTATAAAATAAAGAAGTAGCGGGAGGCTGTTTCGCGTAAGGCCTCATCCACCTGCATCCATGCGGGGATCGCGCCGCTGAGCGACAGCGTGAGCACGGTAAAAAGCACGCCAGCGGCAAGCGTGATCAGCACCGATTGGGAGACGGCGCGGCTTGTGGTGTCGCGGTCCTTTGCGCCGCAGGCGCGGGCGATCAGCGAGAGAAAGCCAATGCTCAGCGCCGAGATGGTGCTGCCGATCAGCCAGTTGACGGTGCTGGTTGCGCCCACGGCAGCCGTGGCCTGCGTGCCCAGCGAGCCCACCATGGCAGTATCGATATACTGCACAGCGGTCTGCATGAGCTGCTCCAGCATGGTCGGCCATGCCAGGCTGAGGATGACAGCCATCATTTTTATATCCAGCTTTCGGGTTGTTGGTTTCATGCGCGGGAGGCTCCTTTGTGAATTTGCCAGTCGATCAGTTCGCCCCTGCAGTAGCGGATTTTCATGGAAAAGAATGGTTCATCCGCCAGCACCATAGGCATGAAGATCCGGTCTCCCTCCCACAGAGAAAGCTGCGGAATCTCATCCTCGGGCACCCAGCGCAGCTCACCCTCAGGGCAGTCTGCTGTTAGCTCGCCGTCAAAGGTATCGCAGACATAGATAAACATGTACTCCGTATCCCAATCGGCCAATGCGGCCTCCGGGTTTTCAAAATTAAAGGTTACTAGTCCGCGGAGCCTTGGCTCGATCAGGCGTAGGCCCGTCTCCTCCAACACCTCGCGGCAGATGCATTCCTCGGGGCTCTCGCCGGGCTCGAATTTACCGCCCACGCCGATCCACTTGCCGTGATTGAGATCTACCTTCTTTTTAATGCGGTGCAGCATCAGAATTTGGCCATTTTGGCGCAGATAACATATGGTTGTCAGTTTCATTGGATTTAATCCCTTCTATAATTAGTGTAGGATAAAAACGGCAAAAATCAACGGAATGGTCAGCAGCGACAAGACGGTAGAAAACACGACGCCGACGGAAGCGCTCATCGAATCGCCTTTATATTCCTTGCAGAGCATGACCGTCATGGCGGCGCAGGGCATGGCAAAGGTGAGCGTATTGATGCCGATGATCACGCTGTCGCTGAAGAGCAGCACCGAAAACACATAGGCCAGCGCCGGCAGCAGCAGCAATTTGACAAAGAGCATCAGGTTGAGCCGTCCGTCCTTAAACATGCTGGCAAGCGGATAATCCGCCAGCACGCTGCCCAGCAGCAGCATCGAAAGCGGCGGCGTCACGTTTCCCAAAAAGCCCAGCGTATCCTGCACGGCGGACGGCAGGTGCAGTCCCGAAAAGTAGAGAACCAAGGCCAGCACGCTGGCAACAATGCCGGGGTTAATGAGCTGGCGCAGGCTGATCTTGTGCGCAGTAGAAGTCTGGGCATCTCGCGTGAGCAGGTAGACGCCGTAGGAGTAGATCAGAAAGTTGAAGGGCAGATTTAAAATCGAGCAATAAAATACGGCGATATCCCCATATAGGGTCTGCAGGACGGGGATGGCCATGAAGCCGGTGTTGGAAAAAATGAGCAGAAGCTGCGCGGTATTTCTCTTGCTGCGCTGGATGCGAAACAGCCGGACCATGAAAAATGCCAGCACGAGCAATAGCATATAGAAGCCGGCTCCAAATAGCACAAGGCGGAGCACGTCGCTCTTTGTGCTTGCGCCTGTGGCGCCCAGTGAGGAAAGGATGAGGGCCGGATTGGTGGCGTTGACGATCAGGGACGAAATGCCGTCGTCGGTATGGGTGTCGAGAATTTTTTTCTTATGTAGAAAGTAGCCCAGGAGCAGCAGAAAGAATAGCTTGCAGAGGGCAATGATGATGTTTGAAAAATCCATGAAAATCTCCGTTTCAAAGCGTGAATGGTCGGGCGAAATGCCGGGCGCTGTATACACGCCATTTTATCATAGACGAAGAGCGGGTGCAAGGGGCGGGAGGGAGGATAACTATTAATTGACGATGTCAAGGCGGTATGATATGATCAAAATAAAAAGGGGACAACCTTATGAGAAAAATGATAAGAAATAAAAAAACAATATGGGCACTTAGCATTTTAATTTTATTAGGCATGGCAGCGCTGGTATGCTGCAGGCAAACAGAGCCTCTAACCACAGAAAACAATTCTAAGCAGGAAAATAGTCTCGACCGGCTCTTTCCCGAAGAAGAATCAAAACAGGAAAGCGGTGCAGCAGCAACTCAGGAGAAAACCGCGGCAGAATACCATTTTTATCCGGAAGATATGTCCATTTATGGTGATAAAACGGTGATTCATTTAGGCGTGCTTAATTTTCTGCCCGGCGATAATTTCCGCGGAATCTATGAGCAGGAGCACCAGCAGATTGAATGCTTTAATGAGTATTTAGTAAAGCAGAATGCACCCTATGTTGTGCAGATCGTAGGCTGCACCAACCGGTCACAGCTGTACGATGCGCATTTGCTGGAACAAACCGAAAGAGAGCTCGGCTTTACCTTTGATCTTGTTAATTTTTGGGGCCATTTCTTTTCAGCAGATGATTTAGCACAGTACATGGAGCCGATGGAGGAGCACCTGGCAGCAGAATTGCTGCCTCTTTACGAAACCAGACCGACCAATTACTGGAGCCTATTGCGGGAAAACGGCCATATCTATAATCTATATGATCAGACAAATGATTTCTATTCTCTAGCCATTATTTATCAAAAAATATCATATGGGGAAGATCATTGCATTACAGAAGGTTTTTTAAACAAACTGGCGGAAAATCAGGAAATTACGCAATCACTGGGAACCATACAAGAATTTTTGTTGCAAAACACAATGAAAACATGGCATTTTTCTGCCGGGACAGGTACGCGGTTTTTGCAGAACGGAATGCAAAGGATACCATTTACAAACTGGTACCCGGATACATACTTTGCCAGCGTAGCGCCGCTCATTGGCGTTGACTTTGTATCGGGATCAGAGGAAATAATCAGTTTATTGGATTCGCCCACGTTTCAGGCGATCACAGAGCAATACCGATTTATCAAAAAAGAGCGCTACCTATCCAATGGTGACGGTACTTTTGCCATTATTAACCGTGTAGGAAGATCCTTAGAAGAGTATGATATCCTGCTTCCTTTTGAGCAGCCAATTTATTATAACGAGCCCTACGAAGACGGACATCGCTATATGACGGTTCGCAAAGACTCAGGGCATAAAGAAGAGGTTATGGATTTAATCATAAAGCTTACTACCAATCGCGAAGCGGCAGAAATCTTTTATATGGGAAATGCAGCAGAGATTAAAGAAAATACTTTTTTCCTTCCTTATTATCGTTTTATAAATGGAAGATCCCTTGTCTCCGGACAAGATGCAGAGCAGGTGAATGCCATGATTGAGCAGGCGCTTCCCACGCCGGTGACAGGCTTTGTTTTTGATAAAAAGCCAGTTAAGGATGAGATTCTGGCAGTTGAACGCTATCTGGAGCAATCAGCAGCATTAACAGAGCTGGAGAAAGCAGAAAACTGGGACGAGTGGGACAAATGGTATCATCAGCTTAAAGAAGAATTAGATGAGCTTGGTTTCCAGAAAATCCTGCAAGAAGCAAACCGTCAATATCAGGAGTGGAGGACGCAATGAAAAAATGGACAATTTATCTTCTCGTTATTATGCAAACCATTCTCCTATGCGCCTGCGAAGGGCGCGCTGCCAGCAGCCAAAAGGGCGAAGCCGATTCCTTTGACCGCAGCGTACCAATTACGGTTTATATGGTTTCGCAGATGCTGCATGCGTCCGGAGAGCAGGAGAGCGAAAACGCGGTATATTATCACGACTATCGCATGGGAGAGTGCTGGAACTCTCCCTACGGAAAGACGATTTATAATGAAGCAATCGACGCTTTTTCGGCAGAGTATCATCTGCCAATCCATGTTTTTTATTTTGAGTCACCGTATGTGATGGAAAAGCAGTTAAAAGAAGATTTTCAAAATCATAGTCTGCCGGATCTGGTCATTTGTGACGCTGCTACGACACAGGAGATTTACGCCCTGATTAACGAAGGCGGAGCGCTGGACCTTGCTCCGTATTTAACGGAGCGAGAGGATAAGTATACAGAGAGCATTATGGAAGCATGCCGTAAGGGCAAAGAGCAATACATACTGCCTCTACTTTATAATATGAATGCTTTATATACAACCCGTCCGAAATCGGAGGCCTCTTTTTTAGAAGTCAAAGAAGCGTTTCAGATACTCGAAGAAGAAATGAATCGCCTTTGGCAGCAGCCGGGTGTGAAAGAAGTATTATATGCCGTTCCTACAGGCAACCCGGTAACGATCAATTATATTTTCTGGAATGCGCTGGGATATTCCAGAATTGATCAGGATACGCAGACTCTGTTAGTGGAGGAAGAAAACCTGCAGGCGCTGGCTGAATTCGGGAAACGATATCAAGCGTTTGAACAGGATTTTGCAGTGGAAAATCGGGGAGATGCGCCGAATAGAAGCAATTACCTAAGTGTTTTTCTTTCTGAGAATTATTTGATGGCGCCCAGCAAGGAGGCGGCCCAGAGCCTGTATAAGGATTACAGCAGTCAGATTTCCTATTGGCTTGACGGCGTTTCAGGCTGTAACTGGCCGGCTACCTCTATGGCGGTTCAGGCGCAGTATTATGCGAGTCAGCTGCAGGCAGACGGACAGGAGATGACGCTGATTCCCATTTCGATGAGAGAGGACAGGCCAGCCTATAATGCGGCCATTACACTGTTTGGATTTGTATGCGCCGATTCGGAAAATCCGCTTGCCGCAGTCGAATTGTTAAAATATTTGCAGGATTACGAGACAGATGTACGCTATGGCTTTTCTGTCAATCAGGAAATCACAAAAAAGCAGTTGATCGATTTAACAGAGACAGAGTGGGAGATTCATAATTTTAATATCAATTCGCATGCGCTGGGAATGGTCCATCCGTTATCTAAAGCGTTGGCTGAGCAAATTTACGAAATCGTCCAGCAGATCGAGACGGCTTCACTTCCCAACGGGAGCCTGGAGATAGAGGTGTTATATCCGGTTTTGCAGGATTATTACAGCGGAGCAGACTGGGAGACATGTTATCAAAAGCTGCAGGAAACGGCTAAGCGATATATTGAAATGCAGTGGCAGTAGGAAATCCTGCAGCAGAGCCTGAACCGGAAATGACTAACTTATCTATATTATACGAAAGGAAAGTCTGTTTTACCGAGTATTTTGGAAAAATATGCATTTCCTTTAAAAGAAAGAATCTGTATAATAAGAGGTAGAAAACTTACGATTCAGACAGAAAGGTTGTGTAAACATGGCATATAGAGCAGCGACAAATGCAGGCGGCGTAATCGAGCAGCGCCTGCAGGCAATGAAGGCCGAGCCCTGCGAGGTGCAGGCAAAGGATTATTACTGCGTGGTCACGCGGGCAGATTTTGTGAAGCTCCCGCCACTTTCAGCATATCTGAAGGAAAGCCCCGACGGCTACCGCCTTTATGCAGACGAGCAGTCCATCGTCATTCAGGCGGCTTCGCCGCGCGGTGTGCTGTACGGCTGGCAGGAATGGAAAAAGCAGGGGCATATTCAGGTAGGCCTCTTTAAGGAAGATGCGCCGGAGCTCAGCTTCCGCGCCGCGCATATGGATCTGCGCTATGGATTTCCCAACCGGAAGCGGCTTGAAGGCATTCTCGAAAACCTGATTGATCTGCGCTACAACACATTGATTCTGGAGACTGAAAACCGTTTGCCGTTTACATCCCATCCCGATATTGTAGAAGAGGAGCATTTTACAGCGGATGATCTGCAGTGGCTGAATACTTATGCCAAGGAGCACTATCTGGAGCTCATTCCGCTGCAGCAAACGCTCGGGCATCTGGAATATGCGCTCAAAAAGCCGGCCTACGCCGAGCTTCGCGAGGTGCGTCATCAGCCCGAGAACGATCCGCTTTATTATCCCGGTGTGACCGGCGGTATGCATTATCATGACTTTGATGAAATCTGTCCCTGCCGCGAGGCGGGCTATGAGCTGGTCGAATCACTTTTGCAGGAGACCATGCAGTTCTTCCCCGAAAGCCGCTACATCCACATCGGCAGCGACGAAGCGTGGAATCTGCTCTATTGTCCGGACTGTCGCAAAAAATATGAGAAGACCGGCAAGACAGGGCTTTTGCTGGAGCATATTAACCGCATTGCGGACAAAGTGCTGTCCGCTGGCAAGACGCCAATCATCTGGGATGATATGTTGCGGCACATGACCCCGGCAGAGCTTGGTAAGCTGAATCCGGAAATTATTGTCATGAGCTGGCTATATTACACGCCGGACAGCGTCCCCTTTATCAGCGATTTTCAGAAAGCAGGTCTGCAGGTGCTCGGCGCCGGCGCCGCCAAATGCAGCGTGGGTAAGGTGGAAGCACTTGATATGCCCGATTATGAAGGCCGGCTGGCCAACGTAGATTGGTGGATCCAGCGCTGCGCCGACTTCAGCCTCGCCGGCTTCGCCATGACGGTCTGGTCCAACTACAGCGGCACAATCGCGCCGCCGCATCCTCAATTTGAAACCGCATGGCTGCCGCTGAGCTATGCCGCGCAAAAGATGTGGGATCCATCGCTAAGCCAATCCGATTTTCTGCAAAGCTTTATGAGTGATTTCTTTGGCGTTTCGCAGCCGCTGACAGGACTTGGCATAGGTGCGCTGCTGCCACAGGCAGAAAAAGCTGCCGAAGCTGCTAAACAGCATTCGTTCGAGGCTCGTATGTGGCATCTGGCGTTGACGGCGCAAATCTACCGGCAAAAATCACAGTTTGTGATGCGGGAGCTGTATCGCTACCATCAGCCGATCACAAAGGCGGAGAAGGAGCTGCTGGATCGACGGGTGGCGGAGGTAACGCGCCTGCGGGAGTGGCTGAAACCGCAGCTGCAGGAAGCACTGCAGAGCTGCTATAGCGTCCGTGAGACGAATATATTTATGGCATCGCGTTTTGAAACAGATGAGATAATCTATAAGGCATATGAGGGGTGAAACAGGCAGCACGTCCGCGACTACGGTGGTATGTCATGGACGTGCTGTCTGTTTAATAGTAAGTTGCAAGTTGGTTGCGTTGCTGGTTTGGTGCTGACCAGCATGCAAGAGGGCGAGCTATGGCCTCTTTGGCTCAATGCAAACCGACATGCGATGGCAAACAATTGCGCCGTAGTCTATGGCACATAGAACAGGAAAATAAGAAAAAGAAACATTTTGTGCCGAATGACAGTTTTTAATTGATTCATAGGGCATACTATGCTATGATGCTACTAAATAAAGGAGGCAATCAGAATGAAAACAAAAACGGTTCGCCTGACAAAGATTGAAATCACCAACTTCAAAAATGTAGAGCATGGCGTTTTAAGCTTTGAAAACACACGCAAGGCCTACAGTGCCAGCATTTTAGGGCTGTATGGGCAGAACGGCTCTGGCAAAACGGCTTTGATTGACGCTCTTTCTCTGCTTAAGTATGCGCTGACAGGGCAGTCGCTGCCGGCAAGCTTTGTTGACTTTGTTAATGTCAATGCGGAGCATGCAAAGGTAAAATATACACTGCAGATTGCCAATCAGGACACAGACGGCATCTATGACGTACAATATGAGCTCTGTATCCGCAAGGAGGCTGATGAATCCGGCCCCAATATTGAGCAAAGCCCCCATGAGCCTGTTCAGTACAAGGCCGCTATTTTTGACGAGGTGCTGGCCTGTGCTTATCAGGAAGAGGGCAAAAAATATAAACTGCAGCCGGTCGTAGACACCCGTACGGAGGACGTCTTTGGCCCGGCCAGCAAATATAAACTGCTGGTTGGACATAATGCCAAGACGGCAGCAACGCTGCTGGCCGGCAAGCAGATGGCGGCGCTCGTGTCAAAGTCGTTTATTTTCTCTGCAGCGCTTTTGAATGTTCTGCGGAAAAACTGCAAAGAAACGCTCTATTTAGATCTGTTTGAAAGCCTCATATGGTATGGCAATTATGAGCTGTTTGTGATCAATACAGCCCGTGCCGGCCTAATCACAATGAATACCCTGCCGCTCACCTTTCAATATAAAGAAGGCAACCGATCATCGGCAGGCAGCCTGATGATCCATCTGAACGCGCCCTCACTGATTCCGCAGGAGGCGTTGGAGCGGGTGGAAAAGGTCGTCCGTAACATGAACGGCGTTCTGGTGCAGCTGGTCCCCGGCCTCACAATTGGCGTCAAAAATTTGGGAACCGAGATGTTTCCTACCGGCGATGCCGGTATAAGGATTCAGCTGGTGTCCCGAAAGAACAGTAAGGATATTCCGCTGCAATATGAGTCTGAAGGCATTAAGAAGATCGTGTCGGTGCTGCAGCTTTTGATCGTGGTGTATAATCAGGCGTCCATCACGGTGGCCATTGATGAGCTGGACGCGGGCGTGTTTGAATATCTGCTGGGCGAGCTGCTGCGCATCATATCGGAAAAGGGCAAGGGGCAGCTGATTTTTACGTCGCATAACCTGCGCCCGCTGGAGACGCTGGATAAAGGATTTATCGCGTTTACGACCTCCAATCCGCGCAACCGCTATATTCGTTTTGCCAATATCAAAACGAACCACAATCTGCGTGATTTTTATTATCGTGATATCGTGCTGGGCGAGCAGAGTGAGAGTGTTTATGAGCCCACGGATAACTATGAGATTGCGCTGGCATTCAGAGAGGCTGGTGAGCTCAGTGGCTCGTAAGCGGATTGTTTTTGTGATTGTAGAGGGACCCTCGGACGAGGAGGCACTGGGCGTGCTGTTGGGACGGATCTACGACCGGAGCTCTGTGTTTGTGCACATTATGCACGGAGATATCACCACGCAAAGAGGGGTCTGGCCGGAGAGAATCGAGGGCAGGCTGGCCAAAGAGGTACAGGCGTATGCGTCCTCTAACCATTATACGAGGACAGATTTTCGGGAGATCATTCACATTGTCGACATGGATGGAGCCTATATTCCGCCGGAAAAGGTGGTGCAGGACGCTGCCGCGCGGCGGGTGACGTATGCGGAGACGGAGATCCGCACGAGAAATAAAGAGGCGATTGAAAGCCGGAACCAGCAGAAGGCGGCCAATCTTGACCGGCTGTGCGGGTGCGACAGCATCTGGGGCGTGCCCTACCGGGTATTTTATATGTCCTGCAATCTCGATCATGTACTGTATAACAAGCTAAACAGCAGCAATGCCCAAAAGGAGGAGGACGCCTATCAGTTTGCCAAGGCATACCGCAATGCAATTCCGGAGTTTTTGGCCTTTTTATCGAATTCGGATTTTTCAGTGAGGCTGGATTATGAAAGCTCTTGGGCGTACATCAAGCAGGGGCTGCACTCCTTGGAGCGGCACACAAACCTAGGACTGTGCTTCCCGAAGCAGGCGGCCAAGGCTGCGGCGCTGGACAAATCGAAATGACAGTGTTATAATGACCTTACTAAAATGATTTTAAAAAGGAGATTACTTATGAATTCTGAATGGTCTTTAGACGTGCTCTATAAGGGCACACAGGATCCTGCGCTGCAGGCAGACATTGAGAAACTGCAGCAGCAGATCGATTCCTATAAAGAGCTCATCGCCTCTCTCGGCAGCGAGGCGCCGGCAGTAACGCTGCGCAAGGTAGTGGAGGCCAAGGAGGAACTGCAGGTTCTGCAGCGCCGCCTGATGGGATATTTCAGCCTGCGCCGCTCGGCCAACAGCTCCGACTCGGAGGGTGCGGCCTATCAAACCAAGCTTCAAAATATGACAGCTGGTCTTTCCAAAGAAAACGTAATTTTTGAGAAATACGTAGGCCAGCTCGAAAATCTGGACGAAATTTTAGACAGCGACGACGTATTAAAGCAGTATCATTTTTATTTCCAGCAGGTGCGTCAGTCCGTTTCCCACAAAATCAGCGATGAAGGCGAGGATGTATTCGCCAAGATGAACCTCTCCGGCGGCCAGGCATGGCATGACCTGTTCGATTATCTCACCTCTGTTGTGGTAGCAGATTACAACGGCGAAGAGGTCACACTCGCCGGCATTCGTGCGCTGGCTGGCAGCGACGACCCCGAGGTGCGCAAATCCGCCTATGAGGCCGAGCTCAAAACCTATGACAAGATCAAACACGGCATCGCCTATGCGCTCAACAGCATCAAGCTGCAGGTCAATACCGAGGCCGAAATGCGCGGCTTCGCAAGCCCGCTGGACATGACGCTGGAGCAGTCCCGCATGCAGAGAGCCACGCTCGAGGCTATGCTTGAGGCCATGCGCGAATACATGCCCAAATTTCACGCCTATCTGCGCCACAAGGCCGAGCTGCTCGGCCACAAAAACGGCCTGCCGTGGTACGACATCGCGGCCAGCGTGGGCAAGGCCGGCTCCCAAAAATTTACCGTCGAAGAGGCGCACGAATATCTGGTGGAGCACTTCAACAACTTCGCGCCCGATCTGGCGCAGATGGTTGATCAGGCCTTTAAGGAAGAATGGATCGATTTTTACCCGCGCGGCGGGAAAGTAGGCGGAGCGTTCTGCTCTAATCTGCCGTTTGTCAAACAGAGCCGCATCCTTACCAATTTTACGGGCGGCTTCGGAGACGTTGTTACGCTGGCGCATGAGCTTGGCCATGCATATCACGGCATGCAGATCCAGGATCACCGTCCGCTGAACACGGGCTATACGATGCCGGTGGCGGAGACGGCTTCTAACTTTAATGAGCTGATTATCATGAATGATGCGATTGCGCATGCGACCGGCGAGGAGAGGCTGCAGCTGATCGAGAGCCAGATTCAGGACTGCACGCAGGTGATTGTGGATATTTATTCGCGCTTCCTGTTTGAGGATGAGGTGATCCGCCGCCGCAAGGATACGTTCCTGTTCCCGGAGGATCTGGAGCAGATTATGATTAACGCGCAGAAGGAGGCATTTGGCGATGGGCTCGATCCGGAGTATCTGCATCCGTACATGTGGTGCTGCAAGAGCCATTATTATCGGCCGGGTCTTAGCTATTATAACTTCCCCTATGCATTTGGCTGCCTGTTCTCTCGGGGCCTGTATGCGAAGTATTTGGAGGAGGGCGAGGCGTTCCTGCCGAAGTACCGTGAGCTTTTGAAGGCGACGACGGTAGATACTGTGGAGCACGTGGCGCAGATTGCCGGCATTGATCTGACAAAGCCTGATTTCTGGCGCGCGAGCCTGGACATTATTGCAGAGAAGATTGATTTGTTTTTGGAAGCATAAGGGTAAAAAGATCGCTCCTCGGTCGGCTACGGTGGTACGCCTTCCGTGGAGCGATCTTTTTATGTAGTGTGAGGCTGGGGAGCGATTGAGTTGGTGCTTGGAAGGCTCCCCGACTTTATAGATTGTGGATATTAAGAATCCCCAAACCGTTGCAATACGGTACGGGGATTCGTTCTTTTGTCTGAATGGATTTGTAATTTCTTTTGCCTACTGGCATTATAGGATATGCAAAAATTTTTCTCAATTGCAACCCTCTTTTTCTTCAAGTACTCGTAGATCTTTGCATGAGGATTCATCGGATATACTGTATTTTTTGATGGCGCTCTTTAATAAACATAACCATATCTCCAAATTAAAAGTAATGTAGCATCGAATTCGATATCACCATTATACAATATATTCAATATATTCGGTAATCGATTTTGCTTATATTTAATGAATTGCATACTTTAAAAGTGAATTTCAATTATACAAATCCAGTGGGGAGAAATAATGAAACTATGTGAATAGAAATTTAGTTGCGCCTTAGATACAAAACATGATACAATCGCACACAAAATGGAATACCTTTTATGACAGAAAACAAAAGATTCAATTGATTGTAAATTCTTTAATAATGCCCTGAGCTGGATGAAGGAGGAAGCCTACCATGAAAGAAATCAGGTTCTATGAACAGGTAGAAGATGAGCTGCTTAAGTTTGCTGTTATCATATCTAAAAATAGGGGACAGTATATTTTTTGTAAGCATCGAAGCCGCAGCACTTGGGAAATTCCTGGCGGTCATCGTGAGCCAGGTGAAACGATTATGGATACGGCGAAGAGGGAGCTGTATGAGGAAACGGGCGCCTTGGAATTTGACATAAAACCCGTATGCGTATATTCTGTTACAGACCCCGAGCGCTTCAACGGAGAAGAATCCTTCGGCATGTTATTTTTTGCTGATATAACACGCTTTGAGGCAGAACTGCATAATGAGATTGAAAAAATTATAGCTATGGACGCATTGCCGGAGCAACTGACCTATCCGGATATTCAGCCTGCTTTAATGGAGGAGGCAGGGAGACGGGGTTATCGATAAGGAGAAATCATTCATGACAGATTTAAACCAGAAGCTAAAGCGCTATATTAATGAAGAGATGGAGTACTGGGATTTTTCCGGTGTGATTAGGGTCATACAAAAGGGAGAAATTCTATTTGAGAGCTGCCGCGGGTATGCTAGTATTGAGTTTGGCGTTAAAAATACAATGGCCACTCGTTTTACGGTTGCATCAGTTACAAAACAGTTTACGGCATTTGCAATTATGCTTCTGCAAGATAAAGGATTGCTGCAGCTGGACGAAAAGGCAAACCGGTATTTGCCGCCCCATCTTCAGCTGCCATCGGAGATAACGGTCCATCATCTTTTATCCCATACATCAGGATTACATAATAGCTATAATTTTGAAGATGATTTTTATGTGAATGAGGACAGAAAGCCCTATGATAAAGAGTTGTTTTTTAAAAACTGGATTGTGAAGGAGCCTATTAGAAAACCAGGAGAAGTATTTGAGTATAATAATTTTAACTATACTCTACTGGCATGGATCATTGAATTTGTTTCCGGACAGAGCTATCATGAATTTCTACAGCAGCATATATTTTCTAAGCTTGAAATGCATGACACGACATTTGACAATGATCAGGACATTCTGATTAACAAAGCCAGCCAGTATATGCGTAACTATGGTATATTGGTCAGGATTCCCTATACTAACAATTTGTATGGCATAGGTGCAGGGGCACTGGTTACGAGCTGTGATGATTTGCAGAAATGGTATGAATGTCTTAAAAATAAATGCATTTTATCAGACCGCGGATATGAAATCTATTTATCAGAAAATAAAAATCACTATTGCTATGGGTTGGAGCGATGTGATGAGGCCGGTGTTATCAGCTATATGCATGGAGGGGATTTTTTCGGAGTGTCTGCTTATACACGGTATTATTTTGATGAGGATCTTTGTATTCTTATCATGACCAATACAGAATCTGTAGATCAATACCGTCTAGGAAGCTCGATTGGAGAAATTCTGCACGGCGGCGAGCCTGCGAGATAAAATACAGTATCGGTTAATGACAAATCACGACAGCATCGAAATCTCAGATAAGATATTCGGCTTTGCAACGCCGGCGCAGCGGGAGTTTAATGCTGTTTTTAGAGAGAAGGCCTTTGAGCTGGCAATTAAACATCAGGTGAACCTATTGTTTACCTTTGTTTGTGCTTTTGAAGATCCGGAAGAAAAAGCATATTTAAAAGGGCTGGAAAGTCTGTTTCGCGCTAGCGGCGGTGAGTTTTATTTTGTTGAGCTCAGTGCTGCACTGGAAACGAGACTTGAAAGAAATGAAACGCCGCATCGAATGGAGATGAAGCCCTCCAAACGCAATGTCCAGTGGAGCAGAAATGACCTTTTGCGTAGCACAGAAGACCATAGACTCAATACATACGAGGATAAGGTCTGGTTTGAAAATCATATGAAAATTGATAACACAAATCTCATGCCGGATGAGGTGGCCGATTTGGTTATTGAAAGGTTTGGTCTTGCGCGCAGCGAGCAATAAGGAGGCATTAGATAGAAGACTTTTCCCAGTCGCTTCTGAGAATCCCGTATTCGGATATATCAAGAAATTCACCGTCTGCGGTTTTAAAATATTCACGCTTCGTTCCTTCGAGAGTGAGTCCGCATTTCTGAGCTACCCGACCAGAGGCCGGGTTTTTAACGGCATGCGATATGCCGATGCGATTTACACCAATCTCTGTAAATAAAAAGTTTATAACAGCCTTGGCAGCTTCCGGCATAAGACCCTTGTTCCAATAAGCATAGCCCATACAATAGCCAAGCTCTGCCCATTCGTTTTTTTCGTTGATTCGAACAACACTGATGTTGCCGATAGGCGCACCTTCGTATTCCAAAACCCAATTATAGGTATCGGGCTTATAAGCAGCACACCAGAGATCAAGGAGCTTTTTAGTGGATTCCGGAGATGTATGAGGGCACCAGGTCAGATAGCGGGTCACTCTTTCGTCGCTTGCCCAGTTTTCAAACATGGCCTGTGCATCGTCAACGGTGAATTTTCGCAGTATAAGCCTTTCAGTGTGTAAAGTCTGCGTTCCCTTATGTGTAATCATCTGTTTTACCTCCTGAAAATTTTAAATAGTATAGGGTTTGGGCTTTTAGTTGTCAAGGAGTTTCAGTAAAGTTGTTTAAAAATACGCATAGATTCCCTGTATCGGAGGAGTGTATAAAACGCTGAGAAGGGTTGAAAACACAAAAGAAAAAGATGGCTAAGCGATCATGAAAATGATATAATAAGCGCAGCCAGATATATTTTGGCTATTCAAGCAATTGTGCTGCGCTATGAGTTTGCCAGAGGCAAACTCCGATATCGTCATGGTATAAAAATGATCTAAAGATCATTTTTAGTAAGATTGCCGAAAGGCAATCTTATACGACCGCAAGAATCCCGGAGGGATTTCTTGTTTTATTTGGCCTATGTCAAACGAATGCTCAGCGAAGGATGGACTGAACATACGGTATGGTATAACTTTGTTCATTAGTCAATATATTCAATTGAATTACTTTTGGCACGAATAGAAAATGTTATAAGAGGGTGAAATTATGAGCGAGTTAATGCGTATTGATGAGGAATATAGAAGTTGGATACAGGAGCTTGGAGATAGATATAGGACCAGCCAGATTAAAGCTTCTATTCGTGTGAATAATGAGATGTTAATGTATTATTGGTCAGTAGGAAAAGATATTACAGAAAGACATGCTAACAGTAAGTGGGGAAATAAATTTTTTCAAAATATGAGTATGGATATATCCGAGATGATTCCGAATACAAAGGGATTTTCTCCGACTAATTTGCGTTACATGATGCGTTTTTATGAATGTTTTAAAGATTTAGAATTTGTTCCCCAAGTTGAGGAACATTTTGAGATGGCATCGAATAAGGTGTTTATGATTCCGTGGGGACATATCAAGTTGTTGATTGATAAGTGTCACGATAATCTGAGGAAATTTAATTTTTACATTGATAAGATTATTGAAAATAACTGGTCAAGAGCTGTTTTATTGAATTTTTTGGGAACAGACTTATATGAACGGCAAGGACACGCAATTACCAATTTTCAGTATACATTGCCTAAAGAAACAGGTGATTTGGCACAGGAAATAACCAAAGACCCATATAATTTCGACTTTATAGCAATTCGCCAAGGATATAATGAAAAAGAATTAAAAGATGCATTGATGGATAATGTGCAGAATTTTCTAATGGAACTAGGAAGCGGATTTGCGTTTGTAGGAAGAGAGTACAGGTTGCAGGTTGGTAATACAGAGCAGTATATTGACATGTTGTTTTACAATGTAAAGCGTCATTGTTATGTGGTTGTTGAAGTAAAAGTTGTTGAATTTGAATCAGGATTTATTTCGCAGACGGCTATATATGTTTCAGCGGTAAACCATATTCTTAGGGGTGAAGGAGATACACAGACGATAGGACTTCTTATTTGTAAAACTAAAGATAATATATTGGCAAAATATGCAGTAGAAACATTCACAGAACCAATAGGAATATCTGAATATGAATTAAATGCATTGATGCCAAAAGATTTTAAAGGCACATTGCCTACGATAGAAGAATTGGAGCGGGGCTTGAGTAAAGATACGGTGAATTATTAAGTAGGTCAATATTAAACAGGAGGCATCAGATGACAAAGAAAAATACAGTGATATACATAGTTTCCTTACTAATATTATGTGCGGGGTTCCTATTGTGCCGGTATGTGTTTTTGGAACTGCACGGCATGCATGACTGGCCGCTTGTTTTGTTTATATTTAGTTTATTTGCAATCGGCCTGGCCTTTCTTTTGAAGACCAAGAAAGCGCCGGTTTTCATATCGCTGGCCTATCTTGCCGGTTTTGCGGCAGGTTTAGTGTTTCAGACGAACGGCGTAGATCCGGGAGGCGGACATACGAATAATCTCTGGCTGATCTGGACAGCCGTACTGGCAGTAGCATCGGCAGCGGCACTGCTGGGCGAGCTCGCACTAAGAAGAAGGAAGGGACAGCGATGAAATTCATTCACTGTGCGGATTTGCATCTGGATTCCAAGATGAATGCGAATCTGGATAAGGAAAGGGCAAAAGAAAGACGGGGCGAGCTCCTGCACACCTTTGAGCGCATGGTCGCCTATGCCGAGCAAAATGAGGTCGGCGCTATTTTAATTGCCGGAGATCTGTTTGACACCAAAACCATCTCTGCAACGGCCCGCAATACCGTGGTTCATCATATGATACAGCATCCGCAGATTACATTTTATTATTTGAAGGGCAATCACGATCAGGATCCCTTTCTTGCTGAAATAGAAGAGACGCCTGCCAATCTAAGGCTTTTTACTTCGGAGTGGACAACCTATGAGGAAGCAGATGGCCGTATCACTGTTTCCGGCCTTGAGCTTTCGCAGGATAATGCGAAAGCGGCCTATGTGTCCTTGGTGCTGGACTTTCAGAAATTCAACATTGTCATGCTGCACGGACAAGAGTCCGAGAGCACAGCAAAGGACCGAGCGGAGATCATCGAGCTTAAGGCGCTGAAAAATAAGGGGATCGACTATCTGGCGCTGGGGCATATCCATGCCTATAAAAAGGAACGGCTTGATGCCAGAGGTACCTATTGCTATCCGGGCTGTCTGGAGGGCCGGGGCTTTGACGAATGCGGAGAGCATGGCTTTGTCATTATAGAGGTGGACGAGCAGACCGGCGCTTATACGCATGAATTTATTCCGTTTGCGCAAAGGAAGCTGTATACGGTTACGGCCGATGTGACGGACTGTCAAACAACGGCCGAGATGATTGCCGTCGCTGCGTCAGCCCTGCAGGAGGCAGGCTGTACGGCGGACAGTCTGGTCAAGCTCGTGCTTACGGGGAGCCTGGACGTTGCCTGTGAAAAGGATATTGCTTATCTTCAATCCCGCTTTGCGGGCAGCTTTTACTTTGTTAAGGTTTACGATGAAACCGCGCTCAAAATCAATATTGAGGATTATTTACTCGATGAATCGCTAAAAGGAGAATATGTGCGCCAAGTCATGAAGGATGCCGCGTTATCGGATGAGGAGAAAGCGCAGATCATCCGATACGGCCTGCAGGCGCTTGCCGGAGAGGAGATTGAGTAGCGATGAAATTAATTTCCTGTCATATTGAAAATTTTGGAAAGCTGCAGGATTACTCTGCGGATTTTTCAGATGGCGTCAATGTCATCTGCAAGGAAAACGGCTGGGGCAAAAGCACACTCGCGGCCTTTATCAGAGCCATGTTTTACGGCCTTGAGGGGGAGAGAAGGCGCAGCCTGCAGGACAACGAGCGGAGACGCTACAAGCCCTGGCAGGGCGGTGTCTTCGGCGGTCAGCTTGTGTTTGAAACAAGCGGCAAGACCTATCAGATCACAAGGATATTTCAGGATAAGGAAGCAAACGACACCTTTGAGCTTCGCGACGCGAAGACCAATCTGCCGTCCAAGGATTACAGCAAAAGGATTGGCGAGGAGCTATTCAAAATTGACCGCGAATCCTTTCTGCGGACCGTCTTCATCACGCAAAGCGCATGCGAAACTGCGGCGACAGATGATATCAATGCCAAAATCGGCAATCTTTCCGATAATACGCACGATCTGAATAATTTTGATACCGCCAGCACGCGGCTCACAGACATGCTGAACCGCCTGACGCCGAAGCGCGCCACCGGCTCTCTCAGCAAAAGAAGAGAGCAGATTGCCGCCTATGAGCGCCTGGTGCAGGGTGGTCAGAGCCTTTCCGCCAGTATCGATGCTTACCGTCAGCAGCTGCAGGCCGAGCAGGACGCCTATGAGGCATGTAAGCTGCAGCAGCAAAATGCAGCCAAGCGGCAGGAAGAGCTTGCCAAGCAGCACACCGCCGCGGCGGCAAAATCCGAATGGAGCCGCCTTCAAAAGGCGGTGCAGGCAAGAACGGAAGAAGCTGTGCAGGCCCGGCGGGAGCTGCCCGGACAGCTTCTGAGTGCAGAGGAGATCAAAAATAAAGTCATTGCCTGTACAGAGCTTGAAAAAGGACAGGAGAGAAGTTCTTTATATAAATTAACGCCGGAAGAGGAGGCAGAGCGGAGTGCTTTGTCGGAGGCTTTCTCCGGAGGCATTCCTGAGGATATAGATGATAAAATCGAGGAAGCCACTAAGCTTAGGGACTTGGAGCAGGAGCTTAATGCTAAGCGGCTGACAGCAGCGGAAAAAGAGCAGCTTAGCCGGCTGGAAGCGGACTTTGCAGATGAGGCTGAGCCGCTGACAGAGCTTGCCGCTGCCTGGCATAAGCGGGGCAGTATAAAGGCGGCGCTTTCCTCTAAGGCGGCTGCCCTGCAGGCGCTGCAGACAGCACAAAAACAGCGCGCAAGGCGGGTTTCTCCTCTTGCAGCAGCAGGAGTCATAGTCATTTTGTTAGGCGCTGTTTTGGCTTTTGCAGTTAAGATGAGCATCGGCGTCATTCTTGCCGCCGTGGGCGGCGTGCTGCTGCTCATGGGGCTGGTTGGCAATAAGAAGCAGCCGTCACCGGAGCTTACGCAGCTGCAGCAGGAGGTAGAGGAGGACCGGGCGTTTATCGGGCAGACGGATGCGAGAATGGCGGCATATTTTGAGCGGCACGGCAGGGTGTTTGCGGAGGATACGGTGGATGCTGCGCTGCAGGAGCTGACGATGGAGTCGCTGGAATATGCATCACTTAAGAAAAAGGCGGCGCAGGAGCCGGATCCTGCAGAGGCGCAGAGGACAAGGGAGGCGCTGACGGCATGGCTGAGCGGATATGGTATGGCTGCGCCGGAGGACCGTTTGCAGGATGCGCTTTATGAGCTTAGGAAGCAGGCGGCGCGGTTCTCGTTTTTGCAGGATAAGTATGAGCATTGGCAAACGGAAAGGGCGGCCTATGAGACTGGGCATCAGGAACTGACGGAGTTTCTGCGGCAAAGCGGATATCAGCCGCGCAAGGATTTGGCGCAGCAGCTTCGTGAGATACAGGAGCTTACCGGACAGCACCGGATGGCGGCTAGACTGCAGGCGGAGGCGGAGACGGAGCTGAAGGAGTTTGAGGAAAAGCATGATCCGGCGCAGCTTGCAGCGCTGCCGGATGAGGCGGAGCTGCCGTCCTTGGAAGCAGTGAATGAGCAAATACAGCAGCTGACGGACCAGATGCAGGAGGCGCAAAATAGGATAAGCGACTACCGTAAAACGCTGGCAGACCTGCAGGAAAAGCAGGAGGAGCAGGAGGAAAACAGCGCACAGCTGCAGCAGCTAAAGGAAATTCAGCTTGCAGAGCAGGAAAAATATGCGGCTGTCAGCATGGCCAAAGAGAAGCTGATATTGGCTAAGGAGGCGATGACGGCTCGCTATGCGGACCCGATACGAAGGGCCTTTGGCATGTATTATGAAAAGATTTCGGGAGAGCCGGCCGAGGCGTTTCATGTGGATGCCAATACCAATGTGACGGTGGATGAGTTTGGCAAGCAACGAGAGATTGCTGCGCTTAGCGCAGGGTATCGTGATTTGATAGGGGTTTGTCTGCGCATCGCTTTGGTTGACGCGATGTATCAGGAGGAAGTGCCGGTTCTGATTATGGATGATCCGTTCACCAATTTGGATGATGAAAAGAATGCAGCTGCCGCAGCGTTTTTAAAGGAGATTGCGGAAAAGTATCAGGTGATCTATTTTACCTGCAGCACGAAAAGGGAAATGAATATCATACAATAAAACAGAAGACCGCCCTTAAAAATAGGGCGGCCTTTTTATGTGCAATTTGTTCTACAAAAGCTAGTATGATTATACAAGCCAATCTCACGGCAGTTAATTCACCGGCATATATTGATTCAGATATTGCTCTACGGCTTCCATGTATTCTTTGTAGATTTTGTCATCATTTTGCAGTCCGTGACCGGAATGCGGACATTCAAAATATTTGTAATCCACTGAATGCTGTTTATAAGCTTCCAATAATCTTTGAGAGCCTTTATATGGCTGGATTTTATCGTATTTTCCATATGCAACAACACTCGGAACAGTATTTTCATCCACCCACATGACTGCCGATATGGGTTTTAACTTTTCTATATAAGAGCCGTCCTTTATCATTTGCGGCGTCAATTCCACACCGCCCATAACACCTAAAAGACCGGCGGCGCCTTTTCTTGATTCATTCGTGTCCCGATCAAAGCCGTAAATATCCCAATCTTCCGCATAAAAGCTGGAAGGTCCCACAGCGCCAAATAATAACTTGACTGGAACCGGCGATTCGTCTGCATCTCTGTAAGCGTAAATCATAGCAAGCGCATGACCGGCCGAGCCGCCTGCCATAGCCAATTTATCTATATGGTATCCAAGCCTTTCCGCTTCTTCCACGACCTTCGGCATAGCTTCTTTGATTTCCATTGACTGAGAATATACGCTTTTGTTATTTGTTTCGTTACGCAGCGTATAGTTGATTCCTGCCGCAACATAGCCTTTGGAACACAGCCATGAAAGCATTTCAGCGTCCCCCGACTTATCTCCTTGTGTAAATCCGCCTGCGTGGAGATAAATCACCAAACCGTAACTTTCCTTACTTCCGTCTGCAGGAACATACAGGTCAAATTTGTTGGCTTCGCCGTCACCGTAGGAAATATCTTTATAAACCTTTCCGATCTCATCCGTTAATTGAACAGAGTATTGTTTTGCCCATGACGGCCGAATCGCAAATTTTGAAGCGACTCCAAACCCAAAAGAAACAAGAAACGCTGCTATACAAATAAATATAAACATACCTCTACCTTTCTTTTTTTCTGGTTTCACAGAAAATTACCTCCAAACAATGTTCCGCCGAGCAGAAGATTCATAATCCCTCGGACTGTCAGCCGTCCTAAAAGGGCGGCGATAATGACGATGATCAATACAATCATCAGCCGTTTTTGTGTAAGTGTCATTTCTTTTTTCCTTTCTGCCATTTACTATTGACTTTTGTTTTCAGCGTGTTATGATAACGATGAAACAATTGTCTTGATGATCTATTTGTATCATCGAATTTTCTTGGTGTCAATAGGAGACGGAAAAATGAGACAGACCCTGAAAAATGTATCACCGTTTAGCAACGAAGCAAGGAACGCTTATGTCATAGAGCATATTACGGACGCGCTTCTAAAGTTGCTGCGGGACAAGCCAATCGGAGATATATCCATCAGCGAATTGTGCGACCTTGCCGGCATCGGCAGAGCTTCCTTTTATCGAAATTATGAAAGTAAGGAGGATATTCTGCGGGGATATATCCATAAAATATTCAAGGAATGGACGGACGAAGCAGAGCGAAAGGATAACAGACCATTAAATGAATTGCTCGGCTTACTGTTTGCACACTTTGAAAAAAACAGAGATTTTTACAGCCTATTAAATGAAAGAAATCTCGTGTACCTTTTGAAAGATGTCATTATCGGACTATGCGGACCGAAGCCCGAGCATTCAAAGGTGGAAGTATACGCAAGAGCATATGTAGCATACGCGCTGTACGGCTGGATCGAAGTTTGGTTTCAGCGTGGAATGCAGGAAACCGCAGAGGAAATTGCGGGAATGTTCAGAGATCAGGGGCTTTAATGCAGAATTTGCTGCAAAGATATGAAAAAGGCCGCTGGATGATATACCATCGTGGTCATCCGGTGGCCTTTTTAGAGATTGCCCCTTGTCATGCTCTGGCGGCTGGTGCTATAATAGGCGCAACAAAGACCGAAGCTACAGGAGAGGAGGTTCTATGCCGCCTATCAATCTACTGATCAAACCAGCGTCCGGAAGCTGCAATATGCGCTGCCGGTACTGCTTTTATATGGATGAAACCAGCAAGCGTGAAGAAGAAAATTATGGCATGATGAGCGAGGAGACGCTCGAAATCATTCTGCAAAAGGCGCTTGCCGAAACCGAGCACACGCTTGACCTTGGCTTTCAGGGCGGCGAGCCTACGCTCGCAGGGCTCAGCTTCTACCGAAGGCTGATCGAGCTTGAAAAAAAGCATAATCACAGAGGCATTTCCATTCACCATGCCATTCAAACTAACGGATACCTGATCGATGATGAATGGGCCGAATTCTTTGCGCAAAACCAGTTTTTGGTCGGGCTTTCCATGGACGGACACAAGGATCTGCATGATCTGTACCGGCTCGATGCTGCTGGCAAAGGGACGCACAGCCGCGTGCTGCATGCGGCTCAGCTTCTAAAGAAGCATAAGGCCGAATTCAATATTTTGATTGTCGTCACCAAGGAGCTTGCCAAAAGCATCGGCAAGGCCTACGGCTTTTTCTCCAAGCAGGGCTTTACCTATCAGCAATATATCGCCTGCCTCGATCCGCTCTATGAACAGGAGGGGCAGCAGAATTATTCGCTCACGCCTCAGCTGTACGGCCAGTTCCTATGTGATCTGTTCGACCTGTGGTATCAGGATCTCAGCAAAGGGAACTGGGTCTACATCGGCTACTTCATCAATCTCATCAATATGCTGCGCGGCGGCCGGCCGCAAACCTGCGGTATGAGCGGAAGCTGCAGCCATCAGCATGTCGTCGAGGCCGACGGTCGCGTATATCCCTGCGACTTCTATATGCTGGACGAGTACTGTATCGGCAATTTGAGAACCGACAGCTTTGCAAAGATCAGTGCAAACCGCGACCAGCTAGGCTTCATCCCGCTTTCGCGGCAAATTGACCCTGCGTGCAGGACTTGCCCCTATGCGTTCATCTGCCGGGGAGGCTGCCGGCGCAACCGTGAGCCAATCGTCGACGGGCATCTGTCGCGCAATTACTACTGTCAGTCCTATCAAATGTTTTTTAAATATGCAATGCCGCGCCTGCAGGCGCTCGCCCAGGGCTAAGCAGCAGAAAAGAGAACAAGTTTGTGTCTGCGCTGCGACACAAACTTGGCAATATGCGCAAAGGACAGCGCAGAAAAGAGGTAATTATGAATATTCCTAAGTATTATGAAGATCCCCGCACCCTGCATGTGGGGACGGTGGACAACCGCTCCTATTATGTACCGTTTTCTACCGTGGAAGAAGCGCTCCTCGGAGACCGCGAAATGTCCGATCGCTTTTTGCCGCTGAGCGGCCTTTGGGGCTTCCATTATTATGACAGCGTGTATGATCTGCCGGATAATTTCTGGAACGAGGATATCTCCAATGACCAGATCCCGGTTCCCTCTGTGTGGCAGAATCATGGCTATGACCGTCACCAGTATACGAATATCAATTATCCGTTTCCCTATGATCCGCCTTATGTGCCGGCGCAGAACCCCTGCGGCGTATATCAGCGCAGCTTCGAGATTGGTGAAAAAGGGACGGACCGCTATTATTTAGGTTTTGAGGGCGTGGATTCCTGCTTCTATGTGTGGGTCAACGGACAGTTTGCCGGCTACAGCCAGGTGAGTCATTCGACCAGTGAGTTTGATATTACGGAGCTTCTGGCAGAGGGAGACAATGATCTGACAGTGGCCGTTTTGAAGTGGTGCGACGGCAGCTATCTGGAGGATCAGGACAAGCTGCGCATGAGCGGCATCTTTCGCGATGTGTATTTGATGCTGCGGCCGCAGCACCATATCCGTGACTTTTTTGCCCATGTGGATTTAACGAATGGATACAAGGACGGCAAGCTGAGCGTTGACGTGGATTATGTCGGGGGCAGCGTACCGGTGAAGGCGACGCTGCTGGATCCGGACGGCAAGGCTCTCGCAGAGCGGCAGCCGGGCAGCGGTATTGAATTTACGGTAGAGAATGTGATCACCTGGAATGCGGAGCAGCCAAAGCAGTATACGCTGCTGCTTGAGTGTGAGGAGGAAGTGATCGCACAGAAGATCGGTTTTCGCAAGATCGAGGTGCAGGACGGCGTAGTGCTGCTAAATGGTCAGAAGATTAAGTTCCGCGGCGTGAACCGCCACGACAGCGATCCGTTTACTGGCTATACGATCAGTCCGGAGCAGGCTATAGTGGATCTGCAGCTCATGAAGGAGCATAACATCAATGCCATCCGTACCAGCCATTATCCCAATGCGCCGTGGTTCCCGCAGCTGTGCAGCGAATATGGCTTTTATGTGATCTCTGAATCCGATCTGGAGTCGCATGGCACTGTGCCGCTGATCGGCGGCAACTGGGTGGACAACTACTGCCTGCTGGCGCAGGATCCGATGTTTGAAGAGGCAAATCTGGACCGGCAGAAGCGCAATGTAATCCGTGATAAAAACTGTGCCTCGGTTGTGATCTGGTCGATGGGCAATGAAGCCGGCTATGGAGAGAACTTTGAAAAGTCAGGCCGCTGGATCAAAGCCTATGATCCTTCTCGTCTGCTTCATTATGAGCGCTCTGTGGAGCAGCCCACCGGACATACCAACGATGTAAGCATGCTGGATCTGTTCAGCCGCATGTATGCGCCCACCGAGCAGATTGAGCGCTATTTTGCCGGCGAGGATCAGGGAGCCGGCTGCAATCCGGGCGGCACGCCCAAGCCTTATGTGCTGTGCGAGTATATCCATGCCATGGGCAACGGTCCCGGAGATGCCGAAGATTATTGGCAGATCATCCAAAAATACGATGGTTTTGTTGGCGGCTTTGTCTGGGAGTGGTGCGACCATGCCGTGTATGCCGGCACGACCGAGACCGGAAAACCCAAATTCCTTTATGGAGGCGATTTCGGCGAATTTCCGCATGATGGCAATTTCTGTATGGACGGTTTGGTGTATCCGGACCGTACGCCCAGCGAAAGCCTGCTTGAGTTTAAAAATGTGATTCGTCCCGTACGCGCTGAGATGGTGGACGGCGCCAAAGGAACGGTCCGCTTTACCAATTATTATGATTTTACCAATTTGAAGGATGCAGTGGCCGGTTATTATGAGGTCGAGCGCGACGGTCAGATTCTGCAAAGCGGCTTGCTGCCGGAGCTGGAGGCAGGTCCGCATGAATCGGTCGAAGTGACACTGGACTTTGCCATGCCGCGCAAAGGAAACTGCTATCTGAATATCATCTATGTGCAGCGCGGCGATCAGCTGCTCACCGAAACGGGGCACGAGCTTGGCCGCGACCAGCTGCAGCTGCGCAGCGAAGCCATCACGCTGCCCGAGCAGAAAAACAAAGGCGATTTCAAGCTGCAGGAAAATGAAAAGGAGCTCGTCATCAAAACCGACAAGCTGCGTTACACCTTCGATAAACTCACCGGCCAGTGGACACATCTGGTCTATAAAAATCAGGACCGCATCACAAAGCCCATGGGCTTTAACATCTGGCGCGCGCCCACCGATAACGATCAGTATATCAAGCTCAAGTGGATCGAGAGCGGATTTGACCGCGTGCTTGCGCATGTATACAGCGTCAAGGCAAAGGCCAAGGACGGTCTTTGCAGCGTGCGCTGCAAAATGTCGCTGGCTCCCATCTATCTACAAAAGGTATTGGAGCTCGATGTGACCTATCTGATTGGGACGGATGGCAGCTTGGATATGACGGTGAAGGCAAAGAAGGAGATGAATATGCCGGATCTGCCGCGCTTTGGTCTGCGTCTGTTTATGCCAAAGGCAATGGATCAGGCGGAGTATTATGGCTATGGTCCGTACGAGAGTTATGTGGATAAGCATCAGGCTTCCTATATAAGCCGGTTTGAGACGACGGCGGCGGAAAACCATGAGGATTATCTGAAGCCGCAGGAATCGGGCAGTCATTATGGCTGCTTGGAGGCTAAGGTGACGGATCAAAACGGCGTGGGCATTCAGGCTGTTTCGGAAGAGGGCTTCAGCTTTAATATTTCACGGTATACGCAGGAGGAGCTGGCTGCCAAGAAGCATAATTTTGAGCTGGAGGAGGCGCCGGATACGGTGGTGTGCCTGGATTATGCGATGGCCGGTATTGGCTCTAACAGCTGCGGTCCGCGCCTGAAGGAAAAATATCAGTTTAATGAAGCGAAGTTTAAATTCCACATTCGTATCAATATGGAGGAAAAATAATGGATTTATGGCAGCCGGGGAAGCGCTGGCTTAAGGGGAATCTGCATGCGCATACCACGCAGTCGGACGGAGATAAAACGCCGGAGGAATGCATTGCCCTTTATAAAGCGCAGGGGTATGACTTCTTGGCAATTACCGATCACCGAAAGCGCTTTGCCGGATATGAGGACGATAGCTTTTTGGTGATTCCGGCAGCGGAGTACCACCGCAACTTTTTAAAGGAAGCTCCGGAATATGCGTATCATATCACGGGCGTTGGCCTTGCGCATGATATCGCGCAGGATGACAGCTTTTCGCCGCAGGATATTGTGGATGCGATCCATGCGGCGGGAGGCTTCTGCACGCTGGCGCATCCGATCTGGTCGCTGATGACGTTTGAGCAGGCGCTGGAGCTTAAGGAGTATGATGCGATAGAGGTATACAATACGATTTCGGATGTGTACAGCGGACGGGGCTATTCGGAGCTTTATATCGATATGCTGGCAAGCCGCGGCGTGTATAAACGGATTACGGCCGTGGATGATGTACACCGCTATGACCGCGATATTTTCGGCGGTTATATCATGGTGCAGGCTGAGCATAACAGCTGGCCGGAGATTCGGCAGGCGCTGATGGAAAACCGGTTTTATGCGTCGCAGGGGCCGGAAATTAAACGCATTCAAATAGAGGGGGATCATGTGAGCGTAGAGCTTTCACCGGTACAGGAGGTCCGGTTTATGACGAACAGTCTGTATAATGGAAAGCGGGTAGTATTTGGAGAAGGGCTGACCCATGCGGAGTATATAATGGCAAAGGCAGAGCGCTACGTGCGGATTGAGGCACGCGACCGGGAAGGAAAGATGTGCTGGTCCAATATCATTGTCAGAGAGGAGCATCGTTCCTGATGAGGGACGATGCTCTGTTTTGTTCAAAATGACGAAAGAAATTTAGGCCTCTCGTCAAATTCACCAAAAAGCAAAATTATGGACAAGATATGTATAAAATGTGGATTTTATATGCTTTTAAGCTGATTTTTTACCGCAAGAAAAGTGACAAAGTGGGAAAAGAAGCCACTTGAGAGCGCTTTTGATTTTTACAGTTCGTTCATATTTTCTTTACAGAGTAGAAAAAAATATACAAAGCATATTGACAAGATAACCATGGTGCATTATAATAGCAAATACAATAATTGTGGAAATTACACCAGAGGCGAATCAACGAATAGTAAATTTGCATAGATTTAGCGGTTTTTAAAAGCCTTGTGTTAAGGAAATAAAAGCCGGTAAACTTTCTTTGGCGTAATTCTAAAAATCTGAAAGGAGAGGATGAATTAAATGAGTAGTAACGCTATGGCGCCTGCGAAGAAGAAAATGACGAAGCAGCGCAAATTGATGCTGCTGAAGGATAACGTTGAGCTATACACCTTAATGCTTCCGGCCATCATCATCATATTCATCTATTGTTACATCCCCATGTACGGTTATGTAATCGCATTCCAGGATTACGCGCCTGGTGCACCGTTCTGGGGCGCAAACACCAAATGGGTTGGATTTAAGCACTTTATCAAATTCTATGAAAGTATTTACTTCAAGCGTTTGATGGGTAACACCCTTTGGCTGAGCTTTTTGAACTTAGCATGGGGCTTCTGGGTTCCGATTGTATTTGCACTTCTGTTAAATGAAGTCAATGTAATGGGCTTTAAGAAGTTCGTGCAGACTGCATCTTATCTGCCGTACTTTATTTCTATGGTAGTTATGTGTGGTATGTTGATCTCCTTCATCAACCCAGCCGGTATTATCAATAAGCTGATCGTGGCTCTGGGCGGTGAAGCAAAAGCATGGAGAACGGTTCCCAGCGCCTTCCCGACGATATATGTATTGTCAAATATCTGGAAGAGCTTCGGATTTAACTCCATTCTGTACATGTCTGTTATTACTTCTATTGATACTTCCATGTATGAATCCGCACGGCTGGACGGCGCTAACCGTTTCCAGCAGGCCATTCATATTACACTTCCGAGCATCATTCCTACCATTGCTATCATGTTGATTATGGCAGTTGGTGGTTTGTTGGGTGCTAACACGGATATGATCCTGTTGCTGTATGTGCCTGCTACGTATGAAGTAGCCGATGTTATCGGTACCTACATCTACCGTGAAGGTCTGCAGGGCGGAAAATTCAGTTATACAACTGCGATCGGTATGATTCAAACAGTTATCAACTTTGGAATGGTATTCATTGCAAATAAGATTTCTGATAAGCTGACCGGCGCAGGCTTGTTCTAAGGAAGGAGGAGAATGAATTATGTCTAAGAGAAATCCGAATCATATTAAAAATGGCTCCTCCGTTGCTACCGCAATTGTATATGCTATCTTGATCGTTCTGGCATTGATCTGTATCTACCCGGTATGGTATGTTATCATTATCTCTGTCAGTGAACCGATTGCTGCCCGTACGATGGACGTGTTCCTGTTGCCTAAGGGCTTCTACTTTGGTTCTTATGCACAGGTGGTAGAGGATAGTCAAATCTGGGTTAGCTATGGCAATACGATTCTTTATGCAGTCTCATGTACAATCGGTATGCTGATTGTCTGTGCAATGGCTGCATATCCGCTGACTTCACCGTATATGCGCGGAAAGAGACTGATGTCCTTCTTCATCTTGATCCCCATGTACTTCAGCGGCGGTTTGATTCCTCAGTTCATTTTGATGTCTAACTACCTGCATTTGTATGATACCCGCTGGGCAATCATCTTCCCTGGTATCGTAAGCATGTGGTATATCATTTTGGTACGTACCTTCTTTATGAGTATTGATGAAGCGCTTCGTGAATCTGCTCGTATTGATGGTGCTAACAACTACCAGATCCTGTTGCACGTTTATGTGCCTACTTCCAAGCCGATTATGGCCGTTATTGCCATCTATACCTTGGTTGCACAGTGGAACTCCTGGTATGCTGCTATGATTTATTTGCCCAATGCCAGCAAGCAGCCGTTGCAGCTTTATCTGCGCCGTATGCTGATTTTGCAGGAGAAAGTGGCACAGCAGCAGAGCGGTACGCAGGGCGGTACTTCTGAGGATGGTGAAGCAGCCATGCTGGCAGCTCTTTCTGCTGAGCAGCTGCGATATACCATGATCGTAGTGGCAACGTTGCCGATCATGCTGGTATATCCTTTCCTGCAGAAATATTTCGTAAAAGGCGTAATGGTTGGTTCTTTGAAGGGCTGATGCATAAGCCTGCACTTTAAATCTGTGATAATCAGTAGGGGGTTGCCGCTTAGCGGCGGCCTCTGGCTGTTATCAAATAAATCACAAATCTTATAAGGAGGATTTGACATGAAAAAGCTATTAGTAACACTTTTAGCTGCGTCCATGTGCCTGTCTATGCTGGCTGGCTGCTCTTCTGACAACGAAGACTCCAAGACCAACAGTGGCACTACGGACAGCACCGCTTCCAATGAGACCAGCGAGCCTCAGGGAAATGTCGAGATGCAGGACTTTACTGTTCTGGGTGATGATGCAAGCACTCGTTTCGATTATGCAACCGAAATGGATGACATGTATGCATTCAAGGCATTCCGTGAATTGATGGAAGCTAAGGGCATCAATCTGGTAATGGAGTATGTTAAGGATGACCAGTATCTGACGACTCTGCAGACTCGTTTTGCAGCTCAGAACAACATTCCTATGTATGCTTCTATGTATCAGATGACCGAAACTGACGTATTGAAGTTTGCTACTCAGGGCGTTCTGTTGGATATCAACGAGCTGCTTGAGAAGGGCGACGGTACGGCTAAAGACTACTGGTACAATGATACCTATGGCAAACAGGGCCGCAACAAGGCTATGACTCCCGAAGGAAACTTCTGGTGGCTGCCTAACTTGTACATCTCTCTGTGGGAGAATGGCGAATACACCGGTACCGGTACTAACCTGACCAGCGTTATCCGTAAGGACTGGTTGGATCAGTACAACCTGGAAATCCCCACCACTCTGGAAGAGTACAAGACTGCACTGAAGACCTTCAACGAGCAGGATCCTTCTGGTTCCGGCGCTGGCGTTGCTGGTATGAATGTATATTCCTACAATCCTTGTGATTGGGGCGATTCTATCGCTAACTGGTTTGGTCTGGTTCGTGGTTTGATCAGCGTTAACTGGGATACCGATACTGCTGTTTCTCCTTGGCATCAGGATACCGTTAAGGATTACCTGACCTTCGCAAACAGCCTGTATGCAGATGGACTGTATGATCCGGAAATGATCGGTTCTACTTCTACTCTGTCTCAGAAGATCGCTAACAACCAGGTTGCTGGTTTGACTACCTATGCACTGACCACCACCTATGAGCCCACTATCGAGGCTGCTTTCAACGACGGCAAAGAAGGCGGCGCTCTGTATGCTGACATCTACCCGATCGAAGCTGTTAAAGGCGTTAGCCCGCTGCTTCCTCTGGAAGATCCTACCTACATTTGGGATGAGTTCGTATTCACGACCAAAGCTGATCCTGAATTAGCTGCTAAATTCCTTGACGTATATTACAGCCCTGAGCACATCGAGATCCTGAACTACGGTGTTGAAGGCATTCACTACGAAGTCGTAAACGGCGAGAAGCAGTGGAAGAAATATGTTGCTAAGGAAGATGGTAAGGAATTCGAAGCTAACCAGCTGAACCAGTATCTGGATGACAAGGCTGAGCAGAGACTTTCTTATGGTAAGATCGCTTATACCCGTACCGTATTCTCTGACGTAAACTTCTACGACCTTTGGGGCGCAAAGAACGGCTGTGTTGAATTAGGTTGGGCTACTCAGAAGGCTGAGTATCAGGATGCTACCATCGATTTTGGTCATTACACCTCTATCGACGTAACTGGCGTGCTGGCTACCGCTTCTGCAGAAGAGCAGGAAAAATACAACGACGTAATCAATGATATGAAATCTGCTTCTCAGCAGGCAATTTCTGCATTCATCATGGGTCAGAGATCTCTGGATGAGCTTGATTCTGTTGTTGCTGAATTGGATACTCTTGGACTGGCTGATTGCGAGGCTATTTATCAGGCTCGTCATGACCGTTTCTTAGGTAAATAATTCAGATAGCATAACCAATAAAACAGGATGCGTTTAAGCGCATCCTGTTTTTAATTCAAGAAGGAGTAAGGCGTTGACAGCAGAAAATTCTACGTTAATCATATATAACAGTCGGTATGGCAGCACGAAACAGTATGCTGAGTGGCTGATGCAGCAAAGAGAATGCGACTGTCTGCAGGCCAAGGAAGTGAAGCTATCGCTGCTGCGTCCGTATCGCAATTTAATATGGATGGGAAATGTGAAAGGCGAACAGGTGGAAGGGCTTGATCGTTTACAAAAGGTATATGCTAAATTGAAGGATCAGCGGGTGGCAATTTTTGCAGTCGGTGCTGCGCCGGACGGATCAAGGATTGTTGTGCCGGGAGAGCTTTCGGAGCTTCCATTTTTTTATGCCAGAGGTAAGTGGGATCCGGCTGCGCTTAAAGGAATGGATCAGATGATGATCAAAATGTTAAAACTGATGGCATCGAAAAAACCGGAGGAGGTTCCGGACTGGCAGAAGGATATGCTGGAGTCCGAAGAAGCGCATGATTTTATGGACAGCGCATATTTAGAACCTCTGCTTGATTTTATAGCGGGGAGAGCGTAAGCTAACAGGAGGAATTCAAATGATAAAGCCGTATCAGCATAAAGTACATTATTATGAAACAGATCAGATGAGCATTGTGCATCATTCTAATTATATTCGCTGGTTTGAAGAGGCTCGCTGTGATATTTTGGAGCAGCTGGGCATTGGATATGCTAAGCTGGAGGCGCAGGGAATCATGATTCCCGTATTGTCGATCTCCTGCGAATATAAGACGATGACACGCTTTGGGGATACGGTTCATATATTCGGCAGAATATTGTATTATGATGGCGTACGGCTAAAAATGGGGTATGAGGTAAAGGATGCAGCAACAGGGGAACTTAGATGCATGGGAGAAAGCAGTCATTGCTTTTTGCATGCGGGCGGTCCGATTTCTCTGAAAAGAAAGTACTCGCAAATTGATACTCTATTTAGAAACTATTTGTGTGAGGAGCCTCACTTGTGATGAGACAAAAACATGATTTTGGACCCGTCTGGAATGAAGAGAGCAGGATTTTGATCTTGGGCAGCTTTCCTTCTGTGAAGTCGAGAGAGCAAGGCTTTTATTACGGGCATCCGCAGAATCGTTTCTGGAAGCTTTTGGCTTCTCTCTTGAGAGAGGGACAGCCGCAAAGCATAGAAGAGAAGAAACAATTTCTTTTGCAGCATAAGATTGCAGTATGGGATGTGATTGAAAGCTGTGAAATTGTAGGATCGTCAGACAGCTCTATTCGGAACGTAGAGGTTAATGATTTCAGCGATATTTTAGAAAAGAGTCAGATTAGGCATATTTTTGCGAATGGCAATAAGGCTTTTGAACTTTATGAAAGATATGCAAAACCGCAAACAGAGAGGGAGGCAAAGCGGCTGCCTTCAACAAGCCCGGCCAATGCCGCCTATTCATTGGAAAAGCTAATGGAGAAATGGACTTGCATTTTGGAGGATTTGTGATACAATAAAGGCGGCAGGGCAAGATGGGCTGATCAAGTTAATGAACTGCCTTGCATCAATATATAGGAAATAGTGTCTTCGGGGCAGGGTGAAATTCCCTACCGGCAGTAAAAGTCTGCGACCCGCTTAGGCGGTTGATTCGGTGCAATTCCGAAACCGACAGTACAGTCTGGATGGTAGAAGGCGTAACTGGGTTTTCTATGCCTGGTTTTTGCACCTGGAAGATATATATTTCCGGGTGTTATTTAATTTAAAACCAGGAGGGAAAACAATGAAGATCTCAAGAACAAAAAAGTTAACAACATTAGCCATGCTGGCAGCACTTGCTTATTTGGTCATGGTTGTGGGGCGCATTCCGATCGTACTTTTTTTGAAGTATGATCCTAAAGATGTGATCATTACGATTGGCGGTTTTATTTTTGGACCGCTTTCGGCATTTGCGATATCGGCAGTCGTGTCGGTGATTGAAATGTTTACCGTGAGCGATACCGGGATCATCGGTGCTGTGATGAATTTGGTTTCGACTTGCAGCTTTGCCTTTGTAGCGGCTCTGATTTATAAGAAGAATCATACCCTTAAAGGAGCGGTGATTGGACTTTTGGTTGGCGTATGCTCTATGGTGATCGTGATGCTGCTTTGGAATTATTTGCTCACGCCAATCTATATGGGATATCCGCGGGAAGCAGTGGCCGCTATGCTGCCCACAGCGTTTTTACCGTTCAATCTGCTAAAGGGCGGCCTGAATGCAGGCTTAACGGTGCTTTTATATAAGCCAGTAGTCAAAACATTGAGAAAAGCGGGGTTGGCGCCCGCCAGCGAGCAGACAGAGGAGAAGGTTTCGGGTAAGGTTAGCGCTTCTGTAATGATCATTGCCGTGCTGGTGCTAATCACTTGCATCTTATTTGCCCTAGTCCTTGCAGATGTGATTTAAGGCCTCTTGAGTAAGCCCTGCGGACTAAGTTCATAGACGGTATCGGCGACCTCATCGATATATTTTCGGTCATGAGAGATACTGATCACGCAGCCCTGAAAAGCGCTGAGTACCTCACGAATGACGGGGTTAGAAAGCGGCGAGAAGTTGCGGGTGGGTTCGTCGAGCAGCAGTACATTTGCTTTGGATAAAATCATTTTGAGCAGCAGAATTTTGGCCTTTTGGCCGCCGGAGAGCTCACGCATAGGATGAAACATCTCATCAGGAGTATACCGCATGCTTCCCAGATGGGTGCGGATTTGCGTGAGCTCTTCTTTATCTCCGGTAATGGCGAGCCATTCTAAGGGCGATAGAGACAGATCCAGCTGATCCTCATAATTTTGCGGCATATAGCAGACCTTTAAGTCAGTGCGCGGAAACAGCACAGCTGCAATTTGCTTCATGAGTGTAGATTTGCCGCAGCCATTGCGCCCGACAATGCAAATTTTTTCACGGCCCATGACGCGCAGCGACAGAGCAGGGGCCAGCGTTCGTTCTCCCACCGCAAGGTGGTCTAAGGAAAGATCGAGGATGCATTTGCCGGCGGGCAGGGCAGTGCCGGGATCGAAGGCGATCATGATGGCTAGCTCGGTGTGAGGGACCTGCGTACGGTTTTCGTGTTCCCGTTCAAAGCGGCGTTCCTGAGACTTAACGGCTTTCATTTTCTTTTTGAGCAGGCGGGCGCCAGGGGGATTTTGACGGGTGATGGTCCTTAGGTCGTGCTCGACCTGCTGCTGAATATGATAGAACCGGTCCATCTGTTTGCGGTATTCTCGTTCTTCGTTATATGCGAGCTGTGTCTGCTTTTGTAATTGGGCACTGCGTTTTTGGATATAGTCACGGTAGGACAGACGCGCGATGGTGTGCCGGACGGAGCGGCCGCGCTCTAGCTTTTCAAGGTGAATGATCACGTTGGCTGTGTTTTCGATGAGCGTCTCATCATGTGAGATGAAAAGCAGAGGAAATGGACTGTCCCTGATGAAAGTTTCAAGCCATTGCAGAGTTTCGATATCAATGTCGCCGCTGGGTTCGTCGAGCAGGAGGATATCGGGCTTTTCCATTAAAATGCGTGCCAGCTGCATTTTGACCTTTTCCCCTCCGGAGAGGGAATGCACCGGCTGGTCCAGATAGAAAAATTCTGGAGGGAGACTAAGCTGCATGGCGATGCGTGCAAGCTCGCGCGGAGTCTGGTCGAAAAAGGCCGCGCTCTGCGCATAAAATTCGTAGACGGTTTTATCTTTGTCGGCTTCGGGAAGCTCCTGAGGGAGATACCCGAGCAGAGAGCCCTCGAGGAGCCGAGTTCCGCTGGCCTGCGCATAGCCCTCGATGAGCGCAGGATCATATAACCATTTGAGCAGCGTGGATTTTCCGTTGCCTTCTTCGCCGATGATCACGGCTTTGTCGCCGGGCTGCAGGCTGAACGTAAAATTTTCTATGATGGTACGCAGATCCTTTTGATGCGTGAGCGTTAAATTTTGAATTTGTAGCATAAATACCTCCATTTTGCGGTAAAAGATAAACCCCTGTTTTCGGCTATGCAAAAACAGGGGCACGTAGTCCTATTCAAAAGATGCAAAACGCAGGCAGATGAAAGGGCAGTGACAATACCTATTTTCGATAACAGAAAAAAGCCAGAATATGACCATGGCAGGGAATGAATTTCTGATATTGCGAAAATAGATTAGTTGAACATGCTTTCATCCTTTCTGAATTTGATTGAGACGATGGTAGCATAAAAAGAAAACTACTGTCAAGGGAAAGAATACTTATAATTGTTTGAGATACCGCGTTATATGCAGATACAAGCTCAAGAGGCTAAGCTTGTAAAGCCAGCAGGACTATGGTAAAATTATAAAAACGAAGAAAATCACAGGCAGCGCGCTGTTGCCTGCTTTAAAAATTAAGCAATGCAGAGAAAGGAAAACAGATGGAATATCGAATTTTAGGTAAAACAGGGTTAAAAATTTCGCGCTTAGGTTTCGGAGGGATCCCCATTCAGCGGATCGACGCGGCCGGCACCAAAGTGCTCATGCAGCAGCTGATGGAGGCTGGAGTCAATTATATCGATACGGCCCGGGGCTATACCGTGAGCGAGGAATACCTGGGCGAGGCACTCGAAGGTATCCGTGCGCATTTTGTGCTGGCAACAAAGAGCATGGCGCGCACCAAAGAAGAAATGGCCCGCGACATCGAGATCAGCCTGCGTAACCTGCGCACCGATCATATTGATCTTTACCAGGTACATAATCCCAACCTGCAGCAGCTGGAGCAGGTTATGGGCGAGGGCGGCGCACTAGAGGCGCTTATGGAGGCCCGCGCGGCGGGTAAGATTGACCATATCGGTCTCACGGCTCACTCGCGCGAGGTGTTTGAGAAGGCGCTCAGCCTTGACTGGGTGGAAACGATGATGTTCCCCTATAATATTGTGGAAAGTCAGGGGGAAGAGCTGATTAAGGCCTGTACAGAGAAAAATATTGGCTTTATTGACATGAAGCCGCTGGCAGGCGGTGCCATTGAGGATGCTACCTTAGCGCTGCGTTATATTGCATCAAATCCGGATGTGACCGTGGTCATCCCTGGCATGGCGGCTCCGGAGGAGCTAACGCAGAATATAGCCGCGGTGCAGGATACGGCGCCGCTGACGGACGATGAGAAACAGCGGATTCAACAGGTTCGTGATGCACTGGGAACGCAGTTTTGCAGACGCTGCAACTATTGCGCGCCCTGCGCGGTGGGAATCCAGATTCCGAATGTGTTCCTGATGCAGGGATATCTGGAGCGGTATGGCTTGGCGGAGTGGGCTAAGGCGCGCTATGGTGCGATGCCGGTGAAGGCTTCGGCCTGTATAGAGTGCGGGGCATGTGAGAAGCGCTGTCCGTATGAGCTGCCGATTCGGCAGATGATGAAAAAGGCAGCGGCGGAGTTTGGTGAATAAATGGAGCGCAGAGAATACAGAGTAAAGCTGATTGACGGCGATTATGCACATCTGGCGCGTATAGACCAGCCGGAGGAAGAGCTGTTTCTGGTGGCGCGGGCGCTGCTGCCGGCGGAGATTGATGAGGGCAGCGAGCTGGTATATGAGATGTTTCAGTTTTCAATGAAATAAGGAAAAAAAGACAGGGTCATCTGTGAATGGATGATCCTGTCTTTTTGCAATGGAATTTAACGTTTGATGAGCTCTGTGGCTCCGTTAAACTTAATCTGCAATTCATAATACCCTTCAGCCGAGTAATAAAAAGGCGCTATGGCTACATCGATTCGGCGCCCGTCCTCCATCCGGATAACCTGCATATCGCTGGTGCTCTTTCCACCCGTAATGGCGGCTGCATGATCGGATGATTCACTGTACGACGCAGCTTGGTATTCGATCGTTCCGATTGTAGGCAGGAGCTCATTCAGCTCTTGGACGGCCTGATCCGCGATTTCAGCAAACTGTTCGGCGCTGACCTCGCTGTCAGGCTTTTTAAGGGTTAAATTGAAGGCATACATGCACCCTCTATAGTCAGGAAGCCGTTCGTCGGTTTCTGAAACGATGTAGAGGGAGACGGCAAATTCGTTGCCAGCGAAGGAATAGGGAGTATTCAGAATAAGCTTTTCTTCCTGAGAAGAGGCATTTACCTGCTCTGCGGTATAATCATCTGTCTGTAGGTTAAACTGACTTGCTATGTCTTCCTTTTTTTCCAGCATCTGCTGTGCCAAAGCTGGAATGGACAGAGCCTCCTTGTTAGCGCTGCATCCGGCGGTACAAGAAAGGGAGAGCAGCAGGAGCAGGGTAAGGCAAAGGGCTCGAAGTCGAGATCGAAGCATGATGAATCCTCCTACTAAATCAATATTAAATATTCCACAATGTGTATCCATCAGAAACGCCATTATCTGCGTTTTCCTAATTTCTCCAAAATCGCTGTAACATCCGGCTGTGTTGGGGTAAATTTTATGCCGCGCTTCAGCATACCCATGACCTTTTTTGCTCTTTGCTCAATCTTTTTAGCGGTGTGTTCGCTTGTCAGCATTAAATGATTTCCAGCAATTGTATATTGCCGCTCTATGTACTCTTCTGTAATTGGAAACATATCCTGTATCAAAAATGCACTTTCTCGGCCGTCATCCAATTTGGCGATGTAGAGAATATCGCAGGGTTTTCCGGCTTTTTCTTTTCTCTCTATAATCTGTCTGTATTTATTGATGCGACTAGATAGTGGAATCATCCAGTATATCCCAGTATTTGTATCTTCAAAACAGTAATAATGAGGTCTGTTTTCTGCCTTATTTCCTTTAAGATATGGGTCCTGCATATCTTCAAAGAATCTGTCTTGGATAATATAAAAACCTGTTTTTTTCATTTGACTGTCCTCATTATGAAAAAGTCCCTCACCATAAAGCGAAGGACTTAAACTTTCAACCCAACCATTTATATACCGCATGTCGGTCAGCGGTAAACTTTCAACCCGACCATTTATATACCACATATCGGTCAGTGGTAAACTTCCTTGTATCTACATTCTAGCAAGTGCAAGGAGGAAAGTCAATAGGGCTTTCCATTAAAATTATATGAAATAGATATATAAATTATGCTTCCCTTAATTAAAAGTATCGCCTCTTCATATCGTATATTTAGCAGCGACTTATATTATAGTCCAATATTAGGAATGCCGGCAAAGCCTGCCTGCAGATCCTCATCTGTGGGGATGTAATCGCTCATCTGACCATTGTGGAATTTTTCATAGGCCAGCATATCAAAATATCCGGTGCCAGTCAGGCCGAAGAGAATGGTTTTATCCTCACCTTTTTCTTTGCAGCGCAGCGCTTCGTCAATGGCAACGCGAATAGCGTGGCTGGACTCAGGCGCAGGCAGGATCCCCTCGGTGCGTGCAAACTGCTCGGCAGCCTCAAACACAGCTGTTTGCTCCACGGCAGTAGCCTCCATGAGGCCGTCATGATACAGCTGCGACAGCGTGGTAGTCATGCCGTGATAGCGCAGGCCGCCGGCGTGGTTAGCCGAAGGGATAAAGCCGGAGCCAAGCGTATACATCTTAGCTAGTGGGCATACCATACCCGTATCGCAGAAGTCATAGGCAAATTTACCGCGTGTAAAACTCGGGCAAGAGGCAGGTTCCACGGCAATAAAGCGATAATCAGCCTCGCCGCGCAGCTTTTCGCCCATAAACGGTGCGATCAGACCGCCCAGATTGCTGCCGCCGCCGGCGCAACCAATGATGGTATCCGGTTTAATATCATATTTGTCGCAAGCGGTTTTGACCTCCATGCCAATGACGGACTGGTGCAGCAAGACTTGATTCAGCACGCTGCCCAGTACATACCGATATCCGGGAGTAGAGGTGGCGACCTCTACAGCCTCAGAAATGGCGCAGCCAAGGGATCCGGTAGTGCCGGGGTGATCAGCCAGAATTTTCTGTCCGATTTTAGTGGTCATAGAAGGAGAGGGCGTAACGTCAGCACCATAGGTGCGCATTACCTCGCGGCGGAAAGGTTTCTGTTCATAAGAGACCTTGACCATAAATACCTTGCAGTCCAGATCAAAATAGGAACAGGCCATGGAAAGCGCAGTGCCCCACTGGCCAGCGCCGGTTTCGGTGGTTACACCTTTAAGGCCCTGCTTTTTAGCATAATAGGCCTGCGCAATGGCGGAATTTAATTTATGAGAGCCAGAGGTATTGTTGCCTTCAAATTTATAGTAAATCTTAGCCGGTGTTCCCAGTGCTTTCTCAAGGCGATAGGCACGCATCAGTGGCGAAGGACGGTACATGGTATAAAACTGGCGGATTTCCTCCGGAATTTCAATGAGACGCGTAGTCTCATCCAGCTCCTGCTTGGCAAGCTCGGTGCAGAATACGCCGCTCAGCTCTTCCAGCGTCATGGGCTGCAGAGTGCCGGGGTTTAACAGGGGAGCCGGCTTATTTGTCATATCGGCCCGCAGATTGTACCAATACTTGGGGATCTCGTTTTCTTCTAAGTAGATTTTGTAGGGAATTTTGCTCATGATGATCTGTCTCCTTTTTCATATGATTTGTGTCCGAGACAGGAGCATATAAAAAACCTGTCCCGGATATTAAATTATGCCGGGACAGGTGAATAAACGATTACCTGCGGTGCCACCCTGCTTGACGAATAAAATTCGCCCGCCTTTGCCCGTACCATCATACGGAAACATTTGATAACGGAGCGTTTACTCCGGCGCACATACTATCTGTTCTGCTTGCTCTCAGAAGCCCATTCATCATAACGCCTCTTGCTGCCCTTTCACCGCCGGCAGCTCGCTGAAAAGAAGTTGGAAATGACTACTCACTCTTCCTCGTTGATTTATGTGTATTAAAATAGCACAGGCAGGAAAATTTGTCAAGCACTAAGTTGATTTTTTGATAAAGACGGTACATATAAGAACCTAAAAAAGCATATAGTATTGAAAAGTCAGTGAAAATGAGCGTAAAATATATTGAAAAGTTGATTATTTTGGCTTATAATTTATTTGAAAAGTCATTTGTGAGGTGCTGCAGTATGTTATATCGCAAAATAGAGAGGGTCATAGAAGCCCATTTGAAGTCAGACTCAAAAAAGATTCTTTTAATTGACGGAGCGAGGCAGGTAGGGAAGACCTATATCATTCGCCATGCAGGGCAGAAACTGTTTGAAAATTTCATAGAAGTTAATATGATCGAGGACTCATTGGGGGCTCGGTTATTTGAGAATACAAAAACAATAGAGGATTTCTATCTTCAGCTTAGTATGATTGCTGGTGACAGAATGAAGGAAAAGAGCAATACGCTGATTTTTATTGATGAGATTCAGGCGTATCCGCATCTGCTGACACTTCTAAAATTTCTGTCACAGGATGACAAATATCACTTTATTGCCAGCGGCTCGTTGCTGGGGGTTACGCTGTCTCAGACTACCTCGATCCCCATGGGCAGCATCCGCAAAGTGAGAATGTTTCCGCTGGATTTTGAAGAGTTTCTGTATGCAAATGGAATGAATCAACTAGTCATTTCTGCAATGCAGAAGAAATTTGAAAGGCTAGAAGCGCTTGAAGAGTCGATGCATAACAAAATGATGGATTTATTTCGCAAGTATCTGCTTGTGGGAGGATTGCCGGATGCAGTCAATTCCTATCTTTATGATAAAAATATTCAGCTTGTGAGGGAGATTCAAAATGAAATTCACGATTATTATGCGGCGGATGCTTCTAAATATGATGAAGAGCGAAAACTAAAGATACGGCGCATATATGATCTGATTCCGTCCAATATGGAAAACAAAAAGAAACGTGTGATCGCGCAGAATATTGAAAATAAAAAAGGGAAAACCTTTCATGACTATCAGGATGAATTTGAATATTTAATCAGCGCAGGAATCGCGCTGGGAGTACAGGCGATATCCAATCCTATATTCCCGTTGATCGAGTCCAGCGGCAAGAACTTGCTTAAGCTCTATCTAAATGATGTGGGAATCTTAACAGGCATTTTATATGGCAACAATATCAGAGCTATTCTGGATGGTGAAAAGAGTATCAATCTGGGGTCAGTATATGAGAGCGTTGTGGCCAGCGAATTGATTGCACATGGATATAAGCTGTTCTACTATGATAATCGCAGCCGGGGAGAAGTAGATTATTTGATTGATGATTATGATAGCTTATCTGCCGTTCCGATTGAAGTCAAGTCAGGTAAAGATTATCGCGTTCACAGTGCGCTGAATGCATTTGTGCAGAATGAAGACTATCATGTTAAAAAGGCCTTTGTTGTATCAAATGAGCGGTCCGTGACAACCAAAGGAAAAATCGTCTATATTCCAATTTATTATATCATGTTCTTTCAAAGTTATAGGGGAACAGCGGATTTATCCTTGGCTTAACCGCTGAGGAAGAAACTTATAGCTTTGTCAGCTTCACCCGAAAAGCAATGCTGCGCGGCGTCGCGACCGCATCAAACTGAATGATATAAGCGCCGGCAGTAAGATCCGCCTCCAGTACGGTGCCGGCTCCGAAAACCGCATGGCGTATGCGGTCGCCGGGATTAAAAGCATTCTGCACATTAGGCTCTAGAAAGCGGCTGTTCATGCGGATATACTGCCGCGTTTCGGCAATCAGGCCGTCCCGCGGGGGCGACGTATAGCATAAAAGCGAATCGTCGATATCCAGCAAAAAGCGCGAAGGATAGCGGGGGGAGCCGTCCAGGTTGCGGCCTTGGGCCGAAGAAAGGTAGAGCGACTGCTCTGCCCGCGTGATGGCAACGAAGGCGAGGCGGCGCTCCTCTTCCATGGCCTCGCGCGTGTTGATTTTGCGGGAGGGACAGATGCCCTCATTCATAGCGCAGAGAAATACGATCGGAAATTCAAGGCCCTTGGCAGCGTGAATGGTCATCAGCTTGACTTTATCGCCCGTGTCGGCCGCGTCGCTGTTCGTGAAAAGGGCAATGTGCGACAGATAGTGCTCCAGCGTGCTCTCCTCGCCACAGGAGGTTTCATATTCATAGATGGCCTGCTTGAGCTCGGCCAGATTGTCGAGGCGCACCTGACTGCCCTCTGTGCGCAGCATAGCCTCGTAGCCGCTTTTATCGAGCACGTCGGAAAGCAGCTCCGAAATGGGGCGGGACGCATAGGCAGTGCCAAAGGTCTCGACCAGCTGAAGCAGCTGCTCAGCCTGCGTGCCCTTAAAAATGGCATGATCGAGTGTGCGCGAAAGCGCCTCATAGAGAGAGCAGTGATTCTGCTCCGCATAATCCTCCAAAAACTGCATGCGGCGCTTGCCGAGGTTGCGCTTGGGCACATTCGCTACGCGGCGGAAGGATAGGTCATCATGGTAGGCGATAAGGCGCAGATAGGAAAGCGCATCCTTGATCTCCATGCGGTCAAAAAACTGAACGCCGCTATAGATGGTATAAGGAATCTTGCTCTGCAGCAGACCTTCCTCCACGGCGCGCGTCACATAATGCGCGCGGTACAGGATGGTGATATCGCGAAAAGCCGTGCCGCGCTCATGCAGCTGCAGAATCTGCGCGGCAATCCATGCAGCCTCCTGCTGCGCGGTATCGGCAAAATGGCAGATCACGGCAGAGCCGGAAGAAAGGGTGGGCAGCAGCTCTTTGGCAATGCGGTCACGATTTGTCTGAATCAGTGAGTTGGCGGCGGCGATGATCTCCGGTGTGGAACGATAGTTCTGCATCATCATAATGGTCTGCACGTTCGGAAAGGCTTCATCGAAATGAAGAAGATAGCGTACATTAGCGCCGCGCCAGGTATAGATGGTCTGGTCGGGATCGCCGACAATAAAAAGATTTTTATGATAGGCGCAGAGAATGCTCATGAGCCGGTACTGCAGCGAATCGATATCCTGAAACTCATCGATCATGATATACTGCAGGCGTTTCTGCCATTTGAGCTTGATCTCGGCGTTTTGTTCAAAGATATAGAGTGAAAAGTTGATCAGGTCATTATAATCCAGGCCAAAGCATTTTTTCTCCTGATAGAGATAGCCGTAGAAGATGATGTCCTCTGGCTTTTGCGCGTCCAGATATTTTTGGTGCAGCGTATCGAGGGGGAGCGCGATCATATCCAGATAATAGTCAGGATTTTTGCTTAGCTTGCGGATTTCGATCATATCCCGGGCCTTGGCGAAGGTCATTTCACGCAGCGTGAGACTGCGTTCCTCGTAGATGAGTTTTAGCATGGAGTCGATATCAGAGTTATCGAGTACCAAAAAGCTTTTTGGGTACTGGACGGCGTGGCTGTCCTCCTGCAGAATGGAGACGCAAAATCCATGGAAGGTGTTGATGTAGCCGGTATCATTGTCGCCGGTCAGATTGTGGATGCGCTGACGCATTTCGGCGGCCGATTTATTGGTAAAGGTGACGCACAGGATGTTGCCGGGCATGATGCCGAGCTCGTTTACGAGGTAGGCAAAACGATGCGAAAGTGCGCGCGTTTTACCGGAACCAGCGCCGGCAATGACGCGGACAAAGCCTTCGGTCGTGGTCACGGCTTCCCGCTGTGCGGGATTAAGGTTTTGCAGTAAATCTTCCATGGAGCCTCCTTTGCAGAGTTGTGGTTAAAGTAGGGGTGTCATATACAAGGGAAGAAAAGTGATGCCCTTTTCTTCTTTTAGATCGTTCATATGCAGCACATAAGGAATATGGAGCTGCTCGGCATATTTGAGGTTGAATTTTTGCAGAGAGGATAGTGTATAATTTTTGCTTGATTTTACTTCGATGGGCGAAATATTATGGCGATTGCTGATTTTGTTTTTGGCGATTAGAAAATCGATTTCCATACGGCTTTTGGCATCGGTGCGCGAGGCATTTGCATAGAAATACAGCTTATGCCCGCTGGCAGTGAGCATCTGCGCTACAATATTTTCTACGATCATGCCCTTATTGACTTCGAGCTTGTCAAATAAAAGCTTTTTATAGATTTCTTCGCTTACGATGCCGTTTTCATCAAAGGCGTGACTGATGAGCAGGCCAGTGTCTGCCATATAGCATTTGAGGGTCATTCGGTCCATGTTGAGCTTTAGGCCGATGCTAGGCGCTGTAGAATTGTAACAGATATTGGCGATCATGGCATCGGAAAGCCAAAATAATGCGTCTTCATAATCGCGAAAGCGCGCTTCTTTTTTTAGGGAAGAAAGTCTGAATTTTTTGTCATGCTTTTGCAGCTGTGAGGGGATATCATCAAAGATCTGTGCAACCTTCATTTCGTAGCCCTCTGCATGCTTTACAATGTCAGCGCGGTACAGCTCTAAGATATCGCGTTTTACCCGGTCAACCCGGTCAAAGTCGTGTGTCTGCGTATAGGCAGCGACGGCCTGCGGCATGCCGCCGACAATTAAATATTGGCGGAAGTAATCCATTGCCTTTCTGTGAAGAGCTTGCCCCAAGGGCTTTTTTTGCTGAAAACAAATTCTGATGAAGTCCATGAGGGTATCGTTTTCCAGTGCCCAAAGAAATTCTTCAAAGTCCAGAGGATACATTTTGAGATGGCGCTCTTCGGAAGGGATAACAATATCTTTAACATTTTTTTTAATGGTCATTAAGGAACCTGTTTCAAGATAGTCGTAGCGTCCGTCTGCTACGAGATATTTAATGGCGGCCCGGGCTCTGGGAAAAAGCTGAACCTCATCAAAGATAATGAGAGTTTCGCGTTCGTATAATTTGATATTGTAGAAACTGGCAAGATATAAAAAGAAAGTGTCCAGATCATGCAGATAGTTGATAAATAAATCCATGATTTCTTTGGGAGCGCGGTTAAAATCAATCAGAACATAGCTTTTATACTCTGACTTGGCAAATAGCTCTGCAATATAGCTTTTGCCTACGCGCCGCGCGCCGTCAATGAGCACGGCTGTACGCCCGCATTCTCCATGCTTCCAATTTAAGAGCATGTCATAGATTTTTCTTTTCATAAGCCTGAACGCCTTTCTTTACACGAAATCAAGATTTTTGTTATATTAGTATAACACGAAATCAAGATTTTTACAACTTCATTCATACACGAAATCAAGAAAATCCCCTCACTGATTACCTTCTTAAAGAAGAGCTGGCGAGGGGAAGTTTAATTATACGATTTTATCAGGATTTAAAATGCCCTTTGGATCAAAGGCGGCTTTGATGCCCCTCATCAGCTCCATCTGCACAGGGCCAAGATGCTCATGCAGATAGGGCTTTTTAGCGTACCCGATGCCGTGCTCGCCGGAGACCTGCCCGCCGAATTCAGCGGACTTGGCGTACATTTTTTCAAAGGCAGCAGCCAGCTTTTGCTGCCATGCAGCTTCTTCCAGTCCGTCCCGGCAGATATAGATATGCAGGTTGCCGTCGCCGGCATGGCCAAAGCTGGGAATGCGGATGGAAAGCTCCTTTGCCAGCGCATGGGTGTAGGTAATGAAGTCGGCAATGCGGTTGCGCGGCACGACCACGTCGCATTCATCCATTTCGTCAGTGGAGGCTTTGATGGCCTCCAGAAAAGCGCCGCGGGCATCCCATACGGACTTTTTACGCTCATCCGTATCGATGAAATAAGCGTCGATCGCGCCGTTTTCGATGCAGATATCGGCAGCGCGGCTATAGTTTTGTTCAATTTCGGAGAGAGAATTGCCGTCGAAGGTCAGCAGCAGATACGCGTCGTAGGCCGTATCGGGGAATTTTTTACCCAGATAGCTTTCGGCGAACAAAATGGTATCGTGTGACATGTATTCAATGGCGGTGGGATTGGTGCCGGAGCGTGCGATCAGAGGCACGGCAGCAAGAGCCGCCTGCATGGTTTCAAACGGCACCAGAAGGCTGATCGTTTTGGCGGGCAGCGGCAGGAGCTTCAGCACGGCCTCGGTGATGATGCCCAGGGTGCCCTCAGAGCCGATCATCAGATTCAGCAGGCTGTAGCCGGAGCTATTTTTTACGACTTTGCCGCCCAGCTGCAGCACCTCGCCGTTTGCCAGCACAACGGTGAGTGCGCGTACATAATCACGCGTTACGCCATAGCGCACGGCGCGCATGCCGCCGGCGTTGGTCGAAATGTTGCCGCCGATGGTGGCGGATTTCTCGCCGGGATCCGGCGGATAAAAAAGCTGATTGGCTTCTACATATTCGGCAAGCTCCATCAGCAGCACACCGGGCTGTACGGTCACCGTGAGGTTCTCTGGATCAAGCTCCAAAATCTGGTTCATCTTGGAGGTGCACAGCAAAATACCCCCTTTTACCGCGACAGCGGCTCCCACAAGGCCCGTGCCTGAGCCGCGCGCCGTGACGGGAATGCTATGCGCATGCGCATACTGCATGACGCGTGAAACCTCCTCCGTGGAGGCGGCAAAAATCAGAAGCTCGGGCGCATGCTCGGTGCCGCTCAGCTCGTCATGAAAATAGTCGTCTACAATATCACCCCGGCAGAAAAGCCGGTCGGAGGGAATGAAGGACTGAAAATAAGCGATGTCCGCATCTTGTACTGGATTATACATGAGCATCTTCCTCCTCGATTCGTTTAATTAGGTCATTGAGCACTTCATACAGATCGCCGACCACGCAGTAATGCGCCACATCGAAAATGGGCGCGGCCGGATCGCTGTTTACGGCGATGATGCAGTCGGAGCTCTTCATGCCGGCGGCAAATTGCACCGCGCCGGAGATGCCCAGCGCAATGATGAGCTTTGGCTTAACGGTTTTGCCGCTCAGGCCGATCTGGTGTGAAGCGTCCATCCAGCCGCTCTCCACTAGCGGGCGCGTGCAGGCCAGCTGTGCGCCGATGAGGGCGGCAAAACGCTGCGCCAGCGCAAGATCATCCTTACTGCGCAGGCCGCGGCCGACAGCCACGATCACATCCGCCTCCGAAATATCAGTGCCGACGGGACGCTTTTCCGTGCTCAGCACCTGCACGCGCGCATCGAGCCATGCAGGATCCACAGGCATAGACACCAGCTCGCCGGCAGGGTTTTCTACCGGCTGCGGAGCAGCAAATACCTTGTAGCGCACCGTGCAAAACTGCGGCCGCGTGCGAGGGGTTACGATCTGCGCCATAATGTTGCCGCCGAATGCTGGACGAATCTGCACGAGATCGGTATTTTCTTTCATTTCCAGCACGGTGCAGTCGGCAGTGAGGCCGGTGCGGAAGCGGCAGGCAATGCGCGGGGCAAGGCTGCGCCCGATGTTGGTAGCGCCTACGAGTACGGAAGAGGGCTTTATCTGATGGATGAAATCCTCAAATGCATTGGCATAGGTGGTAATAGAAAAGTCCTTAAAAATAGGAGAGTCGTATAAGAAAACCTTGGACACGCCGCTTTGCAGCAGCTGATCCGAAAAGCCGGTATCGCCGTTGCAGATCAGCACGGCATAGATGGGATGGCCGGTGACCTGTGCAAGCTCCTGCGCCTTGCCGATGAGCTCAAAGGTAACGGGATGGATGCTGCCCTCGCTGCAATCGGCAAATACGGCAATGCCGTTCCATGCAGATTTGTCGACGCTTGCAGGCGCCGCATCCTCTATGTATTCGATCGCGCCGGCCGGACCCTTGCGCACGCACATTTTGCACATCTTGCAGGCAGCATTAATCTGCAGCTTATCATTTTCATAGGAGATAGCCGAAAACGGACAGAGCTTCACAAGCTGCCCGGCCGCGGCCGCATCGATCTTTTCATGATGAATTCTCAGTTCAGCCATGGGAATCCCTCCTTATATAAACTTCCGCGTTTTCAGCAGAGAAAACAGCTGTGCAGAGGCATCGCTGCCCTCCATGAAAACGCGCTCTGTATTTTTTTCGGGTGGGAAAATCCGCTCCACCTGCGTAGGCGATCCGGTCAGACCGTAATGCGAAGCGTCGGTATCGGTAAAGTCATTGAGACACAGGGTGGTGATCAGATCGTCATGCCCGGCCGCTGCACATTTGCGCTTGTAAGAAGGAAGCCTTGGCGTGTTGATTTCGCCGTCGGTGCAGAGCAGACAGGGCAAGGCGATCTCTGCTTCGAGCACCGTAGCGCCCAGCTCGCAGGAGCAGACCATGCGTCCATTTGCCGCATAGGCGGCCCGGTGTACGTTGGCATAATGCGGTAGCTGCAGAAACTCCGCCATCTCGGCACCCACCTGCGCCGTGTCGCCGTCGGTGGTCTGCTTGCCGCAGAGAATCAGATCGTAGCCGCCGAGGGCGGAAATTGCCGATGAAATCGTGTAGGACGTGGCTAACACGTCGGCGCCGGCAAAGCGCCTGTCGCTGATGAGATAGCCGTGGTCGGCGCCCATGTAGATGGCCTCCATGAGCACGGCCTTGGCGGCGTCTGGCCCCATGGTGACGACCGTCACGCTGCCGCCGTGATTTTCTTTGAGCGTGAGGGCCATTTCCAGCGCATAGAGGTCATAGGGATTCATCTTGCTTTCGACGCCGTCGCGGATCAGGACGCCGGTCACAGGATCTACCTTGACATTGGAGCTGCTGGGGACCTGTTTGATGCAAACAATGATATTCATAGGGTTCCTCTCTTTCGAAATTTGCTATCTCTACTGTAGCATATTCGGAGGCGGTTTGCAATGAAATCATGCGCAGCTTGAGTGAGGAGGGGCGTGCGTCATATTTACATGTGTGCATCATGTTTGGCGTAAATCTTGAAAATAGCTGAAAATTTTACGTCGCGGATGGGGAACGGGAGGCTTGTGGTGGAAAGATTTCCACCAGGAGATGATTCCGCGTTTTGGATGGCTGATAACTTTCAGCTACAGGGGAGGTTTTCCGCCATAGGCGGCTGAAAAAATTCAGCTAAATTGAAAAAAAATAAAAAAGGTGGTGCAAGGGAAATTAAGGTTATATAAAGTTTGAATATAGAATAGAGGACTTTGATGGAATGAATTGTCAATATAAACAAAATGTGTTGATGAAAAGAAAAATATATGGTAATATAGTCTAAATAAAGCAGGGGAAAGGGGGGAGAATGTGGAATATATTGCGCATATTAATGAGAAGACGAAGGAAGAACAAAGCGTCTATGAACATAGCATCAATACAGCTCATTTAGCAGAAAAATTTTCGATAGATTCTTTGAAGGAGTTAAATTACGCAGCAGGGCTGCTTCACGACCTGGGAAAACTTCAGATGGGCTTTCAGCGGAGAATAAGAGGGGAGGAAAACATTAGGATCGAGCATGCACTATGCGGCGCAATTGAAGCGAAGCAATTATACCAAAATGCGCCGGTGGTTTCATGCATCCTGCAGTACTGTATTATGGGCCATCATAGTGGGCTGCCGGATGGTGGAGCGATCAATGATACAGCGGACATGCCTACTTTAGCGGGACGGCTTAAAAGAAAGTATCAAGAGTATGAAGTGTATAAAGCAGAGATAACCCCGCCGGCCATAGATGGTCGGCAGCTTGCCAGCTTTTTGATACAGGGGTGTAAAGAGGATAAAAGGATGCTGGCAGAGAAGTTTGCTTTTATTACACGGTATTGTTTTTCATGCTTAACGGATGCGGATTCTCTTGATACAGCAGATTTTTGTTCGGATGAGCCACATCGGGAGTTAGTATCCGATTTTTCCCGGTGCCTAGAAAAGATAGACGCAAAATTCAATTCTTTTCGCTGTGAAACGCCTCTGCAGCGCTCTCGATCGGCGATACAAAGACAGGTGTATGATAAGCTGGAGTGTGAATCCGAGATTTTTCTTATGAATATGCCCACTGGCAGCGGCAAGACGCTGTGCAGTATGAAATATGCGCTTAGCAGAGCGCTTCGATATGGCAGGAAGAGAATTATATATGTGATTCCTTATAATAGCATTATTGATCAGACGGCTGAGCTATTGGAAGAGCTGTTTGGCGACTCTGCAGAGATCCTGAGGCATCAATCTTCGTTTTCATATGATGAGTATGATGCGGAGGAGGATTATAAAAGGCTGCTGAAGGCAGCAGAGGAAAACTGGAATGCACAAATTATCATAACAACGTTTGTTCAGTTTTTTGAGTCTGTTTATGCCAATAAGAGGGGGAAGCTGCGCAAGCTTCATAATATGGCGAATAGCGTGATCATCTTTGATGAGGCGCATCTTATGCCGATACATTTTTTAAAGCCCTGCTTACAGGCGGTAGCACATATTACATCTATATTGAATAGTGAGGCGATATTTTTAACGGCTACCATGCCTGACTTCAAAAGGCTTTTAGCCTCCTATGGTTTTGACCTCCAAAGAGTAACGGACTTGGTAGAGGATACAGCGTTATTTGAGAATTTTAAAAAGTGTTCCTATCAAGACATCGGCAGTCTGAGCGAGGAGATGCTGGCACAAAAGGCTTTGGAGGACGCTAGTACATTAGTTGTAGTCAATACGAAACTGACCGCCAGAAAACTATATTCATTATGTAAAAAATCGGGACAAAGGGTATATCATTTGTCCACCTATATGTCGGCATATGACAGAAAGAGAACAATACAAAAAATAAAGGAGGAGCTAAGCAGTTTACAGCAGGAATACCCTGAGCTGGAAGGGGTGCCAAGCGAAAGGAAAATTACCGTGATTTCTACATCGCTGATAGAAGCAGGCGTCGATCTTGACTTTTTTAGTGTCTATAGAGAATTGGCGGGACTGGATAATGTACTGCAGGCAGGAGGGCGATGTAATCGTGAAGGTAAGCTGGAAAATGCGAAGGTGTATGTATTTACGCTCGAAGAAAGGGCTGACAGGGTTTTGAAGGATGAACGGGCCAATTTGCTCAAAGGTCTATTGAAAGAATATGATGACATTTCAGATGCAGAATGCATTCGTGAGTACTATAATAGGCTGTTTTTTTCTAGTTCTGAAAACACCAATGGACCTATGATATCGGATGATAGTACTGATATATGGTCGCTTAAATTTGCAGCATATGCAAGAAAATTTGAACTGATTGACAGTGATGCAGTTTCTATTGTGGTGGAGCGAGATGACCTGAGCAAAAGACTGGTAGATGCGATAAAAAGACAGCAATATGTCAACCATCGGCAGCTTCAAAAATACACGTTTAGCATCAATGAAAGAGAATTTGCAGATTTGAAAGAGCAGGGCGTGATCAACAGCTTTGGCAGTAACATATGGTGTCTTATGAATCGGGATTATTATGAAGAGGATACAGGAGTCCAATTTGAGGCAAGGGATTATTAAGGTTAGAATCTGTTTTACAAGAAAGGATGTCACAATGAGTTATGGATTTAAGGTAATGGTAGAAGGGGATTATGCGTGCTTTACTAGACCGGAAATGAAGGCTGAGCGTGTAAGCTATGATGTGCCCCCACCGGGAGCACTGGAAGGGCTGCTAAAGGGGGTGTACTGGAAGCCCGCCATACGGTATGTGATTGATAAGATCATTGTATTTAATCCAATCGATTTTATAAGTGTCAGGCGTAATGAAGTAGAGAATAAAATATCGCTGCAGAAAATGAAGAGCCAGATGAGGCGAAAAGGCGGAGATCCCGTTATCTATACTTCCGAGGAGCGTAGTCAGAGATCTGCTATGATATTAAAAAATGTTAAATATGGCATAGAATTTCATTTTGAACTCACCAACTTAAAAAATGAGCAGGAATCAGGCGAGGGAGAAAAGAAGAATTACAATATCATAAAACGGCGCCTTGAAAGAGGGCAGTGCTTTAGAATGCCCTGTCTTGGCTGCAGCGAGTTTCCGATAAAAAGGATTCAATTGGTCGATGACTTTAATTTGCAGGAAATAGATAGCCGTATTATCCAGATGGGGGATGTTGATCTGGGCTTTATGAGCTATAAGGTTTGTTTTGAGGATCAGGGAATCCCTAAAAATGGCGATTGGTCAAATCCAAGGTTCTCCGATAAGGCAACGACAGCCTATTACAGACCGCATATGATAAACGGAGTGATTGAGGTAGAGAAATATAAAGAGGTGATGAAGTGCTGATCAAGGCTTTGTGTGATTATTATGACATCATGGCTGCTGAAAATAAAATCCTACCGGATGGCTATTCAAATCTGCCGGTCCATTTTTGTATCTGTCTGACTCTGGACGGGAAAATAGAGGATATCGTTAGCTGGCAAACAGAAGAGGCGGAGATTGACAAAAAAGGGGTTCCACGGAAAAGGCTGCGTCCTAAAAATGAGCTTCTTCCGCTGAGAGAGCAAGCAACAACTATACGCGCGAACATCGTAGAACATAGGCCCTTATATATCTTTGGCTTAAATTTTGAGAAGGATCAGCTGACAGCAGAGGACCCAAAAGACAAAGCCAAGAAGTCTCACGAAGACTTTGTTACGCGCAATATTGCTTTTCTGGAAGGCCTGGATTCGCCGGTCATCAATGCCTATAGGGCGTTTATTCTAAACTGGGTACCTGCTGATGAAGAGGAAAATCCTAAGCTGGTAGGCCTAGGAAAGCAGTATGCAAATTCTTCGTTTGTGTTTAGTGTAAGCGGCAGAACAGATCAGCTTTTGCACAATGATCCATTGTTGAAGGAAAAATGGAATCGTGAAAGAGCAGAGCAAAAAAGCGCTGAGGTAGCAGGCTTTAGGGCCCAGTGCGCCATTACAGGTCAGTACCATGAGCCGATTGCACGGATCCATCATAAAATTAAAGGAATTAGCGGGGGCTTATCGACGGGGACTGTTATGGTAGGCTATAATTTCCCGGCGGTTTGTTCTTATATGAACGAGCAGTCCTATAACAGTAATATTTCTGAAACGGCAATGGAGAAGTATACAACAGCGCTTAATATGCTGCTTAGCGATAAGCGCCATAAGGAAACCATGGATGATATGACGGTTCTGTACTGGGCAAACGGTGGGGAAAATGCTCAGAAGTGCACAGATCTAATGTCCTATCTGTGTTTTGGTAATTCAGATGAGATGGATCAGGAAAAGACAGATGAAATGCTGGATAGTATCATGAAAAGCGCAAAAGAAGGGAGCGTGCTGGAGGAACGATTTAATGTAAGTGATACCTTGTTTGAAAATGTAGATTTTTATATTGTTGGCATAAAACCAAATACATCGCGCGCAGCGCTCAAATTTATTTATCGTAAAAGGTTTGGGGAAATGCTACAAAACATTGCTACGCATCAGAGGGATCTGCAGATGGGCACAGAGGTGAGAGCACTGCCTATGTGGAGAATTAAAAAGGAACTGGTTACGCCCAATAGCACAAATGCGAAGATTCATCAGTCTCTGATCGAAGAACTATTCAAATCGATTATATGCGGTGCAGATTATCCGGAGTATTTACTTTCAACAATGATAAGGAGGGTGAAAACAGACCGAAGTATTAATGATATCAGAGCAGGGGTGATCAAAGCTTGTATCAACAGAAGAGCCAGAATACAAAATAAAAAGGAGGAACTGACAGTGTCACTGGACAAAGCGAATACCAATCAGGCATATCTTTGCGGACGGCTTTTTGCTGTTCTGGAGAAGTTGCAGGAGGATGTCTCAGGGGGAAGTCTTAATAGTGCGATCAAGGATGCCTTTTTTGCATCGGCATCAGTAAAGCCAATGCTGGTATTTCCCAAGCTATTAAGGTTAGCGCAATATCATTTAAAAAAGTTAGGGGAGTCCAAAAGAATCTATTATAAAAAATTGATGCAAGAGATTATCGATTGCATCGATGACGAGTTTCCCGGTATATTGATGCTTGCAGAGCAAGGGAAATTTATGGTCGGATATTATCAGCAGTACAATGAATTTTATAAACCAAAGCAGAATAATGAAAAAGTGGAGGAGCTTTAAGATGGCAATTCAGAACAGATATGAGTTTGTAATGTTTTTTGATGTTGAGAACGGAAACCCTAACGGAGATCCCGATGCAGGCAATACTCCCCGGATTGATGCGGAAACAGGCCTTGGATACATAACGGATGTTTGTATCAAACGTAAAATCAGAAATTATGTAGAGCTGATGAAGGAAGGGGAAGCGGGATATAATATTTTAATAAAGGCAGACCGTCCCTTAAATGCAAAGTTTACAGAAGCCTATGATGCCCAAAACATAGAGCATAAAAGTAAAGACCCGGATGATGAGAAGAAAGCGCGCGATTTTATGTGCAAAAACTATTTTGATGTTAGAGCCTTTGGCGCGGTTATGTCTACAGGTGATAATCCATGTGGAATTGTAAGAGGACCGGTGCAGATTAACTTTGCCAAAAGTATATCTCCGATCAATATTCAGGAAATTGCGATTACAAGACAAGCGAAAACCACGGAAGATCGTATGAATAAGGGTAAGACAGAAATGGCCCGAAAGAGCTTTGTGCCGTATGCCCTTTATCGTGCGGAAGGATATATTTCGGCGAATCTTGCCAATAAAGTAACGGATTTAAGCGAAGAGGATGTTGAGCTGTTATGGGAAGCGATTATCAACATGTTTGAAAATGATCACAGCGCAGCAAGAGGAAAGATGTGTATGCGAAAATTATTTGTATTTAAGCATGAGCATATCTTGGGTAACTGCCCGTCACATATATTATTTGATAAAATATCGGTCAAAGAGCTTTCCAATATTCCTCGTAGCTTTAATGATTATGAGATTGCTGTGGATCAGGAAATGCCATCGGGTGTAGAGCTGATAGAAAAGCTATGATAGAGGCAAATGACATATCCATACGTTCAATACAGCATTATTTATACTGCGCTCATCGATGGGGCTTAACAGAAATAGAGCAGGCATGGGCAGAAAATATGTTTGTTACAAAAGCTAATATTATGCATGAGAGAGTGCATGATGAAAAGGCTGCCTATTCCTCGGTGAGGGGGAAATGCTATACCTCTGTGTCGATATATAACGATGAGGAGGCATATGGACTGTATGGAAAGACAGATTGCCTAGAGGTAGGGGGAGACGGAAAGTTTGTAATCGTCGAATATAAGCCTACTAAGCCTAAGAATCAGGAATACAATTTTGATGATTCGATGCAGGTGTTTGCACAAAAAATATGCGTTGATTACGTATTTGATTGTGATTGTGAGGGAGCTTTATATTATGGAGATGTTAAAAAACGATATAGGCTCCCTCTTAGGGAAAATTATGCTGAATATGATATGAAGCTGAGGGAAGTCATAAAGCAGATGAGAAGCTACATTAAAAGTGGAACGGTTCCACCGATACCAGAGGGGCAGCGCTGCAGTGGATGTTCATTTGCAGATATTTGTATGCCGAAGGCGAGGTCTTTGATCAATGTTAGAAAAGAGATTGAGAGGGTGATGAGGAAGGAACCATGAGAAGACTATTAAATACGCTTTATATCACAAATGAAAATGCATATCTGTGTTTAGATGGCGAAAATCTCGTCTGCAAAATGGAAGAGGAGGACAAATTTAGAATTCCCTTTGATAATATTGAGAACATTGTATGCTTTAGCTATATCGGCTGTTCACCGGCGGTGATGGGAAAATGTGTGAGCCAATGCATTTCGATCAATTTTATTTCTCCTAGCGGCAAATTTTTAGCGAAGGTATGCGGGGAAACAAAGGGAAATGTCTTTTTGAGGATAGCACAGATTGATGTCTTTAGAGCAAAGGGGATATTGCTTGCCCAAAATACGATTGCTGCTAAATTGAGCAATTGCATACAGACAATTAAGAGATCGCAGCACGATAGGCCGAATCTACGTTCAGATAGTGATATCAATCAAACAATTGATACTTTGAAAGAGGGAATTCTTAAAATCTACGAGGCGGAATCTGCCGAAGAGATTATGGGGATCGAAGGAAACTGTGCAAGAAGTTATTTTTCCATTTTTAATAGTCTTATGACAAATGCATCGTTTTCGTTTGAATATAGAAGTAAGAGGCCGCCGTTCGATCCTGTAAATGCGATGCTATCTTTTGTCTATACGTTATATACCTCCGAATATGCTTCTGCACTTGAAACAGTGGGGCTTGATAGCTATATTGGCTTTTTGCATTCTGCCAGAAGCGGCAGAGTATCTCTGGCGTGTGATTTGATTGAAGAGACGAGGAGCCTTGTTGAAAGGTTTGTTTTAACATTGATCAATCTGAAGATCGTCAATGAAAAGGATTTTGATACGCAAATATCAGGAGCGGTTTGGTTAAGCGATGAGGGTAGAAAGAAGGTATTGAAGGAATGGCAGGAGAAAAAGCGAACAGCTGTGACGCATCCATTTTTAAAGCAGAAAATACCATTTGGGTTAATTCCCTATGTACAAAGTAATCTGCTGGCAAAATATATCCGGGGGGATTTGGAGGAATATCCCTGCTTTTTGATAAAATCATTGTGATGAAGGAAGGAGGGATTTTGCCGCATGATGGTACTGATTAGCTACGATGTTTCCACATCTGATGATGGAGGACGATGGCGCTTGAGAAAGATCGCAAAGGAGTGTCAAAATCATGCGCAGAGGGTACAGAACTCTGTATTTGAAGCAGATCTGGATTATTCTCAGTTTTTGAAATTGAAAGATAGACTGCTTAAAATAATCGATAGAGAAAAGGATAGTCTGCGATTTTATTATTTGGGAAATAAATGGGAAAAGAGGGTAGAACATATCGGAATCAAACAAACTTATAATCCTGAAGGGGTTATTATCATTTAGGCGAACCTATGGTAGTGTGAAATCCCTAGGAGGTTCACCCGAAAATTGACGTAATATCGTAGAAAAATTTAAGAAAACGATACCTTAAGTAAGAGTCGACCTCATGATATAGAAGTGAGAGTTGCAAAACTACAATATTTTGCGGTCACACCTCGCAAGAGGTGTGTGAGTAGAAATTACCCTCAACGACAACCGTCTCTTCGGTAAGATCGTCACACCTCGCAAGAGGTGTGTGAGTAGAAATTGCAGAATCTGTCATTTCCGTGTACGCATCATGTCACACCTCGCAAGAGGTGTGTGAGTAGAAATTAATGATGGAGTGTTTAAGCCGCTGGCCAGTGATGTCACACCTCGCAAGAGGTGTGTGAGTAGAAATTTCCCACACGCACTACATACCGACCCATTCCATGTCACACCTCGCAAGAGGTGTGTGAGTAGAAATAACGATGCTTTTTCGGATATATCAAAGGGAGCTGTCACACCTCGCAAGAGGTGTGTGAGTAGAAATTTAGTATGGGGTCCATTGTGGAGGCGCTGTCCGTCACACCTCGCAAGGGGTGTGTGAGTAGAAATCTTTTTGCGATTGATCCATAGCCTTCACCAGAAGTCACACCTCGCAAGAGGTGTGTGAGTAGAAATCAAAGGTCGCCGATGATAACGGTGTGTATTATGGTCACACCTCGCAAGAGGTGTGTGAGTAGAAATTATTGGCAACCCCATCAAAATCACTTGCGATGATGTCACACCTCGCAAGAGGTGTGTGAGTAGAAATCTTCCTTCATTGTCTGCAGCAGCCGGTTGATTGCGTCACACCTCGCAAGAGGTGTGTGAGTAGAAATTTTGCAGATACCGAAATGCTACCAGATGCCGAATGTCACACCTCGCAAGAGGTGTGTGAGTAGGAATCGGTCATGGCGGTTTCAAGTCCGTTCATGGTATCGTCACACCTCGCATGAGGTGCGTGAGTAGAAATTATATGGCGGACTATGGATACGCAAAACCATTGCGGAGGTGTGTGAGTAGAAATGGCGTGGAAACGAATATCACCAACTGGCAGCGCAGGTCACACCTCGCAAGAGGTGTGTGAGTGGAAATATGCCTGGCATTTATACCGTAACTGAGCGGAACATTACTCCTCATACGAGTATAGTAAACAAAAGGAGGACGATAACATCCTCCCATCCCCCTCCAGCACCATAAAAACAGGGGACTCTGCACTTGCAGAATCCCCTCATCCTCATGTCTCAAAAAAGAAAATATCACTGGGCGTACCATCCGGATAAAGCGCCTTTTGGTAGCCCCGCTCAAGCCTAAAATTTCCGCCCGTATACTCGGCAATCACCCGGTCCCAGAAATAAACACTGGGCAGATTATGCGGATGGCGGCGCAGCTGCCAGCGCCCGTGAAAGCGATCAAAAATCTCCTTCACCGCCCAGCGGCCCACGCCAGCGCGCCGGTATTTATACAGAATAAAAAACTCAGAGAGAGAATAATCCGTAGGCTCATCCGCCTCCGGAAAATCATTCACCATCACAAAGCCGGCCAGCTTACCGTCTGCCTTAATAAAAAAGGCCCAGCGATTCTTTTCAGTCCAGTAGTAATCCAAATAAGGGTAATCATATAAGCCAAGCGCATTCACATCACACAGCTCATACTGCGAAAACTCATACATATATTTCTCCAGCAGGTTACGCAGAATCTCCTTCTGCTCCGCCTGCACAGGCACAAGCTCCAGCTGCGGCATATTCATAGCCTCCTTCAGCATATTTTTATTCAGTATAGCAGAGAATAAGCATCCATGCAAAGGAGCGCAAACGTCTATAACCATTCTCACCCTTGACGAACCGCATACAAAAACCTATACTAAAGCCAATCATAAGACGAAAGGGAGGCTGTTTATGTCGGATAGTACTGTATTGGTAAAATAAGAACTTCTACCTTTACAGCCGGCGTACGCCGCCCATTTGGGTCTTTTTTGCGTGGGATTTTCCGCCCGCAGTGTAAAGGTAGCACTGCGGGCTTTTTTATGTACAGCAAACAACCAGGAGGCAATCATGAATACAGAAATCATATTAGAATTTGACAAAATCAAAAACCAGCTCAGCGATTACGCCATGTCCGAGGGCGCAAGGGCGCGTCTTTTAAGTCTCAGCCCCGCACTGGCAGAAGGACTATGCTACAGCCAGATGGAAGAAACCACCCGTGCCAGACAGACGCTCGATGCCTGCGGTACACCGCCTCTCACGGCAATGCCGGAAATTGACAAAATCCTCGCTCTCAGCGAAGCTGGCAGTGTACTCACGCCAGCACAGCTCTTAGGCATAAGCGGTTTCATCACCGCTTGTCAGCGGATGGAGGGATATTTAAAGCGCTCCGAGGATCCGGTCATGCATTCCTATGGGGCAGCGCTGCAGGGGGTGCCGCAGCTGCAAAATGACATATTAGAAGCCATTCAGGGGGATCGGGTACAGGACAGAGCCAGCACGCAGCTTTTTGATATACGCCGCAGCATAGAACGGCTTGAAGAAAAAGTGCAGCAAAAGTTGGGCTCCCTGCTGCGCACGCAGAAGTCCATATTTTCCGATGCGTATCCTGTTAAGCGAAACGGACGCTATACGCTGCCCGTTAAGCGTGAAATGAAAGGACGCATGCCTGGAACGGTGGTCGATTACTCTGCTAGCGGCAGCACCTGCTTCATTGAGCCAGCAGCAGTGACGGAGCTGACACAGCAGATTCTGACGCTGCTGCTGGAAGAAGAAAATGAGGTGCTGCGGATTCTGTATACGCTGACCGATGCCGTAGCACAGGAGGCGGAGCTGATCCGCGCCAATCAGCAGGTGATGGAAGAGCTTGACTTCATCTTTGCGAAAGGCAGGCTTAGTCAGGCTCTTGGCGCCTGCGCGCCGCAGATGGGCATGGAGCGGCGCATAGAGATTCGGCAGGGCAGGCATCCGCTCATTCCAAAGGAGAAATGCGTGCCGCTGGAGCTCAGCATGGGGACGGACCGTCAGGGGGTGACGATTACGGGACCCAATACGGGCGGTAAAACGGTGGCGCTCAAAACAGTGGGCTTGCTGTCAATGATGGCACAGTGCGGGCTGCATGTGCCGGCAGCAGAGGGGACATATCTGTGCATGCATAGTCAGTATCTGTGCGATATTGGGGACGGACAAAGCATTTCGGAGAATCTGTCCACGTTTTCGGCGCACATGACAAATGTGAAGGAGATTTTGGAAAAGGTCAATGAGCAGAGTCTGGTGCTGCTGGATGAGCTGGGTTCAGGGACGGACCCAGCAGAGGGGATGGGGCTGGCGATTGCGGTTTTGGAGGAGCTGCGCCGCAGGGGCTGTCTGTTTTTGGTGACGACGCATTACCCGGAGGTGAAGAGCTTTGCCGAGCAGACGCCGGGCGTGGTGAATGCGCGCATGGCGTTTGACCGGGAGTCGCTGCAGCCGCTGTACCGGCTGGAAATGGGCAAGGCGGGCGAGAGCTGCGCACTTCATATCGCGAAAAGATTAGGCTTTGGAGAGGAGATCCTGCGCCGTGCGCGCGAGGTGGCGTACGAGGGCAAGCTGACAGCCGCAGAGGAGCCCGATAGAATGCGGCCGCGAAGCCGCGGACCAAAGCTGCAGCGGCAGGCGGCAGATCGGCGCCATCAGGCCGAGTTTAAAATGGGAGACAGCGTGATGGTGTACCCGCAGAAGGAGGTCGGCATTGTGTACCGGCCTGAGGATGAGGAGGGGACGCTGATCGTACAGGTCAAGGGGCATAAGAGGCCGGTTTCCTATAAACGGGTTAAGCTGCTGGCGCCGGCTTCGGAGCTCTATCCGCCAGATTATGATTTTTCGATTATCTTTGACTCCGTAGAGACCAGAAAAGCGCGCCACCAGATGAGCAAGCATCACGTGGAGGGCCTGGTGATTGAGCAAAAGGAAGAATAAGGGTTAAGAAAAGGTTGGAAAATCGGGCGGTAAGTGATATGATAGGAAAAAAGCAGAAGGAGATCGGATTCAAGATGAAAAAACTACGATTTGGTGTGATTGGCGCCGGAGGAATCGCGCGCACGCGGACGATTCCGGGGATTGTGCTGGCGCAAAATGCGGAGCTTACCGCCATCATGGACGTAAATGAGAAGCTGCTGGCTGAGATGACGCAGCAGTATGGCGTAAAGGGCTATGTAAGCGCTGATGCGTTGCTGGCCGATGAGCAGATCGATGCGGTGTACATCGCGTCGCCCGTATTCGCCCATCTGGAGCAGGTGAAGGCAGCGGCGGCAGCCGGCAAGCATATTTTGGTGGAGAAGCCGGCGGGGCGCACGGCAGAAGAATGCGCGCAGATGCTCGCGGCCTGCGAAGCAGCCGGCGTGCAGATCGGCGTGGGCTTTATGATGCGCTTTCATACTTACCACCGGCAGCTGCGCGAGCTGATTGCGCAGGGCGTGCTTGGCCAGATCGTTTCTGCGCGTGCGCAGCAGATCTTCTGGTATCCGGATCTGCCCAATTGCTGGCGGCAGCAAAAGGCGCTATCCGGCGGCGGCGCGCTGATGGACGTAGGGATCCACAACATCGATGTCATCGAATATATTGTAAACAGTCCCGTAAAGCGTATCACCGGATTTACCGAGACACGGACCTTCAGCTACGACGTGGATGACGTGTGCAATCTTTTGATTCAGCTCGAAAACGGCACGGTAGCCTATATCGACGGTGCATTCAATATGCATGCCGCCCCGGGCGGTAACCTGCTCGAGGTTTACGGGACCAAGGGGACGGTGCTCATACAGGGCAGCATCGGTCAGGCAGAGGCAGGCGATCCAAAGGCGTTTTATATCGATGAGCAGGGTAAGCGGCAGGTACTGCCGCTGCAGGATGACTTTGGAAATTTATATCAAAAGGAGATCGAAAGCTTCGCGGAGGCTGTTCTGACAGGCGGGGCAGTGCCGGTGCCGCTTACGGAAGGGATGCATATCCAGCAGGTAGCGGAGGCTGCCTATCAGGCGCAGGCAGAGGGCCGCGTTGTGGAATTGAAAAAGTAAAATGAAAATTACAAGTGATTTAGTGCGCAGGCTGGTGGATACGCAGTTTCCTGAGTATCGGGAACTGCCTATTTGGCCGGTAGAAAAGAGCGGACATGATAACCGTACCTTCCATCTGGGAGATGAGTATCTGGTGCGGCTTCCCAGTGATATAGCGTATGCGGAGCATGTGGCTTTAGAATTAAAATGGCTCCCGTATCTGCAGGAGCATCTGGATTTTGAGATTTCAGCGCCGATTGCATCCGGAAAGCCGGCAGAAGGATATCCGCTGCCTTGGTCGATTGGCCGCTGGATCATCGGAGAGACGGTTACGCATGAAAATGTGGCGGATGAAAAGCAGCTGGCGCAGGACCTGAATGCATGGCTTAGCAAATTGCAGCAGGTACCGGCAAAGGAGGGGCCTGCTGCCGGCAAGCATAATTTTTACCGCGGCGGCGATTTAAGCGTGTATGATCAGGAGACGCAGGAGGCACTGACAGAGCTTTTGCCGGTGCTTGGCGCAGAGAAAATACAGGCTTGCCGGAGTATTTGGCAGGAAGCGCTAAGTAGCAGCTGGAAGCAGGAGCCGGTATGGGTCCATGGAGATGTGGCGGTTGGCAATTTGCTGGTGCGCGATGGCAGATTAAGTGCTTTAATTGATTTTGGAACCTGTGCGGTAGGCGATCCTGCCTGTGATTATGTAATGGCCTGGACCTTTTTTGATCAGGAGGCGCGGCAGATTTTTCTGGCAGGGCTGGATGATGCTGTGATCAGCAGGGCAAAGGGCTGGGCCCTTTGGAAGGCGCTCATCACATATGTAGATGAGAATCCGGAATTTGAAGTGCTTTCCCGAGTGGTGCTAAAGGCGCTGTTGGAGGAGGATGGGAAATGCTGATGCTTTTATATTTATTAGTAAGCTTTTTGGCTTCGGTGGCAGGGGCTATCTGCGGCATTGGCGGAGGTGTGATTATTAAGCCGGTGCTGGATCTGGCAGGACTTGCCAGCGTATCAACAATCAGCTTTTTATCAGGCTGCACCGTGCTTTCCATGAGCTGCTATTCAGTAGGCCGCAATTTGATTTCCGGCGAAAGCCGGGTGGACTTTAAAACAGGTACGCCGCTGGCGATAGGAGCGGCGGTAGGCGGCATCGCAGGCAATCAGCTCTTTAAAGTGATTAAGGGCGCATTTGAGAATCAAAACATGGTGGGATCGGTGCAGGCGGTTTGTTTAGCGCTGATTACGCTGGCTACCATTGTATATGCCATATTTGCGCACCGGATCCATACACATCATGTGACAAAAGCGCCGCTGTGTGTGCTGATTGGACTGCTGCTGGGAATTATGTCAAGCTTTCTGGGCATCGGCGGCGGGCCGATCAATCTGATGGTTCTTTCCTTTTTCTTTAGCATGGATACCAAAACGGCCGCGCAGAACAGCCTGTATATAATTCTATTTAGCCAGATCGCGAGTCTGCTGACAACGCTGATCACGCAAAGCGTGCCTGAGTTCGAGCTCTTGGCGCTTGTGCTGATGGCAGCCGGCGGGATTGCTGGCGGCGCAGTGGGCAGGGTGTTTTATCGTAAGATGAATAATCAGGCCGTCGATAAGCTGTACATGGCTCTGATGTGCATCATTGTCTGTATCAGCATCTATAATGCGGTGCGGTATGCGATGTGAAAAGGAAACGTCAATGTTTGCATATCATGTTATTACAGATAAGCCTATTCAATTAGGACAACAAATTATCTTTGATAAGACACATCATAGTGGAGTCTATAAAAGGGTTTATAATAAAATAGACATTGTAAATGATATCTATCAGAACCCGGACAAATATAACGCTGATTCTTTAGAATACCCTGTCAAGGTTGCTTTGAGAGAACTGGCACTTGAAGAAGTCAGACTGGAAAAGTATCCTGCATATCCATCTAGGATGAGCTGCTTATATGCGTCTAAAACCCTGAAAGAAGCCGGTGATTGGGCAAAGTATTTCGCGGAAATAGGTCGCCCCACATACAGCATTGTCAAGTTGGAGATAAAAGGCAACTGTTTCGTTGGCGATGCCACAAAATGCTTTGATGGCGGATTAGACAAACAGGAAAACATAAGGCTTGCTGAGGCATATTGGGAAAATAAGCATAACGATATTAACCATCCGCCTATATGTGAAATGTTAGTGGATGGTACGATAACGGTTGTTGAAATCATAAAAGAAATAAACGCTAATATCGAATAGTCTTTTGCTACTTGCCTTGTTACAATCGTTTCATTGGCAAAATAGCATTAAAAAAGCGAGCTTCCCATTCTTATAAATGAGAACGCTCGCTTTTGCATTTGGCTTAAAGATCGATTATAATGAATTGTTCAGGAAACAGTTTCCGCCGACTAATAAATAGGGGCAGGTGAGCGTTTCCGGTTTGGCATACCATTCTGCGTAGAAATATAAGTAATCACCAATATTGTTGGCGCCAGCCAGCGCATCGGCAGCTGCCTGCCGGGCAATACTGCTTGTACCGTTTTTGAGGTAATGAGGCATGCGCGTGATGGCAAACTGGTTGGGGTAGTAAATCACTTCATAAATGGTCTGGCAATCATCAAATCCGGTATTCAGCCGGTTCAAGACCACATTGGCAACAGCCAGGCAGCCATCGTAATCATAGCCGGCCTCAATCTGACAGATCGCAGCTAAAAGATCAAGGTCAGAATACTCTCCTTCAACGGGCTGACCAGAGCCGGAAGCGGCTGCGTGAATAGCACTGTTTTCTTCATAGGAGGGCTGCTCCGGATGGGCAGGCTCCATAGAGAAATCAACAGAAGATTCTTCAGAATAAGAGCTCTCTTCAGTTGGAGTTTCGATAGCAGTATCGCTCTCAGTAGATGGGGTATTCGTAGCATCAGGCTGCGGTGCGGTGGCCGGCATCGTAGAAGCAGATTGGTCATCTGCATTAGATGTTTGACCGGCACTGAGCGGCTTGTAAATATCCTTTTCTGTACTCAGAGGAGCAAAGGAAGAGCCATAGCCCTGTGTCAGCCGCTGAGCATCCTCTTCTGAGGCGTTCTGTTCAAGAGATGCCAGAAATTCCTCAGGAGCTTCTGAAGCCATAGGCTCGATGTTGAGGAACACCGACGATACAGCGATTGCAAATGCAAGACATATTAATAAGCGAAACGCTTTAAGGTTCTTTTTTCTACAAATCACGGAAATTATTTCCTTTCAAATTAAAGGGAGTCTTCATGCACTTTGTAACAAATGTAATACTTTTGTTATTATACGGTAAAATAATCATTTCGTCAAGTCATTTTGACAATAATCTCATAAAGCAGCATAAACAGTGACTTTTCGACGTTTTTTAACGTTCGGAATTTGTCTTCTGGCGAACAAAAAGGGCGGGTCAATTGTTACAAAATTGATACAATTATATCAGGCTTGCGATTCAGAGAAAAGGCCGGTATAATAAGGCAAACTATACAGGCGGAGGCAGAAATGAAGATCATAATCGTACGACATGGTGAAACGGCATGGAACGCAGAAGGACGGCTGCAGGGGCGCGAGGATGTGCCTCTTAACGATGCGGGCCGCCGGCAGGCGACAGATGCCGGCAAGGCGATCAGCCTGTATCCTTTTTCCGGGCACGGCCCGGCAATGATTTCCAGTCCGCTGCAGCGGGCGGTGGAAACAGCGAGACTGATTGGCAGGGAGCTTTCGTATGACGGCGTGATTCAGACGGACGATGTCTTGCTGGAGCGGGATTACGGCGCGGCGTCCGGACTCGCGCGGGAGGAGCGGCAGCGCCTTTATCCGGATGATTGTTTTCCGGGGCTGGAGGATCGCCTGGCAGCGGAGGCGAGGATTGTGCAGGGAGTGCGCAGGCTGGCAGAGGCGCAGGCTGGCCGCGATTTGATTTTGGTCAGTCATGGTGAGATCAGTCACATTTTTTTGGCGTATCTGCGAGGAGAGATGACGCAGACGGGCAGGTCTGCGCTAAAAAATGCGGCGATCAGCTGTCTGGAATATACAAAGGAAAGGGATTTTGTGATAGAATATTACAATCAGTCGGCGGCGGAGCTGGCGGCGCTGCTGAATAAAGGAGAGAAGAATAGTGATTGAAAAGGTGATTTTGGCCTCGGCCTCGCCAAGGCGCAGGGAGCTGCTGCAATGGATTTATGAGGATTTTGACATACAGGCGGCGGACATCGAGGAGGTTGTGCCGGATTTTCTGCCGCTTTCGGAGGCGCCGGAATATTTGGCGTGCATCAAGGCGCAGGCGGTCGCGTCAGAGCATCCGGAGGCGCTCGTGATTGGCAGTGATACAGGTGTGTTTGTAGAGGAGGGCGGCGCCGTACAGATGCTGGGCAAGCCGCGTAATGCGGAAGAGGCCGAAGAGATGCTGCGGCGACTCTCCGGGCGCCGGCATGTGGTGCGGACAGGCTGCTGCCTCTGTTATCGGAATGTAAAATATGCCTTTACGGAGGAGGCGCAGGTTGAGTTTTATCCGCTGTCGGAGCAGGAAATCAAGGAATATGTGGCGACCGGCGATCCTATGGACAAGGCTGGGGCCTACGGCATTCAGGGGCGCGGCGCGCTGCTTGTCAAAGGCATTATCGGTGATTTTTATACCGTCATGGGCCTGCCGGTGGCCCGCTTAAAGCGCGAAATTGAGAGGATGGAATCATAATGTACGAATTATGTCAGGCAGCGGAAAGAAGCTATTATATAGATTGCCCGGCCAAGATTGGCTTCTACCGTGCAGCGGAAAATGAGATATATCTAATCGACAGCGGCAGCGACAAAGATGCCGCCAAAAAGGTTAAGAAGGTGCTGGACGAAAACGGCTGGCAGCTGCGCGGGATTTTGAACACGCATTCCCATGCCGATCACATTGGGGGCAATCATTATCTGCAGCAGCAGACCGGCTGCAAAGTGTTTTCAACCGGGATCGAGGCAGATTTTATCCGTCACCCGGTCTTGGAGCCGGCATTTCTTTACGGAGGATACCCATGCAAGGAGCTCCGTCACAAATTCCTGCTGGCGCAGGAAAGCGAGGTCAGCGATTTTGCAGACGATGCCTTCCCTAAGGAGATAGAGATCATTCCGCTCGCGGGGCATTCGTTTGGCATGACAGGATTTCGCACGCCGGATGATGTGGTATATCTGGCCGATTGTCTGTCGAGCCGGGAGACGCTGGACAAATACGGGATTGGATTTATCTACGACGTGGGCGCATATCTGGAGACGCTGGAGGCTGTGCAGCATATGGCAGCAAAGCTGTTTATTCCGTCGCATACGGCGCCGGCAGAGGATATTCGGCCGCTTGCGCAGTATAATGAGCAGCAGGTAAAGCAAATTGCGGAGCGCATTGTGGACCTGTGCAGGGAGCCCATATGTTTTGAGGACCTGCTGGCACGGCTGTTTCAGGCATATCAGCTGAGGATCAATTTTCAGCAGTATGCACTGGTAGGAAGCACGGTGCGTTCATATTTGGCATGGCTGAAGGAAACAGGCAGGGTAACGGTAGAATTTGACGAAACCGAAAAAAAGGGCGTATGGAGAGCAGATAAATAAAATGGTGCGAATTCGAGAGGCTAGCTTAGAGGATGCGGCGCGCATTTTAGAGATTTATGCGTATTATGTTGAAAATACAGCGATTACTTTTGAATATGATGTTCCGTCACTGGCAGAATTCCAAAGCCGCATGACTAAAACGATGCAGCACTATCCCTATCTGGTGGCAGAGCGGGATGGCAGGATCGAGGGGTACGCTTATGCAGGCATTTTCCACGAAAGGGCGGCCTATAGCCGTTGCTGCGAGCTGTCGGTCTATCTGGATCGGAATGCGCAAAGATGCGGCATGGGCAGAGCGCTGTATGGAGCACTGGAGAAAAAGCTGGGGCAGATGGGAATTTTGAATCTGTACGCTTGCATCGCCTATCCGGTGGCAGAGGATGAATATCTGACTAAAAACAGTGCAGAGTTTCATGCGCATCTGGGCTTTCTCGAGGTTGGCAGATTTCATCAATGCGGGTATAAGTTTAAGCGATGGTACGATATGATTTGGATGGAAAAGATGATAGGAGAGCATATATAGTCCTATTAGTATAGGAAGAAAGCATAAAGCTACAAGATACCGAAAGGGAGTATTGTAGCTTTTTTGTTTTGGCAAAAAATGCATGCTGATGGGGAGGCGGTTTTTAATGTTCACCGACATGCAAGTATGTGATTTGCATGCCGGTGCAAGTTCTGATTCCAATGTCCGCCGACATGCAAATGTACATTTTACATGCTGATGTAACCCCCAATTCCAATATCTACCGACATGCAAAAACACGCTCTGCATGCTGGTGCAAGCCCCAGCTCAGTACTCATCGACATGCAGAATAACTGGAAAGAAAGCCCCCAATAAAATATTTTCAAAAAACCGCTTGACAATAAAACAATGTTATGTTACTATACAATCACGAAACATTGTTACATTACAAAGCAGGCCGCTTAGAAAGGAGAGCGCATGAATCTGATATCTAAAAAAGATCTGCTGGCAATAACCGGGATTTCCTACGGACAGCTGTATCGCTGGAAACGGCAGCAGCTCATTCCGGAAGAATGGTTTATCAAAAAGGCGTCCTATACCGGGCAGGAAACCTTCTTCCCCAGAGAGCAGATCCTTAGCCGCATTGAAACGATCCTGCAGCTGAAGGATCAGCATTCAATGGAAGAGCTTGCAAAAATGTTTGCCGAGCAAACAACGCAGGAGGGAGGCCTCACAGCAGAGGCTCTGGCGCAGATCGAGGAGCTGCCCGAGCAGTGGCGCACAAAGCTGCCGGAGCTGCTCGGCAAAGAACGGGTTTCATTAGAAGAGCTGACGGTAGCCATCTTTATCACAGGTCAGAAGCAAATCCCGGAGCAGGAGCAGGAGGAACTGCTTGCCAATCTGCCCCAACCGATTCCTGGCGGCAGCAGTGGAGCCATCGGAGTTTTCCCGCTGCGCGGGAGCTATCATTTAGTAATCTTTAAAGGAACAGGAGCGCTGGCATTCGATCAGACAATCCAGCTTACCATGCAGGCGTGGAGCAGCATCGCAGACCCGCTGATGGTAAAATACAAAAATTTATTCAAATTAGGAGGAGCATCTTATGGCAATCAATAAAATCAGTGGCGTAAGCACGGTTGGCGGAGGCAGCTACGACGAGCTTATAATGGACGGCGTAATCACCTGTAACGGAGATATCCACGCGCAAAGCGCGAAAATCGACGGAGTCGTTACGGTAAACGGTATGGTCGAGGCAAAGGAGAATATTGTGCTCGGCGGCGTGCTTACGGTGACAGGCAGAGTGAAGGGTGCGGATATCCGGGTGGATGGCGTGTGCACGATTAAGGATAATGTGGAGGCCGATCATGTTTTCTGTAAAGGGGTTGTCACCGCGCAGGAGCAGATTTCAGCAGATCTGGTAGAGGGCAAGGGCCTTCTGTCGGCCAAGGAGAGCGTGGGTGAGAGAGTGAATGTGCACTGCGATACTAAGAAGCGGCATGCGTTTTTTAAACGGAGCCATGAGCTGTGTAAGATTGAAATGATTGAAGCTACCGAAATTGATATTGACGGGATCGAAGCAAAGACGGTTAATGGGCATAATGTGATCATCGGACCGGATTGCATTGTGGAAAATGTGGACTGCTCCGGCACGCTGTCGATCGCAGAAGGCGCAGACGTTAAAAACGTGAACGGACAGCCGCGGTAATGCGGGTAACACCCTAGGGTGATACACAAAAAAGGCAGCTGCTTACTTGCCGCAGCTGCCCGCCTCTTTTTATAGTGTTAAAGATTTTTATGAAACCAATATGATAATTTTTGGTAGCCCAAGCGTTCATAAAATGCATGTGCACCAGCTCGCTGAAAGCCCGATGCCAACCCGATGCGTGAGGCGCCACGTTCTTTTGCTAATTCCTCAACACGGTTCATTAACATTTTTCCAATGCCTTGATGCTGAAATGAAGGCAGCACGGCAAGTCCGTTCATCTTGATATAACCATTTGGAAATCCGACCGCTAAGGTTTCGGCAGTCGTGGCGAAGCCAACAACCGTTCCATTTATATCGGCAACAAATGTGTGGTAACGTTCATCGCCTTTCATCTTCTCATATGTTTTAATCACAGCCTCATCCGTTGCTGCTGAAACGTCAAGTACGTCACGCCAAATTGCTGCTACAGATATATAATCTTGACTTTCAATTTCTCGTATGACTATGTTCATCATTTCTATTTATTTTTCCTCCGAAATTTTCATCAAACTTCCCCTGCTGAAAACTTTTCATTCAGCAGGGGAGGGTTGACTTTATTGCCGATTAGGCCTTATCTGTAATTTTTTCATGATAGCGCTGTAGAGAGTGCACGTTGTTGCCGACGGACTCCTTGATGGCCTTGATTCCCTGGATCGTAGCCTTAGCAGCAGCCATGGTAGTCATATAAGGAATGCGGTGCTTGATGGCGGCCTTGCGAATGTAGCTGTCATCTGCGCTTCCTTTTTTGCCCAGAGGCGTATTGATAATCAGATCAATGCGGCCGTTGGTGATTTTATCGAGCACATTGGGGCGGCCCTCCTGGAGCTTAGCCACCTTCTGCGCCGGGATGCCGGCCTCTACAATGCGGTCATAGGTGGAACCGGTCGCAATGATGGCAAAGCCAAGGGCATGGAAGCCCTGCGCCACCTCAAGAAGCTCCGGTTTGTCGCGGTGGCTGATGCTCAGCAGCACTGTGCCGGCCAGAGGCAGGCGCGTCTGGGTGGCCTCCTGTGCCTTATAGAAAGCCTTGCCCACGTTGGATGACAAGCCAAGCACTTCACCGGTAGAACGCATTTCCGGTCCGAGCACGGGATCAACCTCCTGGAACATATTGAAGGGGAATACCGCCTCTTTTACGCCATAGTAGGGGATATTCTTTTCCTTCAGCTCCGGCACGGGGGATTTGCGGCCCTGCAGCGGAGCGGTCATAATCTCGGTTGCCAGCTGCACCATATTGATGCCGCAGACCTTGGAAACCAGCGGCACCGTGCGAGAAGCACGCGGATTGGCTTCGATCACAAATACCTTGCCGTCCTCGATGGCATACTGCATATTCATCAGGCCCACAACATGCAGCTCGCGGGCAATCTTGCGCGTATATTCTTTAATCGTCTCAATCTGCTCCTGACTCAGCGACTGCGGAGGCAGGATGCAGGAGGAGTCACCGGAGTGAATACCGGCCAGCTCGATATGCTCCATCACAGCCGGAACAAACACGTTCTCACCATCGCTGATGGCGTCGGCCTCGCATTCAGTTGCATGATGCAGGAAGCGGTCGATCAGGATCGGACGGTCAGGCGTTACGCCAACAGCCTCCTTCATATAGAAGGTCAGCGCCTCATCATCGTACACCACTTCCATACCGCGGCCGCCCAGCACAAAGGAGGGACGCACCATCACGGGATAGCCGATCTGGTTGGCGATCTGCAGTGCATCCTCCACCGTAACAGCCATACCGGCCTCCGGCATCGGAATGCCCAGCTTATCCATCATAGCGCGGAACAGGTCGCGATCCTCAGCCATGTCGATGGTTTCAGGCGTAGTGCCAAGGATGGTCACGCCGTTTGCCTTCAGCGAATCCGCCAGATTCAGAGGCGTCTGGCCGCCGAACTGCGCGATCACGCCGATCGGATTTTCTTTGCGGTAGATGCTCAGCACATCCTCCAGCGTCAGAGGCTCAAAATACAATTTGTCAGAGGTATCATAATCGGTAGAAACGGTCTCCGGATTGCAGTTGACGATGATTGTCTCAAAGCCGAGTTTTTTCAGGGCCAGCGCTGCGTGTACGCAGCAATAGTCGAATTCAATGCCCTGCCCAATGCGGTTGGGACCGCCGCCCAAAATCATGATCTTGGGTCTGTCGGTATTCACGGGGCTTTTATCTTCGATATGATAGGTGGAATAGTAGTAGGCCGAATCCTCAGTGCCGCTGACATGGACGCCTTCCCAGGCCTCGGTCACGCCGTCATTTTCGCGCTGTGCGCGGATGCTGTCCTCGCTGATGCCAAGAAGCTGAGAAAGATAGCGGTCGGAAAAGCCGTCGAGCTTGGCCTGGCGCAGCATATCGGAGGGAAGCGGAGCGCCGGCATGAGCCTTGATCTGCTCCTCCTCTTCTACGAGCTCCTTCATCTGCTCGATAAAGTAGTGCTTGATCTTGGTGAGCGCATACAGCTCATCTACGGTAGCGCCCTTGCGCAGCGCTTCGTACATGATGAATTGGCGCTCGCTGGTTGCATCATGCAGCAGAGCGAGCAGCTCGTCCTTGCTCATAGCGCCGAGGTCGCCGAACTTGGTGACGGCGCCGCCAAGGCCGTAGCGCCCGGTTTCGAGGCTGCGGATGGCCTTCTGGAAGGCTTCTTTATAGGTTTTGCCAATGCTCATGACTTCGCCCACGGCGCGCATCTGGGTGCCGAGCTTGTCCTGAGAGCCTTTGAATTTTTCGAAGGCCCAGCGTGCAAATTTGAGTACAATATAATCGCCGTCCGGCACATATTTGTCCAGCGTTCCGTATTTGCCACAGGGGATCTCGTCCAGCGTCAGGCCGCAGGCCAGCTTGGCTGATACGAGGGCGATCGGAAAGCCGGTGGCCTTGGAGGCCAGCGCGGAGGAACGGGAGGTACGCGGATTGATTTCGATGACAATGATGCGGTCGCTTACGGGATCGTGCGCAAACTGCACGTTGGTGCCGCCGATTACCTCGATGGCCTCAACGATTTTATACGCCTGCTCCTGCAAGCGCTTCTGCACATCCTGCGAGATCGTGAGCATGGGCGCGCTGCAGAAGGAATCGCCGGTATGTACGCCGAGCGGGTCGATGTTTTCGATGAAGCAGACGGTGATCATGTTGTTTTTGGCATCACGCACCACCTCAAGCTCCAGCTCTTCCCAGCCGAGGATGGACTCCTCTACCAGCACCTGACCGACCAGACTGGCCTGCAGGCCGCGTGCGCACACTGTCTGCAGTTCTTCTTTATTATATACAAGGCCGCCGCCGGCGCCACCCATGGTGTAAGCCGGACGCAGTACTACGGGATATCCGAGCTGATCTGCGATCGACAAGGCTTCGTCAACGGTGTAGGCCACCTCGCTGCGGGCCATCTCGATGCCGAGGCTGTTCATCGTCTTTTTAAATTCGATGCGGTCCTCGCCGCGCTCGATGGCATCGACCTGCACACCGATGACCTTAACGCCGTATTGGTCGAGCACGCCGGCCTTGCTGAGCTCGGAGCACAGATTTAAGCCGGATTGTCCGCCCAGATTGGGGAGCAGCGCGTCGGGGCGCTCCTTCTCGATGATTTGTGTTAAACGCTCCAGATTTAAAGGCTCGATGTAGGTGATATCCGCCGTGTCCGGATCGGTCATGATGGTGGCGGGATTGGAATTGACGAGTACGATTTCGTATCCCAGGCTGCGCAGCGCTTTGCACGCCTGCGTGCCGGAATAGTCAAATTCACAGGCCTGACCGATGATGATGGGGCCGGAACCGATAATGAGTACTTTATGAATGTCTTCTCTTTTCATAGCTTCCTCCCTGTATAAAAGCTTATTAAAAAGCCGTAACTCCAAGCGGCAGTTCGGCAGCGGCCGAGGCTTAGAATTACGGTTTTCCTATGGGAGCGTCCTTGCTCCCACCGAATTACCTGCGATATGATACCATAAGAGGCGGCAAAAAACAAGAGAAAACGCAAAAAAAAGAGTAACTTGCGGAATAAAGCATTGCGAAGTAAAATGGCAAAAACAGATGTTTTGACAAAAGAAAACGGCTTGACTATAATGTATTTATACCGCTGTAAAAAGGAATAGGGCAATGATAAGAAAAGTAAAAAATAGTGACATTGGAAGGATTGCTGAAATCATAGTTTACAACAATCGAATCAACTATTTCCCGATCTTTCAGGATATTGAATATTCTTTTCGAGAATTTAACGTGCTTTCTGTGGCAGAGAAATTTAGAAACAATATGGATTTTATGCAGCATACCTATGTGTATGAAGATATGGTCATAAAGGGATTTATTTATGTGATGCATCAGGAAGTAAGAAAGCTTTATGTTGATTCCTTTTTTCAAAACCAGGGAATTGGCAGACAGCTGCTCCAATTTGCAATTAGGGAGAAAGAAGCACAGCATCTATGGGCACTGGAAAAAAATACAAAGGCACTGCGTTTTTACGAAAGATACGGATTTTATCAGGACGGACAGAAGAAATATGAAGAGGGAACAAGCATATTTTTAGTCCATATGATTTATGCGGGCAATGAGAGGCCCTTGGATGCAGAAAAGGAATAGATGATGCAGGAATTTATCATAGAAAATAGGAAAATTATGCTGTACCCAAGCACCTTGCCTGATCGGCCGGTTATCTATTTTAATACTTTCGATGAGGAAGGAGAAAAGGTGCATCATATACTGCAGGAGCAGGCATGTCCGGATTTTACTTTAGTGACCATAAGCGAGCTGGATTGGAATCATGACATGTCGCCATGGAGCGCGCCGGCTGTTTTTGCAGGGGATACAGATTTTTCAGGCGGCGCAGGGGAGTATCTGAAGGTGCTGACAGAGAAGATTCTCCCGCAGGCTGAAAAAGAGGTAAAAGGACGGGTTTTATGGCGGGGGATTGTCGGTTATTCGCTGGCGGGTCTGTTTGCTGTTTATTCTCTCTATCAAACAGACCTGTTTTCGAGAGCGGCCAGCATGTCGGGGTCGTTTTGGTTTTCCGGCTTTAAAGAGTATGCCGTATCGCATGAGATGAGAACGCGGCCGGAGGGTTTATATTTTTCTCTTGGCGGCAAAGAGTGTAAAACACGGCATCCGGTGCTGAAAACCGTACAGGAAAGCACGCAGGAGCTAGAAACATTTTACAGGGCACAAGGAATCAGCACGATTTTTCAGCTGAATCCGGGAAATCACTATAAAGATACAGCAGCAAGAGCAGCAGCGGGAATTCGCTGGATTTTAGAGCGATAGGAGAAGAAGGAAATGCCTGAACTACCAGAGGTGGAAACGGTAATCCGAGTGATCGGGCCACAGATTCGGGGGCTGTTGGTTACGCAGGTGATGATACATCATCCGGATGTCATTGCGTATCCTTCGGCGAAGGAGTTTAGCACCATGCTTATAGGAAAGAAAATTGCAGGCATGGCGCGTAGGGGAAAATTTATCCGCATCCTGCTGGAGGATGGCGGTTGTTTGACTTTGCATCTGCGTATGACGGGAGGCCTATTAGTGGCGCCGGCAGATTTGCCGCTGGAAAAGCATACCCATGTTGTTTTTCGGCTGAGCGATGGACGGGAACTGCGTTTTTCAGATATGCGGCGTTTTGGCCGGTTTTGGCTGATTCGGGCGGAAGAAGAGGATCCATATAGCGGGATTGCCAAGTTGGGGCTAGAGCCGTTTGACGAGAATCTTACGGCGGAGTATCTGCAGAAGAGTCTGGGAAAGAGGAAAAGGGCGATTAAGGAATGCTTGCTTGATCAAAGCATGGTTGCTGGAATAGGAAATATTTATTCGGATGAGATCTTATTTAGAGCAAAGCTTGACCCAGCTCGGACAGCCTGCAGTTTGACGGAAGAAGAATGGCAGCGTTTAGCAGAGTATATTCCAAGTGTTTTACGCTTTTATACGGAGAAAAATGCAATAACGGCGGAGGAGTATCTAAAGACAAGGGGGCGGGATTACCGCAACACGCCGTTTTTGCAGGTATATGGACAGAAAGGAAAGCCTTGTCCGGTTTGCGGAGAACCGCTTTGTAAAAAGGTGGTCGGCGGCAGAAGCAGCGTGTATTGCCCGAGGTGCCAGAGGTGATGAGGGGAAATTTTAGCAGGGCCGTTTATGGAAGGTGTATCTTAATGGATATTTCACAGCATAGGAATGTTGCAAGGTAGGATAGAATAAGAGGCAGAAGATACAGCAGCAGTATATGATTCCTGAAAATTCCAGACATGAGATATTGAAATAATACGAGCCAGATAAAGTGCCAGGTATAGAAAGTGAATGACCGGCGTGATAAGTATCTGGCTATCCTTCCGTTAGAGCTTAGATATTCCTTTCCGATTCCAAGCAGGGCAAGGAGCATAAACCATTCGGCAATCCATTTAGCAAGCCCATTTAGAAACGGATACGGGGTGTCAGACCAAATAAATAGATAGGTATTTAAAATAGCAGCAGACATCCCGATAAATAGGAAAGTCCATTTATATTTTTTTATTTTATCGACTGTATGCTCATCTGAGAAGATATAATATCCTATTAGGAAGAGATAGGTATAAGCAGCTAGGCTTTTTCCAGAGATGGAGAGCAGTTCGTGTAAAAAGGGCAAGGGCAGACCTAAAAAACAGATGCCAGGAAGCGGTATATGGCTTTTTAAGCGAGGCATGATCTTTTTTTGTACTTGAATTATGGAGATTGACAGCAAGGAAATGATAAAAAGATAAATCAAAAACCAGAATTGGCCTACAGAGAAACCGCCGTCAGCGCCCGTTAAATCGGTAAATTTGGTGAAGAAAATAAGATAATGCTGGATCAATCCCTCTGCTTTGTAGCCATAATTAAAAATAGCAGCAAGATAGGTCATTGCAGGCATGAGAAATACGGTTCCCAGTATAAAAGGGAGCAGCAATCTTTTGCACCTTTCCAGAATGTATTGCGTCGTTGTTCTTTTCTGTAAAGCAAGATTTGTAGTTATGCCTGCAATAAGAAATAAAAGCGGCATAAAATATGGATTGATCAATACAACGATGCTGCTGAGCAGTTTATTGCCCTCAAAAAATATATAGTTTGGTTCACCCCATGTGTTCCAAGACATGGCGGCGTGATAGGGAAGGAGCAGTAAAATGATGAAGCTTTTTAAGTTGTCAAGGTAATATTTACGCATATCCACCACTCCCTTAATCAGCAAACTTTACGCCGCCTTTTTATAATTCTTTTTGATAAATGTTTTGACCGTTTATTTCAAATATTTTATGGTATCCGCATTTTTCATAAAATACATCTGCATGGGAGCCAAGTGTGACATATTGGTAGCCTTGCTTTTTGGCGCAGTCTTCAAAATGATGCATGAGTGCTTTGGTAATGCCTTGTCTTCGATAGTTCTCGTGACAAGCGACAAAGCCAATAGTAATATTTTCTGGATTTTCAGCGCGCCCTAAAACGGCGGAAACAATTTTATTATCTTTTATGGCATATACCAATGGCTGCATACCATTTAGAAAACGCTCACGCCAAGCTGCATATCCATATATTTCCGGAATGCTTTCTCCTAAGATGCGGTAGCAGAGCCGGAGAACATCCCTTAATTCCTGCTCTGTTTCTATTTCTTTTATCAGAAATTGACTCATGAGGTATAGCGCTCCTTCCATAATAATGTCAACTTCACCATCATCGTGATGCATAAGGGCACAGGTATGTGGGATTATAGAACTTATTTCATTTTTTATTCTCCTTTGCATTTTCATTCAGTATTTTTACAACCTCATCAATAATATCTCCACATTCACGAATTCTTGCAGCGATCTTTTCTCGTTTCTCAGGTGTTTGCAGCGCTTCAAGTGTTATGTTGAAACCTCCTCCGAGAGCTTCAAGATCATTTCCGCCATCGTTGTTCCAAATGTCAGCAGTGCGTTTATATAAGAGACTAATATCATCAAGATATGTCATATCTGGGTTTAATTCATTTGTGCGCTTTAAAAAGTCATGGCAACAGCTGCCGTTTGTAGCAAGCACACAAACGAAATTGGTGTACATTGACCACGGATCAAATTCCTCAGGCTTTATTTGCTCAAAATATCCGCTTTCAATGTCATCTGCCCATCTACGGAAAGCCGACGCACCAAAACAATATTTATCGTTGTCAGTTGTCAGACGCTGCGGAAGCGCATAAATTGCTTCACGGTAAATTTCTGCAATATCCTTTTGTTCTTTTTTCTCACCTACAAATATCCAGCCACTTATATCCGTATCATATCCTATCGCTTTATCACATGAAATGCGCTGAGGCTCGCTGTTATTTCCTGAAATGTATATAAGTGTTTTTCCGTATTCCTCATAACCGACAAACACACCGTACGGTTGATCCGGCGGACATCCCATGGATATAACGGGAATCCCTTTGTCAATATAGGCCATGAGTGTTTTCAGATACATCTCTTTATTTTTGTGAAGGTCACGGCTGAAAACATACGTGGCTGCATAACCGCACTTTTCAAAAACATTCTCAAAGAATTTACCGTCACCGTTGAGCTGATAATGTGTGTTCACGCCATCGCCGGCAAATGGTTGTTTGTAATGCTGAGCAAATACGTCTCCAGTAAGTCCTGCAAAAAGCAGATAATCAAACTCCTTTTCTCCCAGACATTCCATTACATATCTGGCACTTCCGTTGAACCAGTAATTTTCACCATACTCATCTGTGATAAGACGGTGAATAATGGGAATTAAGTTATTGCTTTGCTTTGTATTCATGGTCAATTCTCCGTTCTTTATTTTATTTGTTTGAGAATACGCAAGCTGTGAAACCCTGATTTTTTTGAAATATTTCATTCCTTGACCGTTTGATCCAATAACAATAGGATATGCTTCTTCACGATTCAGATCAAGGAACATATACGGAAAATCAGTTCCGCAATACCGTATTTCTCCGTTTATTATGACCGACAAATGTTTTTGGCCGATGATCCATGTGACATGATTATATTCGTTCGGCTTGATCCAGCCCCTGTTCGGGAAATTATAAAGATCGTGAAAAATCGGCTGGTGAAAGCTGATTGCTTCTTCATGGCAGATCGAACGGTTATTCATATTGATACCAAAATCCATAATTCCGAGGTTTACGCCGCTGTTATAGCTGTCGGAGCCGTGATAAAAAATAATGCTGCCTTCGCTGTCACCGTAGCCAAACTGCTCGTCATTCATTGGTACGCGAAAATCTATATCCACCCGGAACGGCAGCTTTACGGATACATTTGTGTTAAGTGTCCGTGTGGAAATCCAACCGGTATATTCAGCTTCACCGCTGTCAAGTACTCGGTAATGGGGGTCGTTGATCGGCGTAATTTTATCAAATGCAACTTCCTTTTCCCACAATAGCGGATTTTGATTATTAATCTCGTCTATTGTAATATCCGTGATCTCGATAGGCCTTGGATAAAGCGTCACATCTGGAATCCGTTTTTTTACCGGAACATATAAAGCGACAAGCTGTCTGCGTTCGTCGGGAGAGATAAGATTTTCCGTTATGGCGGCGTGCCTCAGATTGCCATCCGGTGTGTAATCTATTTGATAAAACTTATTTTCGTCAAAGCTTTTTATCAGAGAACGAAACGATTGATTCATATCATTGTCGAGATATAAATTTACCGCGGCAAACAGACCTCCGTCAAAAATAAAATCTGTAAAGTCACTGTCGTTTACAAAATCGTCGGCAATTTTTGAGATCATAACATCATGTTCGTTTTCCTGATACTCAAAACTTTCGTGATAATCCGTTCTTATACCCTTCATCTGAATATAACGTGAAAAAGCATCGGTGTTAGAGTTTCGCAAACCAGCTTTAAGGTATGAGGACAACACACGCATTTTCGGTAGTTTTACAATAGAAACATCAAGCGGTCGTACAAGTTCTTCCGATACCTCGGAAAGCTGTTCCATGCCGATGCTTTCACGCACGGTGAGCTGCTTGTCCATTTCCTCGTACAAAAGATGCAGAGCGGTGATTTGCTTAATGCCTTTTTCAATCATCTTATATAAAAAGTCGTTAATGATGCGTTTTAGTTCAGACAACGCTGTGACCTTGCGGTCAATTTCACTAAGCTTGTCCACAAAAACCTGTGTAATGTCCGACATTTCACGGCTATCATAAATTCGTATGATATCCTTGATCGATATCTGCATTTTGCGAAGTACCATAATTTGACGTAATCGCTGAACATTTTGCTCATCATAATAGCGATATTTTTCATACTGTGGACGAACGCTTGTGATAAGTCCAGCTTCCTCGTAATAACGCAGTGTTCTTGACGATAGTCCGAGCTGTGCACAGAGATCGGTTATTTTGATTAAACTCATACTTACCCCTCTCTTTCCTACAAACAGTGTATCACTTGACGTTGCGTCAAAGTCAAGAAGTTTGTTTAAATTATTCTATACTATTCTTCATATTGGATTTCCGTATGTATATGCATGGTAGTCAAAAGCATCAACTCAATGATTTGTTGTTAATTACAGCTATTTCTTTTCGCCATTGTACGTCGGCATATTTTGCTGATAAAAACAATAAATCCGAACCCATTCCCAATGAGGAAAAGGTTCGGATTTCTACTTTTTAGTGCAGTTGGAGGGACTCGAACCCTCAAGTCGTTAAATGGACACTAGATCCTTAGTCTAGCGCGTATGCCAGTTCCGCCACAACTGCATAGAACTTATAACGCCAATTATCATAGCACTTAGAGGCATTTCTGTCAAGAAGTTTTTTATAGGCGTTAGCGTGTCTTGAAATTTAGATTTTTAACGGATCATATGGTGCATTTGATACGTTGTTGAGAAAGCTTATTCTGTGATTTAACGGAGAAAAATTCAATTTTCTCCGTTAACCCGCAAGGAGATTTTGCTTCGTAACGTGTCAAATGAAGCGTTTGGCACGTTAAAGCGCCGATTTCAATCAGCCGGTAACGGGCATGTGCACGTTATATTCTCTAAATCTTAACCAGTGCAACGGTGCAACTACCATAAAGAGAAAGCAGTGCTATCGCAGCGACGACAAACATAGTATTGGATATATCATATGATCAGAGAGGATCTTTGCGCATGGAAAAAAATAAAAATCCGTTTATCAATGATTGCAATATGGCAGGAATCAGGCCGATTATGATGGATCTGCCGTATCCGCCGATTCAGGTGAGGAGCAAAAATCAAAGATATGCGGATCTGTTGATGGACGATTATTGCGGGTCAGTATCAGAGCTGTCAGCAATTTTGCAGTATATCAATAATGAAAACCGTATGTCCGGCGAGCACTGCCCTCTGGCGCGAACCATTCTGGGGCTTGCAATGGCAGAGATGGTACACCTGCAGAAGCTTGGAGAAATGATCCATCTGCTTGGCGGAGTGGTCAGCTTCGAGACAAACCAGCCAAGTGGCCTTTGGTCGCCGGCTTGCCTGACACTGCCGAGGTGGATTCCGCAGATGCTGCAGGCGGATATAGAGGCAGAAAAGGCCGCCATTCATCAATATAGACTGCACATCAGCATGATTCAGGATGACTGCATCAATGCAGTGCTGAACCGAATCATTCATGATGAAGAGTACCATATTATGATTTTGCAGCAGATGATAAGAGAAGGATGGGAAAAAGTAGAATAAGAAATCAATATATGATAAAATAAGCGCAGCCAGATATATTTTGGCTAATCAAGTAATTGTGCTGCGCAAAGGCGGCAAGGCAGTTTAGGATATTTTAGTACCCGAGCCGCCTTATGAGTTTGACGCAAAGCGTCAAACTCCGGTGTCGTCATGGTATAATACAGGTACAGGGCGACCGCAAGAATCCCGCAGGGATTTCTTGCCAAGTTCAGCGAAGAATGAGCTGAACTTGTGGTATAATAAAAGGCGGCAAAGCAATCTGGGCTAAGCCGCCTTAAGAATATTAAAAAAAGGAGAAACCAATGAAACATACAATTCAAAATGTTCCGTTTATCAGTCAGCTAATCAAATATCCGACAGGCTGCGAGAGCGTATCAGCCGTCATGGCGCTGCAATACCTGGGGCTGGCAATCACGCCAGAGCAGTTTATGGACGAGCTTTTGCCGCGCGGCGCGGCCCCGGTGCTGGGCGAGGACGGCTTATATCATGGATGCGATCCTTGGGAGGCATTTCCGGGAAGCCCCTATACCAACGAAGGCTGGGGCTGTTTTGCTCCGGTTATTCTGAAGGCAGTCGAAAAGCTAGAAGGCTATCAGGCCAGCGCCTACTACGGACTTAGCATCGAAGAGCTGTGCAGACGGTTTATCGATCAGGATGTGCCGGTCGTGTTCTGGGGCACGATCGATATGAAAGAGCCCTACCATCTGCGCGATTGGTACACGGAGACCGGCAAAAAGATCGAATGGATCAACCCCATGCACTGCCTGCTGCTCATTGGCTATGATGAGGAGGGATATATTTTTAACGATCCCACGGGAGGCGAACAGGCCTATTATAAAAAGGAAAGTGTAGAGCGCGCCTATCAGGCGCAGAAAAGTCAGGCCGTTGTGATCCAGAGGGCGAAGTGAGCCGATCTCAGCGTCCAATAAAGCAGCCGCTAATGGCGGAAATAGACGAAATAGCTAGGTTCTTCAGTCGTTTTTAAGAAATGCTTTTGGCCTTTACTGGGATATAATAGTCCATCTGTTCATATCCCAGTATTTTTTTCGTAAGCGCCGATGTAATTATATTTCCTAATTCCAGACGTGCTGAATCGCGCTCAAGTCCGTTTGCGCTTAGGAATGTATCGATCTCCGTATCCATAAGCTCCCTATCCGTTTTTTGGTCTATATCGGTCGCTACAGCATAAAGGCCCCCTTGAAAATCTATTATCTCAAATGCGGCTGGAACCTTCATTCCATCTTCATACATATACAACCAAACAAAGCCTTCGCCAGCCCAGTATAGGAAATCCTTTGGGAATAGACTCTGCTTTTGCGAAGATATCCATTGATCAAACAAATTGAACCTTTCTTCTTCAAACATGCCTACCCCGGATGAAACCATCTTACAAGCCGGCATTTCATAAATTCTTATACTTTGCATCATACTTCCTCTTCAATGGCAGCCTTTCGCGTCATGATCTCATGGATGATCGCCGGATCCACCTTCGGACGCCGGTCATAGGTATACAGTCCGTTCTGTTCCTGCTCCACATCGGTCAGCTGCGTATAGCACAGCCCCATGATGTGCGGATGATCCAGCAGCGCATCCGTGAGCCCCTTAAAGCGGGCGATAAACTCTTTTTCGCTCGCCGCTGCATTGCCATAGCTCCAGGCCTCATTCACAGGGCCGTTCTCATTTACGAGATCATCCCGGTTGGTAAGCTCATCCTTTTCAGCAGGGCTATAGCCAATACCGCCATATTCGCTGATCATGATCGGCTCGCCGCCGTAGGTCTGGCGCTCCGCAAATCGAATTGTGATGGGTCCATCCTTAGGATAGGAGCCGGCAAACACTTCCGGCTCCTGCCGGTAATCATGCAGGTCAAAAATATCCGTCTCCACATGATAGTTGCCGCTGGTGTCGATGCAGGGGCGCGTAGGATCGGCTGTTTTGGTCGTGCGGTACACGAGCCGCAGGAGCGGATCATATTGCGGATGCGCATTCAGATCCCAAGTTTCATTGAAAGGACACCACCCAACGATGGACGGATGGTTGAAATCGCGCTCAAGCTCCTCCAGCCAGTCCGGCAGGAACGAATAGATCGCTTCCGGCCTCGTGTGCTGCAGGCCCCAGTTGGGATACTCGCCCCACACCATATAGCCCAGGCGGTCCGCGTGATACAGAAAACGCTCCTCAAACACCTTCTCGTGCAGGCGCGCGCCGTTAAAGCCCATCGCCATTGAGCGCTCGATATCGGCGATCAGCTCTGCATCCGAAGGCGCCGTGTAGATGCCGTCCGGATAAAACCCCTGATCCAGAATCAGCCGCTGAAATACCGGCCTGCCATTGATGCGGCATACGCGCTCATCCAGCTCCACCGAGCGCAGGCCGAAGTAACTGTGCACCAGATCATCGCCGTAGGTCAGCTCCAGGTCATACAGCCGGCCGCAGCCGACCTCCCATAGGTGCCGTTCGCTGAGCGGCAGGCAGAGCGTCTGAGAGCCGCCGCTGCAGGCCGCCGTGATTTCGCCAACGGTGCGTCCCTCATATAGGGCCCTTACTGTCAGAGCGGCAGCGCCGCAAAGCTGGGCGATGATGGTCACCTTGCCCGTGGCTGCATCGGGATAGAGGCGGAAGCTGTCCAGATGCGTGACCGGCAAGAATTCAAGCCATACAGTTTGCCAAATGCCGGTGGTACGCGTGTAGTCGCAGTCATGGGAAAAATATTCTTCGCTCTGCTTGCCGCGCGGGATCATAGGATCGCGAGTATCGTCCTCGGCAAAAACGGCAAGCGTGTTTTCGCCTTCCTTTAAAAGGTCCGTGATATCAAAATAGAAGGACGTATAGCCGCCGGTATGCTTGCCGGCCTCTTGGCCGTTGACATAGACCGTGCAGCGATAATCAACGGCGCCAAAGTGAAGGCGGATGCAGCCCTGCAGCTGCTCAGCACAGATCTGAATGCTGCGTTGGTACCAAACGCCGTACATAAAGTCCGTGTACCCGATGCCGGAAAGCTTGCTTTCAGGGCAGAAGGGCACGAGAATTTGCTGAGAAAGCGGAGTATCACTGCCAGCGAGGCCGCGTGCAAGGCCGCTGCGGCCATTGTCAATCTCAAATTGCCAGAGCCCATTCAGGCTTTGCCAGCTGTCGCGGCGAAGCTGCGGCTTGGGGTGTTCGGAGCGAGGAATATTCATAAGTTTTCTCCTTTTATTATGCGCTTTTGCGCTAGATACAGCGATTATACGCGGGCGAAAATACGGTGTCAAGCGCTTAACGCTAAATATTGGCTGGAACATACGCCGGCGATATGATATGATAAAGACACAGAACATTTTAAGGAGGAAATCAAATGCAAGATCATAATATACAGCACCATGCAGCGCTAGAGGATGAAGAGCTTTCCAGTCTGGCGGCTCCGATTCATGCCCTCTCCACAGAGCTGCTTTCGCAGGAAGACCTTGGCATCGATGCCCTGTTCGAGCAATCCAAGACCTTGATGAATACAATGGTTGAATACAAGGAAATGCTCATGACGTATTCCTGTGCCATCAAAGAGATTCGCACCAAGTTTGAGGTGCTGAATACCGAATTTAATATTCGCTATCAGCGCAACCCAATCAACTTCATCAATACGCGGCTAAAGCGCTCCTCCAGCATAGCAGGCAAGCTGGAGCGCCTGCATCTGCCGCTTTCTGTTGAAAACATAGAGAATAACATTCATGACATAGCCGGCGTGCGCGTGATCTGCTCTTATGTCGATGATATCTACCTGCTGGCTAAATCGTTGATTCAGCAGGACGATATCGAACTGATCCGGCAAAAGGATTATATTGCAAATCCTAAGCCAAACGGCTATCGGAGCCTTCATCTGATCGTTTCGGTCCCTGTCTTTTTTGCCAATCAGACCAAAAAAGTAGAAGTTGAGGTACAGATCCGTACGATCGCCATGGATTTTTGGGCCAGTCTGGAGCATCAGCTCAAATATAAGCACGAAATCGCCAATGCAGAAGAGATCGGCAAGGAGCTCAAAGCCTGTGCCGACATTATCTCCTCTACGGATATGCGCATGCTTGGAATCCGGCAGAAGATTGAAGCCAGCCATGAGCAGCCTTCAGAAGTGGACGAGCTGCTCGAAAAGCTTAAAAAGCTGGAGTTTCCGATTATGTAAGCATTCACTATGAAATTTAATAGTAGCTAATAAAATAGCTAATATCTTCCTGCTTATCAATACCCTTGCTATAATAAGCGTATCACAGGGGCTCACAGTTATGAGCCTGATAATAGGAGGATATAACAATGTTGAATGATTCTGTAAAAAAATTGCTGAAGGACAATATGTGGGATTTAGCGACCTGTGCGGGTGGTAAGCCCAATGTAGTACCGGTGGCATTTAAGGATGTGACGGAAGATGGGAATTTGGTCGTTGGAGATGTATTTTTGGAAACTACGCTTAGAAACATTCAGGAAAATGGAGGCAGGATTGCGATCTCCGTATATGATGCAAAGAGTCTGGAAGGCTATCAAATCCAAGGCATCGCCAGCTATGTTACCGAAGGGGAAGTCGTAAGCGCCTTCAAAACCATGGTAGAAAAAATGTTTAATGGGGCCGCTACTGCTAAAGGCGCTTTGATGATTACACCAGAGAAGGTAATCGTCACGACTCCCGGCACAGATAATAAAAAAGTCCTGTAATGAGAATTTCAAAGCGGATGCAGGGAATGACTTGCATCCGCTTTGTTGTTGGCAGGTAAGAGGAAGGAAGCACAAAATATGGCATATAAAAGGAAACTGGAAAAAGATATCCGCTGTCCCTTGGAGTATGGTATGGAGTTATTTGGCGGCAAATGGAATTCACGTATCATTTGTGTGCTGGCAACTCTAGGGACGCTTCGGTACAGTGAAATTCGCAAAGAAATGGGCAATATCACAGATGCCGTTCTGGCAGCTACTTTAAAGGATTTGATTGCAAATGGTATTGTTTTACGAAAATCCTATGATGAGATTCCGCCCAGAGTTGAATATTCCTTGTCTGAGAAAGGGCTGTCGGTAGTTCCTATTTTACAAAGCATCTGCAAATGGGCAGGTATATTTTATAAGGAAAATAAGGAAATGCCCATGATTCAATGCCAAAGGTGTGATTATCGTTAATCGATCTGCAGACGAAAGCGCCATCTTGATTGGCCATAAAGCATTGCAAATAGAAAAACCGATATAAGCGGCATACATTTTTTGATGCGCTTATATCGGTTTTTTGCTGCTGCTATTTAATCCCTCTACGGCGCAGCGCCTGCCCCAGCTGCGCCACTGCCTTTTGCCAAAAACGATGCGGCGTGGCCATATTCATGCGGAACCATCCGGTCTCGCCATATTCGCTGCCCGGCGTAGCGATGATGCCGGCATCCTCCCGCAGAAAACGAAGCGCCGCCTCCTCCGTATCAAAGCCAGCAAGCCGCAGCCATATCACATAGGTCCCCTCTGGACGAACAGCCGTTAGCCCGGACCAATCCTGCGCCAGCAGCTGCAGCCGGTTTTCATTCACATAAGCGAGCATAGCCTCTACCCATGCCTTGCCCTCGGGACAATAGGCGCCCTTAATCGCCGCATATACCCAAGGATCAATGCTGCCAAAATGATCCGCATCGCGCTGGAGGATCCACTGCCGGCGCAGATCCTCATCAGCAATGATCACGTTCGCATGGTTTACCCCCGTGAAATTAAAGGTTTTCCCCAAAGAAGTGATCGTCATATGACCGCATGGCGTTGTGCGGTGCCCGTCCCATACGACCTCCGCAAAGATTTCATCGCTGATAATCTTAGCTCCGCAGGCATCGGCAAGCTGCATCAGGCGGGCGCATTCCTCAGCCGACCAAACGCGCCCGGTCGGGTTATGCGGATTGCACAGCACCATAAGCTTGGTCCGGGGCATCTGCAGCGCAAGCTGCTGCCAGTCCATTTCGTACCGGCCATCGCGCCATAAGAGCGGGCACGTGAGCACTTTGCGGCCGAGCCGCGAAATGGCTTGTGCATATCGGGGATATTCGGGGCTTTGCACGAGAACGGCGTCACCCTCCTGAGTGAGCAGGCGGATGGCGGTGGCGACGGAGTGAATGGTGCCCGGAGAGGGAACGATCCATTCGGGACGGATCTCCCATTGACGGACCTCCTTCATCCACCAGCAAACATGCTCGCGATAGGAAGCATCGGCTAGGGTATAGCCGAAAAGGCCGTTGTCCACGAGAGCACGCATCTGCCGGAGAATACTGGGAGCGGTGGGAAAATCCATCTCAGCGCCATCGAAGGAGGGGAGGGGGCCTTGATCCCATCCCGGAGGAGCGAGGGCCTCCTTGAGGCTGCCCATATGGCGGCGGTCGACAAGGCGGTCAAATTCATAATAGGAAGGCTGCGGCATGGCAAGAATCTCCTTAGTTTTTGTTTTATCATAGCATTGAAAAAGAAAAAAAGCAAAAAAATAAAAAAAAGGGAAAAAAGGTGAGCCGAAAAGGGAGGGGAGGGGGTCTTAAAGAAGTATAAAGGAAAATATCTTAACAATACATATAAAAGGGCACAGGGGAAGGGCCTAAGAAAGAAAGGGAAGCGTGAAAAGGATGAAAAAGAGAGTAAGACAGTACCTGGCAGTGATGATG